>NZ_JBSFFY010000023.1:0-114157 GCF_053596315.1 Streptomyces sp. NPDC001732
TCGGGGTGCACCTCTCGGAGGAGTTCCAGCTCCACCCCGAGCAGTCCACCGACGCGATCGTCATCCACCACCCCGAGGCGAAATACTTCAACGCGCGGTAAGACGACGTTCGACGCGCGGTAGCAGGACAAGTCGTACACTTGTCGGCCCAGTGCAGGCCGGTCGCCCTTCCCACGGGAAAAGGCGGCCGGCCTCTCGTTCCTCACGGAGGTGTGCCGATGACCAGTACGGTCCCCGCGTCCCTGACCCGCACGGCCGAAGACGCCGCGCTCCAGGCCGTTCTGCTCGACATGGACGGCACACTCGTCGACACCGAGGGCTTCTGGTGGGATGTCGAGGTGGAGGTCTTCGCCGAACTCGGCCACCGGCTCGACGAGGCGTGGCGGGACGTGGTGGTCGGCGGTCCGATGACCCGCAGTGCCGGCTATCTCATCGATGTCACCGGCGCGGACGTCACCCTCGACGAACTCACCGTGCTGCTCAACGACCGCTTCGAGAAGCGCATCGGCCGGGGCGTGCCGCTGATGCCCGGCGCGGCACGGCTCCTGGACGAACTGGCCAGGCACGAGGTCCCCACCGCCCTGGTCTCCGCCTCGCACCGGCGGATCATCGACCGGGTGCTGGACTCGGTGGGCCACCACCACTTCGCCCTCACCGTCGCGGGCGACGAGGTCTCCCGCACGAAGCCGCACCCGGAGCCCTACCTCACCGCCGCCTCCGGCTTCGGGGCGGACCCCGAGCGCTGCGCCGTCATCGAGGACACCGCGACCGGTGTCGCCGCCGCGGAGGCCGCCGGCTGCCGGGTGGTCGCCGTGCCGTCCGTCGCCCCCATCGCCCCCGCGTCCGGTCGGGTGGTCGTGAGCTCGCTGGAGGAGGTCGACCTCGCCTTCCTCCGGGGACTGGTCACGGGAACGCGATGATCCGCCCACCGGGAGTGTTTCTGTGAATAAAAAGAAAAACTCTCGGTGGTGAATGTGTGCTTTCTGTCGCGCGCCCGTGTGCGAGGGTGTGCGCATAGCGAAGGTTGCAAATACAGGAAAGCGTGAGCTTTGTCACTCGATAAACCCTGAGAACTGCTCAGGATTCACCGGCGTGCCCGTTTTGTGGCGGTAAAAAGTCCCGATTGGTGGCGATCGGATCGAAGTCTTCCCGGTGCAGGAAAATGACTCGCGGTTATTCCCTGCAGCTGTCCGATCTCGTGACGGAACTCCCCGTGCGGCATTGCCGACGGCGCCCACTAATGTCGCTCTCTCGATACCGGGATGAGGGAGAGCGTCCAAGATGAACCGCAAGACTCTGGTGCTGCCGGCCGTCGTCGGCCTGCTCGCACCCGTACTCGCCGCCTGCGGCGCGTCGGGCGGCGGGGACGGTGGCGGGGACGCCCTCGTCGTCGGCACCACGGACCAGTTCGTCACCTCCGAGGACAACCCCGCCCCGCTCGACCCCGCCGTCGCCTACGAGGCGGGCGCGTGGAACGTGCTCCGGCAGACCGTGCAGACCTTGATGCACGTGCCGCGCGGCGGCGGCCTGCCGGTGCCCGAGGCGGCCGAGAACTGCTCCTTCACGGACACCCGGAACGAGAGCTACCGCTGCAAGCTGCGCAGCGACCTGAAGTTCACCAGCGGCAGGAGGATCACGGCCGACGACGTGAAGTACTCCATCGACCGGGTCATCCGCATCGACACCCCCAACGGCCCCGGCGCCCTGCTCGCCAACATCGACACGGTCGAGACGCCGAACGAGCAGGAGGTCGTCTTCCACCTCCGTACGCCGGACGCCACGTTCCCGTACAAGCTCTCCACCCCCGTCGCGGGCATCGTGCCGCGGACCGATTACGAGGCGAAGTCCGCGCGGACCGGATTCCAGGTGACCGGCTCCGGCCCGTACACCATGGAGCCGAAGATCGAGCACGACAAGGTCGTCAAGATCGTCTTCACCAGGAACCCCCTCTACCGGGGCGATCTGAGGGTGCGGAACGAGGAGGTCGAGCTGGAGCTCCTCCCCGACGCGAAGGCCATGGAGAAGGCTTTCCGCCTCAAGAAGATCGACATGATGACCCGCACCATGACGCCGGAGCAGGCCCAGCGGATGCTGGAGACGCCGGAGGACAACGTCAAGCTCACCGAGATGCCCGGTCTCGCCATTCGCTACCTCGGCTTCGACACCGACGACAAGACCGTGAAGAGCAAGGCGGTCCGCCAGGCCATGGCGCAGGTCGTCGACCGCGGCGAGATCGCGAGCGAGGTGTACGGCTCCACGGCCGAGCCGCTGTACTCGCTGATCCCGTCCAGCATCACCGGGCACGCCAACTCGTTCTACAACAAGTACGGCGAACCCAGCACCGCCAAGGCGGAGGCGATCCTGCAGGCCGGGCACATCGACACCCCGGTGAAGCTCACCCTGCACTACACGACCGACCACCTCGGCACCGGAACGGCCGAGGAGTTCCGGACGCTGAAGGAGCAGCTCAACGACACCGGACTGTTCGACGTCACCGTCAAGGGCACCCCCTGGGCGAAGTTCCGCCCCGCCCAGGTGCGCGGCGAGTACGCCGTCTACGGCATGGGATGGTTCCCCGACTTCCCGGACCCCGACAACTACACGGCGCCGTTCCTCGACAAGAACAACTTCCTCAACTCGCCCTACAAGTCGGCCCTGGCGCAGAAGAAGCTCATCCCGGAGTCCCGGCGCGCGGCCGACCGCAGCGCCGCGGCCGGGACCTTCGAGAAGCTCCAGGACCTCGTCGCCGACGACGTTCCCGTCCTGCCGATCTGGCAGGGCAAGCAGTACGCCGCCTCCCGCGAGAGCCTCGCCGGGGTCGAATGGGCGGTCAACCCCTCCGGCGAACTCCAGCTCTGGGAACTGGTGGGGGGCACCGGCTGACCGTCCCGCCGCCCGAGCCGGGCCGCCCGGACACCCCGCGGGGTGTCCGGGCGGCTGCGCGAGTCCGGCCTCAGTACCAGCCCGTGCAGTTGGAGGTGGTTCGCGTCACGGCGCAGGCCCTCATCTGGACGCCTCCGTCGTAGTACGAGGGCGTGTGCGCGTCGGACCCGGTTTTCACCTCGGTCGCCGAGGCGCCGGGCAGATAGGCGTCGGAGTGCCCGTCGGGGTACCTGCGCTCCACGTACACGAAATCACCCACCCTGGCGTTGAGGACGCGGCCCCAGGCGCACCGGGTCGTCGTGCTGTACCGCAGCTGCACGGTGGCGGAGCCCACCGAGGCGCTCTTCGCGGTGATCGGGCTGTCGAAGGTGCAGGTTCCGGCGGCCACCGGGGCGCTCGTGGTGGTGACGGCCGGGGCGTTCGAGCCGCGGGCACCGTCGCTCCGGGCGCTGGACGGTGTGGCCAGGGTGCCGAGCACGGCGAGCGCGGCGACGGCGGTGGTCGTCCCGAACCGCACGGCGATCTTCGAGATCACGTGGTTCCTCCAGGTCGTCTTCCTGTTCCTGCGACGCGAGTCGTCCGCAGGTGGGTGGAGGCGCATCCGCCCCCGGTGCCGGCCGGCGAGAGCCATCCTGCTCATCGGTCCTTCGGTGAACCTTGTGCACTTCTGCAAGGGGCCGGGCCGCCCGCCGCGGACGGCTCCGCGGCGGGCCGCACTCGGGCCGGGGCGTCAGGCGGGTGCGGCCCGGTCCAGCCGCCGCCGCAGGTCGTCGGCCTCCGGGTGGCCGAGCTCCCGGAGGATGGCCAGCGCCTCCCGGTGGCAGGCGGTGGCCTCGTCGTGGTCACCGCGCGCGGCGTGACCGTCGCCGAGACCGGTGAGAGCGGTGGCCTGGTTGTAGCGGTCGCCCAGCGCCCGGAACAGGCTCAGGGCCTGCCGGAAGCAGTCGATCGCCTCGGCCTCTCGGCCCAGTCCCCGGTACGCGTGGGCGAGGCTGTCCCAGCAGTACGCCTGCCCGGTGCGGTTGCCGGCCTGCTCGAAGAGGTCCAGAGCCCGTCGGCAGGCGGACAGTGCCTCCCGGTGACGGCCCAGCAGGGTCTCGCACCAGCCGATGACATTGAGCGCACTGGCCTGCCCGGGAACGAACCCCGCGGCGGTGTAGTGCCGCAGCGTCCCTTCGGCGTGTTCCAGGGCCTGTGCGGGCCTGCCCTGCCGCTGGGCGAGCCAGGCCAGGGTGCGATGCGTGTGGGCCTGGCCGCGTTCGTCGGCCAGATCGGCGTACTCGCGGAGCCCGGTGGTGAGGTGCGTGTGCGCCTCCTCGCGCCGGCCGGCCCAGGCACAGGCGAGGCCCAGCCCGTGCCGGGCGTGGGCGATGCCCGCTCGATCGCCGCAGTCCAGGGCCGCCGTGAGCGCGATGCGCTGCGCCTCCACCCACTCCTGCCAGGCGCCCCTGCGGTGCAGATGGGTGCCGATCGCCCAGGCGAGCTGCCACGCATGCCCCGGCAGCCCGGTGCTCGCGGCCTGTCGGACGGCCGCGAGCAGGACGGCGTGCTCGGCGCGGAACCACCGCTCGGCCTGCTCGTGCGTTGCCATCGGCTGCGGCCGGGCACCCGCGGCGGGAGCCCGCACGGCTACGGGGTCCCGGTGCTCGTCCAGGAGCCGGTCCGCGGCGAGGGCGGTGTGCAGGTAGTGATCGAAGACCCGGTGGGCCGCGGCGTGCGCGTCCTCGGCCCTCTCGTCGGCGGCGAGCCGGGTGCCGGCATAGGCGCGCAGCAGGTCGTGCAGGAGGAAACGACCGGTGGTGCCGGGCCGGACCAGATGGGCGTCGACCAGTTCGGCAAGCAGGACCCTGGTGTCCGCGGGGGCGAGCCCACTCGCCGCAGCGGCGACCGGCAGGGCGAAATCCGGCTCGGGATGTACGGCCAGCAGCCGGAACAGGCGCGCGGCACCGGGGGACAGCGCACCGTAGGACCAGGTGAACACCGAGAGGAGGTCGGTGTCCTCGCCGTCGCCCGTGGAGAGGGCCGTCAGACGGTGGCGCTCGTCCCGCAACTCCTCCACCAGCGCCGCGACCGGCAGGGAGGGAAGGGTGCAGGCGCGTGCGGCGGCGATGCTCAGTGCCAGCGGCAACCGGTCGCAGCGCTCGGCGAGTTCGGTCACCGCCTCCGGTTCCGCACCGGCCCGCTCGGCGCCCAGCCGTGCGGCCACCAGTTCGCGGGCCGCCGCGGGCGTCAGAACGGCCAGCGAGAGGTGCTGCGCCTGGTGCCGGGCGACCAGGCCGGTGAGCCGCCGCCGACTGGTGACGAGCACCAGGCAGCCGGGGCTGCCGGGCAGCAGCGGTTCGACCTGGTCGGTGCCGCGCGCGTTGTCCAGCACCAGCAGCAGCCGTTTGCCGTCGGTGACGCTGCGGAACAACGCCACGCGGCCCGGCGTGTCCGCGGGTATCCGCTCCGGCCGCACCCCGAGCGCCTCCAGCAGCCGGCGTGCGCCTTCGAAGGGAGCCATCGGTGCCCCGGCGGGCCCGAACCCCCGCAGGTCGAGGCAGAGCTGACCGTCCGGGAAGCGGTCCGCCACCCGGCGTGCCCAGTGCACGGCGAGCGTCGTCTTGCCCACCCCGGCCACCCCGGACACGGAAACGATCGGGGAGGTACCCGGACCGTCGTCCAGAACCTTCAACTGCGCGTCGAGAAAACCCAGTTCGTGCCCCCGGCCCACCAGGTGCAGGACGCTCGGCGGGAGCTGGCGAGGCACGGACGGACCGACGACCGGAGCGGGGGGTTCGGACGGACCGCTCAGCGCCGGGTCACCGGTGAGGACGTCCTGGTGCAGACGCTGCAACCGCTCACCGGGGTCGACACCGAGTTCTTCGGCCAGGCGGTGACGCAGGCGCCGGTAGTGGTCGAGCGCCTCGGCGGGCCGCCCGACCCGGCAGAGCGCGAGCATCAGCTGGCCGACGAGCCGTTCGTCCAGCGGGTGTTCCTCGATCCGCACAGGCAGTTCCGCCAGCAGACGGGTGTGACGGCCGCAGCGCAGCGCGCGGTCGCCCCGGTCCGACTCGGCCGCGAGACGCTCCTGGTGCAGGCCCTGCCGAAGCCGGTGGATCCATGGGCTGTCGGCAGAACCGAAGGGCTCGCCCCGCCACAGGCCGAGAGCCGCGCCGTACAGGTCGTCGGCCTGCGCGTCGTCGTCGACGGTCCGGGCCCGCTCCAGCAGCCGACGGAACCGGTGCAGGTCCACCGCGTCCTCCTGGGCCCGCAGCAGGTACCCCCCGTCGCACCGCTCGATGCCGGTGCCGGCCGGAGCCAGCACGCGGCGCAGCCGGGACAGGTAGCTGTAGAGGGCGTCCCGGGCCCGCTGCGGCGGGCGCTCTCCCCACACGCGGTCGATCAGCTGATCGACGCTCACCCGTCGGCCGATGTCGACCAGCAGCGCAGCCAGCACGCACTGCTGCCGGGCGTACCCCACGTGCCCCGCCCGGCCGCCGATCACCACCTCGACCCTGCCCAGAACGCGGAACTCCACGATGACCCCTTCCCCCTCTGCGTCCCTGCCGTACGTTCGGCAACGACCTCAGCATCCGTGCACGGCACGGACAACCGGTGCCTGCCGGGCAGGGGGTGACGGCGCGGCGGACCGCGGAGGGGGCATCACGGCCGGACGGGCACGGGCACGGCCACGGGCGCGGCCCCGGGACCGCCTCCGAGAGGGAACGGTCCGGGGAATGGGAACACACCCGCCCCGCCGCGCCTCACTGGGCGCCGGGGCGCACCAGGCCGCTCTCGTACGCGTACACGGCCGCCTGCACCCGGTCGCGCAGCCCGAGCTTGGTCAGCACATGACCGACATGCGTCTTCACCGTGGTCTCGCTGACGAACAGGTCCGCGGCGATCTCCGCGTTCGACAGGCCGCGGGCCACCAGCTTCAGCACCTCGACCTCGCGGTCGGTCAGCGTGTGCAGCGTGTCGGGGACGGGCTCCTCGCCGGACGGCAGATGGTCCGCGTACTTGTCGAGCAGCCTGCGGGTGACGCTCGGGGCGAGCATCGCCTCGCCCGCCGCGACCACGCGAATGGCCTGCACCAGCTCGTTGGCCGGGGCATCCTTCAGCAGGAAGCCGCTGGCACCCGCGCGCAACGCCTCCACCACGTACTCGTCGAGGTCGAACGTGGTCAGCACCAGCACCTTCGCCGGTCCGTCCCGGCCGGGACCGGTGATCTGGCGCGTCGCCTCCACACCGTCCATCCGCGGCATGCGGATGTCCATCAGCACCACATCGGGCTGCAGCGCCCGCACCTGGTCGAGAGCCTGGAGGCCGTCACCGGCCTCGCCCACCACCGCGAGATCCCCCTCCGCCTCCAGAATCATCCGGAAACCGGTGCGCAGCAGCGGTTGATCGTCGACCAGTAGGACGCGGATAGCCACAGGGTCTCCTTCAGGGTCCTTCGGGGGCCACGGGCCGGCCGGCCTCGGTGCGGACCGGGTCCATTCTGCCCTGCTCCTCCCGCTCCGACTCGGGCGGGCGGACCGGGAGCGGATACACCGGGGGAGTACCGCCGAATTCGGGACAGACCGCCTGGTGGTCGCACCAGCCGCAGAGCTTCGTCGGCCGGGGTCGCCACTCGCCCGTCTCCGTGGCCAGCCGGATCGCGTCCCAGAGGGCCAGCAGCTTGCGCTCCACCCGCTCCAGGTCCGCCACCACAGGGTCGTACGTCAGGATGTCCCCGCTGCCGAGGTAGACGAGCTGGAGCCGGCGCGGCACCACGCCCTTCAGCCGCCAGATCACCAGGGCGTAGAACTTCATCTGGAACAGCGCGCCCTCCGCGTACTCCGGACGCGGAGCCTTGCCCGTCTTGTAGTCGACGATCCGGACCTCGCCCGTCGGCGCGACGTCGATCCGGTCGATCACCCCGCGCAGCCGCAGCCCGGACTCCAGCTCCGTCTCGACGAACAGCTCCCGCTCGGCGGGCTCCAGCCGCGTCGGGTCCTCCAGCGAGAACCACCGCTCCACCAGGCCCTCCGCCTCCGAGAGCCAGCGCGCGAGCCGCTCGCCCCCGGTGTCCCCGGCGAACAACTCGGCCAGCTCCGGCTTCGACTCCAGCAGCCGGTCCCACTGGGCCGGGACCAGCGCCGTGGCCCGGCCGGCCGTGCGCTCCGCCGCGGGATTGTCGAAGAGCCGCTCCAGCACGGCATGCACCAGCGTGCCCCGGGTAGCCGCCTCGCTGGGCTTCTCCGGCAACTTGTCGATGACCCGGAAGCGGTACAGCAGCGGACACTGCATGAAATCGCTCGCCCGCGACGGCGACAGGGACGAAGGCGGCTGAGGGGACCGCGACAGGGAGGCCATGTCGAAGACCCTACGGCCCGCCACCGACAGTCGGCGGCATACCATCGACCACACACCCTCGAACACTGCATGACCGTGCCGCAGGGCACCGACCGAAGGGACCTCGTGGACGAGAGCGGCGACAGCGGGCGGCCGCAGCCCGGTGGCGGGGGACCGGCCCCCGGCCCCGGCCCCGACGGGGGCCGACCGCAGAGCCCCGAAGAGCCAGGAGGCGGCCTCCTCATGGGCCGCCCCTTCGGCGTGCCCGTGTACGTGGCGCCCAGCTGGTTCCTCGTGGCCGCGCTGATCACCTGGGTCTTCGGCGGACAGCTCGACCGGGTGCTGCCGGAACTCGGCGCGGCGCGCTACCTGGTCTCCCTCTTCTTCGCCATCGCCTTCTACGCCTCCGTGCTCGTCCACGAACTCGCGCACACGGTCGTGGCGTTGCGCTACAAGCTGCCGGTGCGCCGCATCCAGCTCCAGTTCTTCGGCGGCGTCTCCGAGATCGAGAAGGAGTCCGAGACCCCGGGCCGGGAGTTCCTGCTCGCCTTCGTCGGCCCGCTGCTCTCCCTGGTGCTCGCCGGCCTGTTCTACGTCGGGATGAGGTTCGTCGAGCCCGGCACCGTGCCCGGCGTCCTGCTCGCCGGCCTGATGATCTCCAACCTCCTGGTGGCCGCCTTCAATCTCCTTCCCGGCCTCCCGCTCGACGGCGGACGCATGCTCCGGGCCGTCGTGTGGAAGATCACCGGACGCCCGATGAGCGGCACCGTCGCCGCCGCCTGGGTCGGCCGCGCCCTCGCCGTCGTCACCCTGATCGGCCTGCCGCTGCTCACCCGCACCGGGTCCTTCGGCAACGACCCCGCCGAGCTCAGCGGCATGGACACCGTCACCGACGCGCTGCTCGCCGCCATCCTCGCCGCGATCATCTGGACCGGAGCGGGCAACAGCCTGCGCATGGCCCGGCTGCGCGAACACCTCCCCGAACTGCGCGCCCGCACCCTCACCCGCCGCGCCGTCCCGGTGGAGGCCGACACCCCGCTCTCCGAGGCCCTGCGCAGGGCCAACGAGGCGGGCGCCCGCGCCCTCGTCGTCGTCGACGGCCACGGCGAACCGAAGAGTCTCGTCCGCGAGACCGCCATCGTCTCCGTACCGGAACACCGCCGCCCCTGGGTAGCCGTCGGCGGCCTCGCCCAGGACCTCACGGAGGGCATGAAGGTCTCCGCCGAACTGTCCGGCGAAGCACTCCTGGAGCGACTCAAGGCCACCCCGGCGACCGAGTACCTCGTCGTCGAGGAGACCGGCGAGATCTACGGGGTGCTCTCCACGGCCGATGTGGAGCGGGCCTTCGTCGCCGCCCTGGCCAGGCCAACCGCCTGAACGAACACCCGCCGCCCGCCCCGGCCTCGCGGTCGGAGCCCGGGGAAACACCGGTACGCTGGTCACATGTCTGAACCGACCGGTGCCGCCCGCCGACGCGGGCCCTTCAAGGTCGGGGACCAGGTCCAGCTCACCGATCCCAAGGGACGCCACTACACCTTCACGCTCGAAGCAGGGAAGAACTTCCACACCCACAAGGGTTCTTTCCCGCACGACGAGCTGATCGGTGCCCCCGAGGGCAGTGTGGTCCGAACCACGGGAAACGTCGCCTACCTCGCGCTGCGCCCCCTGCTCCCCGACTACGTCCTGTCCATGCCCCGCGGCGCCGCCGTGGTCTACCCCAAGGACGCGGGGCAGATCCTGGCCTTCGCCGACATCTTCCCCGGCGCCCGCGTCGTGGAGGCCGGCGTCGGCTCCGGCTCGCTCTCCACCTTCCTGCTGCGCGCCATCGGCGACCAGGGCATGCTGCACTCCTACGAGCGCCGCGAGGACTTCGCCGAGATCGCCCGGCAGAACGTGGAACGCTACTTCGGCGAGCCGCACCCCGCCTGGCAGCTCACCGTCGGCGACCTCCAGGACAACCTCTCGGACACCGACGTCGACCGGGTCGTCCTCGACATGCTCGCCCCCTGGGAGTGCCTGGAGGCCGTCTCCAAGGCGCTGGTGCCCGGTGGCATCCTCTGCGCCTACGTCGCCACCACCACCCAGCTCGCGCGGACCGTCGAGTCCATCCGTGAGATCGGCTGCTTCGCCGAACCGCAGCCCTGGGAATCGATGATCCGCAACTGGCACGTCGAGGGCCTGGCCGTCCGCCCGGACCACCGCATGATCGGCCACACCGGCTTCCTCGTCACCGCCCGCCGCCTGGCCGACGGTGTGGAGCCCCCGCTGCGCCGCCGCCGCCCCGCCAAGGGCGCCTACGGCGAGGACTACGACGGTCCCGGCAGCCAGAGCGGCTCCTCGCGCGGCTGATCCGCACAACGCACCGGCGCCGCCGCCGAGTTCCCGGAGCGACCCGGGAACCGGACGGCGGCGCCTCTTCGTTGTCCGCGGGGGAACCGCCCGCGGGGAGAACCGCTCCGCGGGCCCGGATCCGTACCGACCCCACCGTTCCTCCACCCTGTGAGGTGTGGCACGATGCTGGCCCACCCACGCCACCGCAGAAGACCCACCGCCGCACCGCCCGTCCAGGCATCCTCGAACCACAGGAACCACAGGAGACATCCCGCGTGCAGACCTCCGAGCTCCCGGACCTCGCGCACACCGACACCAAGCCGCTGCACTGGCTCGCCACCGCGACGGCCATGGCCGCCGTCATCGCGGCCGCCGGGGTGCTCCAGCCGGACCCCGGGGCCTCGGCATCGGCATCGACCCCCCACCGCACGGCGACCCGGCACGGCACACCGGCCGTCACCGCCCCCGACCCGGCACGGGCGGCCTTCCCCCTGGACTGCGCCGGGCTGGACAACACGGTGGCCAAGCAGGCCACCGGCGACCTCGACGGCGACGGGCGCCCCGAGACCGTCGCCGTGGTCCACTGCGCGGCCGGCTCCGGCACCCCGCCCAGCGGCGTCTACGTCCTCACCAACGGAAACGGGGCCGCACCCCGGGTTGTGGCGACCCTCGTGGACCCCGCCCAGAAGATGAGCATCGGTGATTTCACGGTGCGTGACGGAATCATTTCCGCCACTCTGCTCGGCTACTCCTCGACGTCGGTGCCGCGCTGCTGCCCCGACCAGCAGGAAGAGGTCACGTGGCAGTGGCGGGGCGGCGCGTTCGTCCGCGCCACCCACCCGGCCCCGGCCGGTGTCTGAGCGGCCACCGCACGCGCCCCCGGGGCCCTGAGCCGCGGGGACCCGAGCCTCCGCGCCCTCGGCTCAGGCGGCCTCGGGGCCGTACACCTCGACCCTGTCCGAAACGCGACGCACATGGATGCAGTCGCCCGGACACTCCTTGGCCGAGTCGACGACGTCCTGGAGGAGCGGCAGCGGCACGGGCGTCGTCGCGCCCCTGTCCTGCAGCAGTTCGTCCTCGGCGCTCTTCACGTACGCCAGGCCGTCGATGTCCAGCTCGAACACCTCGGGGGCGTACTGGACGCAGATGCCGTCTCCCGTGCAGAGGTCCTGGTCGATCCAGACCTCCAGGTCCTGCGCGTCGCCACCGTTGGGAGCGTCCTGCTGCACGGTCATTTCTCCTGCCGTTTCCTGCGTATCCGAACCAAAAGAAGCCAGCCCCGACGGGTGTTGGACGGTCCGACGATACAACTGGCCGCTTTCCGATGTTGAAGGGTGGGTATTCCCCTGACACGAGGGGGAACGCAAGGGTGAAGATCGGACACGCCCCGCAGTCTTTGTGATCTAGGGGTTTCAATCATCACCCACCCAGGTAGGGTCAGGAAGCGTCCAGCTCCCCTTGGAGGAGGTGAGGACCGTGGCAGCCCACGACGACGACATCAACCGCGGCATCCGGCCCGGACGGGGGTCCGAAGACCCAGCCGGCCAGGTCGCCTATCTCGAGCAGGAAATCGCCGTCCTGCGACGTAAGCTCGCCGACTCTCCGCGCCATACGAGGATTCTCGAAGAGCGGATCGTCGAGTTGCAGACCAACCTGGCGGGTGTGTCCGCGCAGAATGAGCGGCTCGCCAACACACTCCGTGAGGCCCGCGACCAGATCGTGGCCCTCAAGGAAGAAGTCGACCGGCTCGCGCAGCCGCCGGCCGGATTCGGTGTGTTTCTGCAGGGCAATGAGGACGGCACCTGCGACATTTTCACCGGAGGCCGGAAGCTCCGGGTGAACGTCAGCCCCAGCGTCGAGCTCGACGACCTCCGGCGCGGCCAGGAAGTCATGCTCAACGAAGCGCTCAACGTGGTCGACGCCATGGAATTCGAGCGGGCCGGGGACATCGTCACCCTCAAGGAAGTCCTTGAGGACGGCGAGCGGGCCCTGGTCATCGGGCACACCGACGAGGAACGGGTGGTGCGGCTCGCCGAGCCGCTGCTGCACACCACAATCCGCCCCGGTGACGCCCTGCTGCTCGAACCCAGGTCCGGCTACGCCTACGAAGTGGTCCCCAAGAGCGAGGTCGAGGAACTCGTCCTCGAAGAAGTGCCGGACATCGACTACGACAAGATCGGCGGCCTGGGCGACCAGATCGAACTGATCCGGGACGCGGTCGAACTCCCCTATCTCCACCCCGACCTCTTCAAGGAACACGAACTGCGGCCGCCGAAGGGCATTCTGCTCTACGGTCCGCCCGGTTGCGGCAAGACGCTCATCGCCAAGGCCGTCGCCAATTCCCTCGCCAAGAAGGTCGCCGAGGTCACCGGTCAGCCGGCGGGCAAGAGCTACTTCCTCAACATCAAGGGTCCGGAACTCCTCAACAAGTACGTCGGCGAGACCGAGCGGCACATCCGGCTGGTCTTCCAGCGTGCTCGCGAGAAGGCGAGCGAGGGCACTCCCGTCATCGTCTTCTTCGACGAGATGGAATCCCTCTTCCGCACCCGCGGATCCGGCGTCAGCTCGGACGTGGAGAACACCATCGTTCCCCAGCTGCTCGCCGAGATCGACGGTGTCGAGGGCCTGGAGAACGTCATCGTCATCGGCGCCTCCAACCGCGAGGACATGATCGACCCCGCGATCCTGCGCCCCGGCCGTCTCGATGTGAAGATCAAGATCGAGCGCCCCGACGCGGAGGCCGCGAAGGACATCTTCGCGAAGTACCTCACGCCTTCGCTGCCCCTGCACTCGGACGACCTCGCGGAGCACACCGGCTCCAAGGAGGCGGCGGCGCAGGCCATGATCCAGTCCGTCGTCGAGCGGATGTACACCGAGTCCGAGGAGAACCGCTTCCTCGAAGTCACGTACGCCAACGGCGACAAGGAAGTCCTGTACTTCAAGGACTTCAATTCCGGCGCGATGATCCAGAACATCGTCGACCGGGCCAAGAAGATGGCCATCAAGGCCTTCCTCGAACAGGGCCAGAAGGGCCTTCGGGTCTCCCATCTCCTCCAGGCGTGCGTGGACGAGTTCAAGGAGAACGAGGACCTGCCGAACACCACCAACCCGGACGACTGGGCCCGCATCTCCGGCAAGAAGGGCGAGCGGATCGTCTTCATCCGTACGCTCGTCACTGGAAAGCAGGGCGCGGACACCGGCCGTTCCATCGACACGGTGGCGAATACCGGCCAGTACCTGTAGAACGCAGTCCGGCTGCGGATGCCCGCCGGGCATCCGCAGCCGGTTGCTTTCCGGACAGCTCACGCGACACCGCAGCAATGACGTAATTGATCTCCCCACCAGCACAGAGGCGCTCTAGGCTCTTGCGTACCGCCCGGTCGCGCAGTGCGTGGACGGGCCGTGCACGCGCACCGACAAGCAGCGGTACTTGAGCGCCGCCCCCCCAAGGGAGCGCCGCCGGGCAAGGAGGGCCGCATGACCGTACGGCGAGTAATGGGCATCGAGACGGAGTACGGGATCTCCGTCCCCGGCCACCCCAACGCCAATGCCATGCTCACCTCGTCCCAGATCGTCAACGCCTACGCGGCGGCGATGCACCGGGCGCGCCGCGCCCGCTGGGACTTCGAGGAGGAGAACCCGCTGCGGGACGCGCGAGGTTTCGACCTTGCACGCGAGTCCGCGGACTCCAGCCAGCTCACCGACGAGGACATCGGCCTGGCCAATGTCATCCTCACCAACGGTGCCCGCCTCTACGTCGACCACGCGCACCCGGAGTACAGCTCCCCGGAAGTCACCAATCCGCGGGACGCCGTCCTCTGGGACAAGGCCGGCGAACGGATCATGGCCGAGGCGGCCGAACGGGCGGCCCAGCTGCCCGGGGCCCAGCCCATCCACCTCTACAAGAACAACACCGACAACAAGGGCGCCTCGTACGGCACGCACGAGAACTACCTGATGAAGCGGGAGACGCCGTTCTCCGACATCGTGCGCCACCTGACCCCGTTCTTCGTCTCCCGCCAGGTGGTCACCGGGGCGGGCCGCGTGGGAATCAGCCAGGACGGCCACGAGCACGGCTTCCAGATCAGTCAGCGCGCCGACTACTTCGAGGTCGAGGTCGGCCTGGAGACCACCCTCAAGCGCCCCATCATCAACACCCGGGACGAGCCCCACGCCGACGCGGAGAAGTACCGCCGGCTCCATGTGATCATCGGCGACGCGAACCTCTCGGAGATCTCCACCTACCTCAAGCTCGGCACCACCGCCCTGGTCCTGTCCATGATCGAGGACGGCTTCATCAACGTGGACCTCGCGGTCGACCAGCCGGTGCGCACCCTGCACCACGTCTCCCACGACCCGGAACTGCAGTACCTCGTCACGCTGCGCAGTGGGCGCACCCTCACGGCGGTCCAGTTGCAGATGGAGTACTTCGAGCTGGGCCGCAAGTACGTCGAGGAGCGGTACGGGGCGGACGCCGACGAGCAGACCAAGGACGTCCTCACCCGCTGGGAGGACACCCTCAACCGGCTGGAGAACGACCCGATGAGCCTGTCCGGCGAGCTCGACTGGGTCGCCAAGCGGGAGCTCATGGAGGGCTACCGGCGCCGCGACGGCCTGGACTGGGACGCGGCGCGCCTGCACCTGGTGGACCTCCAGTACGCCGACGTGAGGGCCGAGAAGGGGCTCTACAACCGTCTGGCGGCCCGCGGGAAGATGAAGCGCCTGCTGGACGAGGGCGAGGTGGAGAAGGCCCGTACGAGGCCTCCGGAGGACACCAGGGCCTATTTCCGCGGCCGCTGCCTGGAGCAGTACGCCGACGACGTGGCCGCGGCCTCCTGGGACTCGGTCATCTTCGACCTGCAGGGGCACGACTCGTTGCAGCGGGTGCCCACCCTGGAGCCGCTCCGGGGGACCCGTGAGCACGTCAAGGAGCTCCTGGACCGCTGCCGCACGGCGGAGGAGCTCGTCCAGGTGCTGTCCGGCGGCTGAAAGGGCCGGGATCGGGGAATCATCGGGATGACCCCCGGACGTTGAGAGAAAGTACCGGGCCGATGTCGGAGCCCGTGGGTAGGGTCTGATCAAGTGCTTCGAACCGAGCGGGGTGAGCTATATGGCGACCAAGGACACCGGCGGCGGACAGCAGAAGGCGACGCGTTCCACCGAGGAGGTCGAGGAGCAGGCGCAGGACGCGCAGGCGTCCGAGGACCTCAAGGAGCGCCAGGAGAAGCTGAGCGACGACGTCGACTCGGTCCTGGACGAGATCGATGACGTGCTCGAGGAGAACGCCGAGGACTTCGTGCGTTCGTTCGTTCAAAAGGGCGGACAGTAGTTCACGGATGTGAACGCGGGGGAGTGGAGGGCGGTACGCGCGGTACGGGCCGGGTCGGCCCGTACCGCGCGGCCACAAGCGGCACCGCGAGCCGCACAGCTGCCCCCGCGGTTCATGTGGATCACCGCCACGGGACGGGTAGGGTCCGTGGCGTAACCGCATCAACTGCAATTCGGCCGTCGGCAAGTTGGGAGACGATCCCGACATCCGGTTCGGGGCCGTCGCTTACCTGGAGGGAAACGCGTGGAAGCCAACACTCGTAGCACCGGGCGTCTACCAGCTGCCTTCCTGACGCCGGGATCCTCTTCGTTCATGGACTTCCTGTCCGAGCACTCGCCGGAGATGCTCCCGGGCAACCGGAGCCTGCCGCCCCTCCAGGGGGCCGTCGAGGCGCCGCACGGGACGACCATCGTCGCGGTGACGTTCCCCGGCGGCGTGGTCCTGGCCGGTGACCGGCGGGCGACCATGGGCAACGTGATCGCACAGCGCGACATCGAGAAGGTCTTCCCGGCCGACGAGTACTCGTCGGTGGGCATCGCCGGCACGGCCGGACTGGCCGTGGAGATGGTCAAGCTGTTCCAGCTGGAGCTGGAGCACTTCGAGAAGGTCGAGGGTGCCCAGCTCTCGCTGGAGGGCAAGGCGAACCGGCTCTCCACGATGATCCGCAGCAATCTGGCGATGGCCATGCAGGGCCTCGCCGTCGTCCCGCTCTTCGCCGGCTTCGACATCGACCGGGAGAAGGGCCGGATCTTCTCGTACGACGTGACCGGCGGCCGTTCGGAGGAGCACGGGTACGCGGCCACCGGCTCCGGATCGGTCTTCGCCCGCAGCTCGATGAAGAAGCTCTACCGCGATGACCTGACGGAGCAGGAAGCGCTCACCCTGGTCGTGCAGGCGCTGTACGACGCGGCCGACGACGACTCGGCGACCGGCGGTCCGGACGTGGGGCGGCGGATCTACCCGATCGTCACCGTCATCACCGACGAGGGCTTCCGGAGGCTGGACGACGCGGAATCCTCCGAGATCGCCCGCTCGGTCCTCGAACGCCGGATGGAGCAGCCGGACGGCCCGCGCGCCGCGCTGCTCTGATCGTCGTTCCGCTGCCTCTTCGATGCTCTCGTCACTGACAGAAAGGGACGGATAACCGGTGTCGACGCCGTTCTATGTCTCACCCCAGCAGGCCATGGCCGACCGGGCGGAATACGCCCGGAAGGGCATCGCCCGTGGTCGCAGCCTGGTTGTGCTGCAGTATGCCGACGGCATTGTGTTCGTCGGCGAGAACCCGTCCCGCGCGCTGCACAAGTTCAGCGAGATCTACGACCGGATCGGCTTCGCCGCCGCCGGCAAGTACAACGAGTACGAGAACCTCCGCATCGGCGGTGTGCGCTACGCCGATCTGCGCGGATACACCTACGACCGCGACGACGTGACGGCCCGTGGGCTGGCCAACGTCTACGCGCAGACGCTGGGCACCATCTTCTCCAGCGCGGCCGAGAAGCCGTACGAGGTGGAGCTGGTGGTCGCCGAGGTGGGCACCGAGCCCGAGGGCGACCAGATCTACCGGCTGCCGCACGACGGCTCGATCGTCGACGAGCACGGCTCGGTCGCGGTCGGTGGCAACGCCGAGCAGATCAGCACCTTCCTGGACCAGCGGCACCGGGACGGGATGACGCTCGCCGAGGCGCTCAAGCTGGCGGTGCAGGCGCTGTCGCGCGATCCCAACGGCAGCGAGCGGGAGATCCCCGCCGAGCGGCTGGAGGTCGCGGTCCTGGACCGTACGAGGCCGCAGCAGCGGAAGTTCAAGCGGATCGTCGGGCGGCAGCTGGCGCGGCTGCTGGAGGCGGACGGCGGCTCCGCGCCGACGGACGCCCCCTCCGACGCCGAGGACGGGGCCGCCGCCGCCCCGACGGACACCACCGGATCCGCCGACTCCGGCGGGGACGTGGAGTCCTCCGAGAAGTAACCCGTCGCGGTGACGTCCGCCCCGGTCCGCCTCCCGGCGGGCCGGGGCGCCGTCATGGACGGACGGGCGCCGAGGAACCGCGGGCGACCAGACGCACCGGCAGACTGCCGGGCTCGACCGGCCGGTCGTCCAGGACCGCCAGCAGGGCGGCCATGCCGCGTTCGCCGACCTGCTCGGCGGGCAGCCGCACGGTGGTGAGTTCCGGCTCGACGGCCGTGGCCAGGGCCAGATCGTCGAAACCGGTGACCGAGAGGTCGCCGGGCACCCGCAGGCCGAGCCTGCGCGCGGCCTTGCAGGCACCCGCGGCGAGGATGTCGTCGTCGCAGACGACGGCGGTGGGCCGGGGGCCCGGGGCGGCGAGGGCCTGCTCGGCCGCCGTGCGGCCCGCGTGCACGTCGAGCGCCGCGGTGACCGTCCGCACGGAGGTGCCGGGAGCCGTCCGCAAGGTCTCGTGCAGCGCCCGGCCGCGCACCACGAAGGTCCAGGAGTCGACCGCCGAGGCGAGGTGGACGAAGCGGCGGTGGCCGAGGGCGAGCAGGTGCTCCGCCACCTGCCGCATGCCGTCGGCGACGTCGGGATTGACATGGGCCGCGGCCCCGCCGTCCGCCGGGTCGCTGTCGAGCATCACCAGCGGCAGGGCCGCTCCGCGCAGCGCGTCGAGGGTGCCGGCGGCCATGGAGGACGCGATCACGCCGTCCAGGGAGGCGCTCGCCGAGGCGAAGGGATCCCGGGCCGGGCCGGTGCCCTCGGGGGACGGGTAGAGAACGACCCCGAAATCGTGTTCGGCGGCTACCGCGGCGGCCCCCGTGTAGACGCGCGCGAAGAATTCGTTGGTGAGCGCGGGGACGACCAGCAGCGCGGTCCTGGTGCGGCCGAGGCGGAGATTGCGGGCGGCGAGATTGGGGCGGTAGCCGAGCCCGTGGGCGGTGTGCCGCACGCGCTCCGCGGTGGTCGCGGAGACCCGGCCCCGCCACTTGCCGCCGAGCACGAGGGAGACGGTGGCCTGCGAGACGCCTGCGGCCCGAGCGACGTCACGGCTGGTGGGCCGGGCCGGTGCGGGCTGTGGTGCGCTGGTCACTCGGGCCTCCGGGCCGCTCGGGGCAGGTGCTGTGCGGTGGACCTGCGGACTGGGCACATGGTACGTATGAACCTCGACGTTATACGTAAAACCTCTGGGTGGCCGAAGTGCACCCGAGGGAGAGGGGCGACGGAACATGGCCGCGGGATATCTGGACCTCCTCCGGGCGAGACATGCCGCGCGGCTGCTGGCGGGGACCCTGGTGGGACGACTGCCGAACGCCACCGCCCCCGTCGCGATCGTGCTCTTCACCCGCGCCGAGGGCGGCAGCTACGCCCTCGCCGGAGCGCTCGCGGCCGTGTACGGGCTGGCCACCGCCGTCGGCCAGCCGCTGCTGGGCCGCGCCGTGGATCTGTACGGCCAGCCGCGCGTCCAGCTCCCGGCCGCCGCGGTGTCGGCGCTCGGCATGGCCCTGCTGGCCCTGGCGGGCCTGGAACCGCTGCCCCTGGCCTACGCGGCGGTGGCGGTGGCCGGGGTCTTCACCCCGCCGCTGGAGGGCGGCCTGCGGGCCCTGTGGCCGAGCGTTCTGGGCGGCGAGGACCGGGTGCACCGGGCGTACGCGATGGACGCCGCCGCCCAGGAGGTCATGTTCACCGTGGGCCCGCTCCTGGTGACATTGCTCGTCTCCCTCTGGTCGCCCGCCGTCGCCCTGCTCGTCATCAATGCGCTGGGAGTGCTGGGGGCGCTCTCCGTCGTCCTGTCCGAACCGTCCCGGACCTGGCGCTCCGCGCCCCGCGAGGCGCACTGGCTGGGCGCGCTGCGCTCGCCGGGGCTGCTGGTGCTGCTCGGCTCGTTCTTCTTCGTCGGACTCGCGCTGGGCTCGATCACGGTGGCCGGGGTGGCCTACGCCGACGACCACGGGAGCGATTCGGTGTACGGCTGGCTGATGGCCGCGCTCGGGCTGGGCGCCCTGATCGGCGGCGCGGTGTACGGGGCGCGGCAGTGGGCCGGGGCCCCGGAGCGCCGGCTGCGGGTCATCGTGGCCCTGCTGGCGCTGGGCTATCTGCCGCTGGTGCTGACACCGGGCGTGGTCGCCATGACCGCACTGGCGGCACTGGCCGGGGTCTTCCTGGCCCCCGCGATCGCCTGCTCGTTCATCGTGGTCGACCGGCACGCCCCGCAGGGCACCGTGACCGAGGCGTTCTCCTGGCTGGTGACGACCTTCGGGGTCGGTGCCGCGGCGGGAACGGCCCTGGCGGGTCCGGCCGTCGAGCTGGGCGGCACGGCGTGGAGTTTCGCCGTCGCTGCGGCCGGTGGAGTGGCGGCACTCCTCGTTCTGCTGACCACCGGACGGGTACTGGCAGTTCCCGGCCGCACCGCCGTTGCAGTACGGGGATCGGAAAATGATCGAAACGGTGCTGTCGAACCCGGTTTCAGCTCAGGCCATCAGGCGTAATGTTCAGTCATGGACCGCCGCATTTTCGGGCTGGAGAACGAGTACGGCGTCACGTGCACGTTCAGGGGACAGCGCCGACTGTCCCCTGATGAAGTGGCGCGCTACCTCTTCCGCCGTGTTGTGTCATGGGGCCGCAGCAGCAATGTCTTTCTGCGGAACGGCGCCCGCCTCTACCTCGACGTGGGATCGCATCCGGAATATGCAACCCCCGAATGCGACAACCTGACCGAACTGGTCACTCACGACAAGGCCGGTGAGCGCATTCTCGAAGGCCTGCTCGTCGACGCCGAACGCCGCCTGCACGAGGAGGGAATCGCGGGCGACGTCTATCTCTTCAAGAACAACACCGACTCTGCGGGGAATTCCTACGGCTGCCACGAGAACTATCTGGTGGCGCGACACGGCGAATTCTCCCGGCTCGCGGACATCCTCATTCCCTTCCTCGTCACCAGGCAGCTGATCTGCGGCGCGGGCAAGGTGCTGCAGACCCCCCGGGGCGCCGTCTACTGCGTCAGCCAGCGTGCCGAGCACATCTGGGAGGGCGTCAGTTCCGCGACCACGCGTTCCCGTCCGATCATCAACACGCGGGACGAACCGCACGCGGACGCGGAGCGGTACCGCCGCCTCCACGTCATCGTCGGTGACTCCAACATGTCCGAGACGACCATGCTGCTCAAGGTCGGCGCGACCGACCTGGTGCTCCGCATGATCGAAGCGGGCACGGTGATGCGGGACCTGACGCTGGAGAACCCCATCCGGGCGATCCGCGAGGTCAGCCACGACACCACCGGACAGCGCAAGGTGCGCCTTGCCAGCGGCCGGGAGGCGTCCGCCATCGAGGTGCAGCGCGAGTACTACGAGAAGGCCGTCGACTTCGTCGACCGCCGTGGCATCCGCACCGGGACGGTCGCCCAGGTCCTGGAGCTCTGGGGCCGTACGCTCGACGCCATCGAGACCGAGGAGCTCGACCGGATCGAGACCGAGATCGACTGGGTGATGAAGTACAAGCTCATCGAGCGGTACCGGGCCAAGCACAACATGACCATGTCGCATCCGCGGGTCGCCCAGATAGACCTCGCGTACCACGACATCCACCGTCGTCGCGGTCTGTACTACCTGCTGGAGCGCAAGGGGCAGGCCGCCCGCGTCTGCAACGACCTGAAGATCTTCGAGGGCAAGTCCGTGCCCCCGCAGACGACCAGGGCGCGGCTGCGCGGCGACTTCATCCGCAGGGCGCAGGAACAGCGGCGGGACTTCACCGTCGACTGGGTGCACCTCAAGCTCAACGACCAGGCGCAGCGCACGGTGTTGTGCAAGGACCCGTTCCGCTCGGTGGACGACCGTGTCGAGAAGCTGATCGCGGGTATGTGACCCGGCGCAGGACGATCCCGGCCGACGACGCGGCGCAGGGCCCCGTACGTTCCTCGTACGGGGCCCTGCGTACGCCCTAGAGTGTCGGGGACCCAATCAAACGTGCCGTCTGAGATCTGAGGAACCAGTGCGCCGACTTGCCGGCCTTCTCGTCGTCCCCCTGTTGCTGCTGACAGCGGCCTGCGGTGGCGAGAAGGGCCCCGCTTCCGATTCAGTTTCCGCTTCCGCCCCCTCGAAGGACGGGTTCCCCGCGATCACCGCGGGCGCGAAGTTCGGGGAGAAGCCCACCCTGGCCAAGGGCACGGGCAACCCGCCCAAGGAGCTGAAGACCAGAGTCGTCAGCAAGGGCGACGGCGCCACCCTCAAGAACGGCGACGCGATCCAGGTCAATTACCTCGGCCAGTCCTGGGACTCGGACAAGCCGTTCGACAACAGCTTCGACCGCAAGCAGCCGTTCGACCTGACCCTCGGCGCCGGCATGGTCATCCAGGGCTGGGACAAGGGCCTCGTCGGCCAGAAGGTCGGCAGCCGGGTCCAGCTGGTCATCCCGCCGGACCTCGGTTACGGCGCCCAGGGCCAGGGCGACATCAAGCCCAACGCCACCCTCGTCTTCGTCGTCGACGTGCTGAAGGCGACGCAGATCCCGGCCTCCGCCAAGGGCACCGAGGTCGCCCAGGAGAACATCGACCTCCCGAAGGTCGGCACCAACACGGACGGCAAGGCCCCCAAGGTCACCATCCCGACCAAGAGCGAACCGCCGACGAAGCTGGTCTCCAACTACATCCTGGAGTCCAAGGGCGATGTGGTGAAGGACACCGACAGTGTCGTCGTGAACTACGTGGGCCTGCTGTGGAAGGACGGCAAGACCTTCGACAGCACCTACGAGGCGGGCAAGACGCAGACCTTCCCGCTGGCCCAGGTCACCCTGAAGGGCCTGAAGAACGGCCTGGTCGGCAAGAAGATCGGCAGCCGGGTGCTCCTCGTCATCCCGCCGGACCAGGGCTTCGGCGACAAGGCGCAGCAGACCATCCCCGCCAAGTCCACCCTGGTCTTCGCGGTGGACCTGCTGGCGAAGATGTAAGACTGTCCCGGTTGCCCAGTTCATCATCAAGAGGAGCAAGTCAGTGAGCATCGAGAAGCCCGAGATCGACTTCCCGGGTGGCGAGCCGCCGGCCGAGCTGGAGATCAAGGACATCTGGGAGGGCGACGGCGCGGTTGCCAAGGCGGGCGCCACCGTCTCCGTCCACTACGTGGGCGTGGCCTTCTCCACCGGCGAGGAGTTCGACGCCTCCTGGAACCGCGGCACTCCGCTGCAGTTCCAGCTCGGTGCCGGTCAGGTCATCGCCGGCTGGGACCAGGGCGTGCAGGGCATGAAGGTCGGCGGCCGTCGTCAGCTGACCATCCCCGCGCACCTCGCGTACGGCGACCGCGGCGCCGGTGGCGGCCGCATCGCGCCCGGCGAGACGCTGATCTTCGTCTGCGACCTGGTCGCCGTCTGATCCGCATCCGTGCGTTGCGAGGGCCCGTGCCGCGAGGCACGGGCCCTCGCTTTTGTCCGGACACCGCGGAGCGGTACGGTCGACCGTCGTAGAGCGAAACAGAAAGGGCGCCGATGGCGATTGCCAAGGCCGAGCGGCTGATGAACCTGGCGCTGTGCCTGCTGGGGACCCGCCGCCCGCTCAGCAAGCGCGAGCTGCGCGGGTCCATCGAGGCCTACCTGGAAGCGGCCTCCGACGACGCCTTCAACCGGATGTTCGAACGCGACAAGGACGATCTGCGCGAGCTCGGTCTGGTCATCGAGACCGTGGAGAACCTGGACGGCGACACCGGTTACCTCGCCCGCCGCGACAGCAACCGGCTGCCCCCGATCACGCTGGACGCCGAGGAGGCCGCCGCGCTCGGACTGGCCGCCAAGGTCTGGCAGCAGGCCCGGCTGGCCGGTGCCGCCAGCGGCGCGCTGCAGAAGCTGCGGGCCGCCGGCATGCCGGAGACCGAGGACACGTACGAGGTGCACAGCGCCCTCGAACCGCGCATCCCCGTTCACGAGGCGGCGTTCGAACCGCTGATGCTGGCCTGCCGGGACCGTCGCCCGGTGATCTTCGACTACCGCAAGGGCAACGCGGCCAGGTCCGAACAGCGCCATGTCGAACCGTGGACGCTGGAGTGCTGGCGCGGCCACTGGTACCTGGCCGGCTGGGACCGCGACCGCGGGGCCGAGCGGGTGTTCCGGCTCTCCCGGATCACCGGCCGGGTCCGCTCCCGGGCCGGGACGTTCACCCGGGAGGTGCCCGACGTGGTCACCGTCCGCGAGACCGTCGAGAGCTGGGCGGGGGAGACGGCGACCAGGACCGCACTGATCAGGCTGCGCACCGGCGCCGGCTACCCGCTGCGCTCCCGCGCCGTGTCGGTCCGGGAACTCGGGAACGGGTGGGACGAGTTGGAGATTCCGTACGGACACGGCCTGGACGCCTGGCTCGTCGAGTTCGGCCCGGACGTCGTCGTGGAGGAGCCCGCCGATCTGCGGGCCGACGTGATGGAGCGGCTGCGCGCCGTGGCCGAGGACTGAGGGAGGACCGTATTCATGGCGACGAACGCGATCGACCAGACCCGCCGGATGCTCTCCCTGGTGACGTACCTGCGCGAGCGTCCCGGCGCCCACGTCCAGGACGTGGCCCGCGCCTTCGGGATCACCGAGGACGAGCTGATCTCGGACCTCGACGTACTGCCCATGTGCGGGACGAGCTTCCGCGGCGGGGACCTGCTGGACATCGACACCGACGGCGAACGCATCTGGTGGCACAACCCGGACGACGTCGCCGCACCGCTGCGGCTCGCCGCCGACGAGGCGACGGCGCTCCTGGTGGCCGCCCGCGCCGTGGCCACGCTGCCGGGGCTGCGCGAGAGCGACCGGCAGGCGCTGCTGCGGGCCACCGCGAAGCTGGAGACCGCGGCCGGCGAGACGGGCGCGGCGAGCTCCCGGCTCTCGGTCACCTTCGAGTCGGAGGGCGGCGTCTTCGCCGACGTCGACCGGGCGATCTCCGAGCGGCGCCGGCTCTGGCTGCGGTACTACTCGCCCGCCCGCGACGAGCTCACCGAGCGCGAGGTGGACCCGATCCGGCTGTTCGCCGTGGGGCACACGTACATGGAGGCCTGGTGCCGGTCCTCCGAGGACCGGCGCACCTTCCGGCTCGACCGGGTGGCCGAGATCCGGCTCCTCGACGAACCGGCCGCCCCGCCCGAGCTCGAACTGCGGGACCTGTCCGAAGGGCTCGTCCACCCGGCGGCCGAGGACCCCGAGGTCGTGGTCGAGGTGGGCCCCGGCGGACGGTGGGTCGCCGAGTACTACCCGCACGACAGCGCACAGGAACTCCCCGACGGCGGGCTGCGCATCACCCTGCGCACCCCCGATCCGGCCTCGCTGCGCAGGCTCGCACTGCGGCTGGGCGGGGAGGGCCGCATCGTCTCCCCGCCGGAACTGGCGCAGAGCGCGCGGGAGGCGGCCCGTGCTGCGCTCGCCGCGTACGACGGTCCGGCCTGAGCGGATACCGAGGGAGATATGAGTCGTATGTCTGTGATGTCGGATGTGTCGACCGTGGTGGTGCCCGAATCCGTACGGTTCAAGGCCGCCTGCCCGGACTGCCGCGAACGGTTCGAGCTGGCGGCGGGCGCCCTGCGCCTCGCCGTCGGCGCCAGCCGCCGCACGACGTTCTACTCCTTCACCTGCCCCCGGTGCGGCACGGCCGTGCGCAAGCCCGCGGGGGAGCGGATAGTCGAGCTCCTCAGCCGGGGCGGAGTGCGGACGCTGCGCCTCCACGCCGGCGCCCCGACCCCTTCCACGCCGTCGGACACCTAGACACAACGAGGCTCTGCGCATGTTCTGGCCCATGCTCGCCATCGCCCTGGGATTTCTCGGCCTCGCCGTCCTCGGCGTGCTGGCCGTCAAGGTCTTCGTCGAGGCCCAGCGCCTCGGGCGCCAGGTGACGCTGACCACCCAGCGCATCAACCGCGCCGCGGAGGACCTCGAAAGGGCGGCGACGAACCTCGCGGCCACCGGTGAGGCACTGCGTTAGCGGATGCCCCTCCTTTGGGGCCATTCGCCCGGTGAGCAGGGCGGATCGATCGGAGCGGGCGTGGCCTCCAGTTTCTCGGGCCGGAGGGGTACGCTGCTGAAGCGGCCCCGAGAGCGAGGCATGGGCCGTAATCGCGAGGATGCGTGGGTATTGCCCTGCGTTTACTCCTGCGGGATACGATCGCTGACAGTACGAAGGTCGGACGTCCGTCCGAGGTTCGATCCGCCCCACCCCTGCTGCCTCGGTGAGAAGGTACACGCGTATGTTCGGAAAGCTCGGCGCTCCCGAGATCATCCTGATTCTCGTCGTCGTTATTCTGCTGTTCGGCGCGAAGAAGCTTCCTGACATGGCTCGCTCGCTCGGCAAGTCGGCCCGCATCCTCAAGAGCGAGGCCAAGGCGATGAAGTCCGAGAGCGGACCGTCGGCGACCCCGGCCGAGCCGGCCGCCAACGACGCGTCCCAGGACCAGACCGCCCAGCGCACGATCAAGGCCGCCCCCGGCGACGTGACCAGCTCGCGTCCGGTCGCGGAGCCGACCGACTCGACCAAGCGCTGACAAGAAACGGGCCGACGCAGGCGCCCTGATGGGTGAGGGCCTGCTGCACGAGATGAGGACGTGGGTTGCTCAAGTCTGCCCGCAAGCAGGAGACGGACCCAGAGGGCCGCATGCCCCTGGTGGAGCACCTGCGTGAGCTGCGTAACCGGCTGGCCAAGGGGTTGCTCGGGATCGTCGTCGTCACGATCGTGGCCGCGTTCTTCTACAAGGAGATCATCGAAGTCTTCACCAACCCCGTACTGAAGTCGGTCGGTTGTGAATCCAGCTTCGCCGAACTCGCGAAGAAGGAAGACGGCACCTGTGCGCGTATCGTCCTGAACGGTCTGCTCACCCCCTTCACCCTCGCCCTCAAGGTCTCCTTGATGGCGGGCATCACCCTGTCCTCACCGCTCTGGCTCTACCAGCTGTGGGCGTTCGTCGCCCCGGGGCTGCACAAGCACGAGAAGAAGTACTCCCTCGCCTTCGTCGGCGCGGGCTTCCCGCTCTTCCTCGCGGGCGGTTTCTTCGCGTACAAGACCCTGCCCACGATGTCCCGGGTGCTGCTGGAGTTCTCGCCGGACGACCTCGACAACCAGCTCCCGCTGGACGAACTGCTGGACCTGATCACGCGCATGGTCGTGGTCTTCGGTCTCTCCTTCGAACTGCCCCTGCTGCTCGTCATGCTGAACTTCGGCGGGGTCATCACCGGCAAGCGGATGCTGGGTTGGTGGCGGGGCATGATCATGGGCATCACGGTCTTCGCCGCGGTGGCCACCCCCAGCACGGACCCGGTGAGCATGCTGGGGCTCGCCGTACCGATCTGGGTGCTCTACTTCGTGGCCACGGCGATCGCGCTCCTCAACGACCGCCGCAAGGCGCGGATCGAGGCGGCGGGACCGGCCGACGACGAGGCGTCGGACCTGGACCTCACGCCCGAGGACATCGGTGAGATCGAACCGGTCTCCTCCCCCCGGTCGTTGCCCTCGCAGGCGAACTCGGACCGTGACCGGCTGAACGGTTACGACGACATCACCTGACCTTGTAGGGTCCCCGGGTGACCAGCGAGATCACCCTTTTCGTCAATCCCACCGCGGGAAGCGGCCGGGGCGCGCGTGCCGCGCAGCCGGCCGCTTCCGCGTTGCGGGACGCCGGATTCTCCGTCCGCACCGTTCTCGGCGAGGACGCCGACGACGCCCTGCGACGGGCCCGCCGGGCCGTCGAGGACGGGACCGGCGCACTGGTCGCGGTGGGCGGGGACGGCATGATGTCCCTCGCCCTGCAGGCCGTCGCCGGGACCCGGACCCCGCTCGGGATCGTCGCCGTCGGCACCGGGAACGACTTCGCCCGTGCGCTCGGGATGCCGATACGGGACCCGGCCGCCGCCGGACGGCTGGCCGCCGAACTGCTCAAGGGCGGCGCCTTCCGGGAGATCGACCTCGGCCGGGTCGGCGAGCGGTGGTTCGGCTCCGTGCTCGCCTCCGGTTTCGACTCCCGGGTCAACGACCGCGGCAACCGGATGCGCTGGGTCGGCGGACGGTTCAAGTACGACCTCGCGATCCTCGCCGAACTCGCCGCGTTCAAGCCCATCCCGTACCGGATCAGGCTGGACGGCGGCCCCGTGCGGGAGATCGAGGCCACCCTCGTCGCGGTGGGCAACGGCTCGACGTACGGCGGGGGGATGCGGATCTGTGCGGACGCCGTCATGGACGACGGGCTGTTCGACGTGACCGTCGTCGGGGACTGCAGCCGCACCACCCTGCTCAAGGTCTTTCCCCGTGTCTACCGGGGGACGCACCTCGACCACCCCAAGGTCACCGTGCACCGGGTCTCCTCCATCGAGCTGGCCGCGGCCGGTGTCACCGCCTACGCGGACGGGGAACAGCTCGGGGCGCTGCCGCTCACCGCACACTGCGTGCCGGGCGCGGCGCTGGTGCTCGCACCGGGTTCCTCCGGCGGGATTTAAAGATCGCGCCTGCTGTCGGAGGTGGCGGGTAGGCTCGAAAGCACGATGACAGAGGACCTCTCACCAGCTGAGCGATACCAGGCTTCTCGGATCCGTGCCGCCGAGCAGGCCACCGCACTCGCGCCCTTCCGCGAGCTGTACGAATTCGATCTGGATCCCTACCAGATCGAGGCCTGTGAGGCCCTGGAGGCAGGCAAGGGCGTACTCGTCGCCGCCCCGACGGGGTCGGGCAAGACGATCGTCGGTGAATTCGCCGTGCACCTCGCCCTCGCGCAGGGCCGCAAGTGCTTCTACACCACGCCCATCAAGGCCCTGTCCAACCAGAAGTTCACCGATCTGGTCAAGCGGTACGGACCGGAGAAGGTCGGCCTGCTGACGGGCGACAACAGCGTCAACGCCGATGCCCCCGTGGTCGTCATGACCACCGAGGTGCTGCGGAACATGCTGTACGCGGGCTCGCAGGCGCTGCGCGGTCTCGGCCACGTGGTGATGGACGAGGTGCACTACCTCTCCGACCGTTTCCGGGGCGCCGTCTGGGAGGAAGTGATCATCCATCTCCCGGACTCCGTGACCCTGGTGTCGCTGTCGGCGACGGTGTCCAACGCCGAGGAGTTCGGTGACTGGCTGGACACCGTCCGTGGTGACACCCAGGTGATCGTCTCCGAGCACCGGCCCGTGCCGCTCTGGCAGCACGTGCTGGCGGGCCGCCGGATGTACGACCTCTTCGAGGAGGAGACCGACCACGGCGGCCGGGGCACCGGACGCCGCGAGGTCAACCCCGATCTCGTCCGGCTGGCCCGGATGGAGAACCAGCGGGGGTACAACCCGCGCGAGCGCCGTCGCGGCAAGATGGTGCGCGAGGCGGACCGGGAGCGCGAGCGGCGCCAGCGCAGCCGGATCTGGACCCCGGCCAGGCCCGAGGTCATCGACCGGCTGGACGCCGAAGGGCTGCTCCCCGCCATCACGTTCATCTTCAGCCGGGCCGGCTGCGAGGCCGCCGTGCAGCAGTGCCTGCACGCCGGACTGCGGCTCAACGACGAGGAGAAGCGGCGCCTGGTCCGCGAGATCGTCGAGGAGCGGACGGCCTCCATTCCCGGCGAGGACCTCCACGTCCTGGGCTACTACGAGTGGCTCGAAGGGCTGGAGCGGGGCATCGCTGCCCACCACGCGGGCATGCTGCCGACGTTCAAGGAAGTCGTGGAGGAACTCTTCGTGCGCGGCCTCGTCAAGGCCGTCTTCGCCACGGAGACCCTCGCCCTCGGCATCAACATGCCCGCGCGCTCGGTGGTGCTGGAGAAGCTCGTCAAGTGGAACGGCGAGCAGCACGCCGACATCACCCCCGGCGAGTACACCCAGCTGACCGGGCGGGCCGGGCGGCGCGGCATCGACGTCGAGGGCCACGCCGTGGTGCTGTGGCAGCGCGGCATGGACCCGGGGGCGCTGGCCGGACTGGCGGGCACCCGCACGTACCCGCTGCGCTCCAGCTTCCGGCCCTCGTACAACATGGCCGTCAACCTGGTGCAGCAGTTCGGGCGGCACCGCTCGCGCGAACTGCTGGAGACCTCCTTCGCGCAGTTCCAGGCGGACCGGTCGGTGGTCGGCATCTCCCGCCAGGTCCAGAAGAACGAGGAGGGGCTGGCGGGCTACCGGGAGGGCATGACCTGTCACCTCGGCGACTTCGAGGAGTACGCGCGGCTGCGCCGCGACCTCAAGGACCGGGAGACGGAACTGGCCAAGCAGGGCGCGGTGCAGCGGCGGGCCGCCGCTGCGGCGTCGCTGGAGAAGCTCAAGCCCGGCGACATCATCCATGTGCCCACCGGCAAGTTCGCCGGGCTGGCGCTGGTCCTCGACCCGGGGCTGCCCGCCGGGCGCACCAACGGGCACGGCCACCGCGGGCTCGAATACCACGACGGGCCCAGGCCGTTGGTGCTGACGGCCGAGCGGCAGGTCAAGCGACTCGCCTCGATCGACTTCCCGGTGCCGGTGGAGGCGCTGGAGCGGATGCGGGTGCCGAAGTCGTTCAACCCGCGCTCGCCGCAGTCGCGCCGCGACCTGGCCTCCACGCTGCGGACCAAGGCCGGGCACATCGTGCCGGATCGGCACCGCAAGGGGCGCTCCGTCGCGGCCGACGACCGGGAGATCGCCCGCTACCGGGCGGAGTTGCGGGCGCACCCCTGCCACGGGTGCGACGAGCGCGAGGACCATGCGCGGTGGGCCGAGCGCTACCACCGGCTGCAGCGCGACACGAGGCAGCTGGAGCGGCGGATCGAGGGACGGACGAACACCATCGCCCGCACCTTCGACCGGATCGTCGCGCTGCTCACCGAGCTCGACTACCTGCGGGGCAACGAGGTCACCGAGCACGGGCGCCGCCTCGCGCGGCTCTACGGCGAACTGGACCTGCTGGCGAGCGAATGTCTGCGGGCCGGGGTGTGGGAGGGCCTGAACCCCGCCGAACTCGCGGCGTGCGTCTCGGCGTTGGTGTTCGAGGCGCGGCAGGTCGACGACGCGGTGGCGCCCAAGCTGCCCTCGGGCCCGGCGAAGACCGCGCTGGGCGAGATGGTCCGGATCTGGGGGCGACTGGACGCCCTGGAGGAGGAATTCAAGATCAACCAGGCGGAGGGGGTCGGGCAGCGCGAGCCCGACCTGGGGTTCGCCTGGGCGGTCTACATGTGGGCGTCGGGCCGGACGCTGGACGAAGTGCTGGGCGAGGCGGACATGCCCGCGGGGGACTTCGTGCGGTGGTGCAAGCAGGTGATCGACGTGCTGGGGCAGATCGCGGCCGCCGCGCCGAGGGAGGGGAGCTCCGTGGCGCGCAGCGCGCACAAGGCGGTGGACGCGGTGCTGCGGGGGGTCGTGGCGTACAGCTCCGTCGGCTGAGGTTTCCCCGCGGGGCGGGGGCCGGGGACGAGTGCGCCTGCGGCGGGCCTGGTCCCCTGCCCGCCCCTTTCCGCGACCGGTGCTCCACCCCCGGCCCCTCCTCAAGTGCCGGAGGGGCTGGGAGTGTTGCCGGTCCTCAAGTGGTGGACGGGTCGTTCGGGGAAGTGGACAGGCCCGCACGGCAGGCCAGTTGGAGGGCGAGGCGGACGTCCGGCTCGTTCAGGTCGGCGCCCGTCAGCTGGACGATCTTGCGGATGCGGGCGCCCACCGCGTTCCGGTGCAGATGAAGGGCCTCCGCGGCGCGGGCCGGTGAGTTGTTGTGGTCCAGGTACCCCTGGAGCGTGCGCAGCAGTGGCTCGGCGCGTTCCGGGCCCAACGCCAGTACCGGGGCGAGGAGTTCGCCGACCGCCTCGCGCGCGGTGTCGGAGGCGTACCACTCCAGCAGCATCCGGTCGAGCCCCACCGCGTCGTGCGCCGCCACCGCGGGCCCCGTCCCGCGCGGCACCGAGGCACGGGCCTCCCGGGCGGAGGTGCGGATGCCCAGCGGGCCCCGGTGCGGCGAGCCCACACCGCACCGCAACCCGGCCTCCGGGCGCAGCCCGGCCAGCCGGTCCACCACCCGGCGGGCACGGGCCAGGGTGGCGCGCCGCCCCTCCGTCCCCGGGTCGGACGGCCAGGTGCTGAGCAGGACGAGGGCGTCGTCGACCAGGGCGGCGTTCCACTGGACGGCGTCGGCACCCTGCGCGGCGGATGCGGATGCGGATGCGGAGGCGGACGGGGCGGCGGAGGCGGACGGGGCGGTCGTGCCGGCAAGCGCCCCCGCCCCGTCCCAGGTGCGCAGCAGGGTCAGCGCCTGGGACATGACCGCGTCCAGGGCCTTCGGCCGGTTCGAGGCGTCGAGACCACCCGCCTCCACCCGCAGCGCGATGTGCCAGCCGTCCACGGGCAGTGCGAGCGCCCGGCCCCGGGCGGCCAGCCGGGCGGCCCGGTCCTGCGGGGCCACGAGCAGCTCGGCGAGCAGCCGGCCCCGGGAGCGCACGGGAACGTCGCCGTGCCCCCCGCCCGCCGCGGCGAGGGCCGCCAGCGCGAGGACGGAACGCACCGCCTCCCCCGCGTGACCGGGGCGGGCCGGGGCCGCGAGCCGGATCTCGCCGTCCGGGCCCGCCGCGGCCGCACCCTCCTCGCCCGGCCCCGCCGCCCGCAGTTCCACGGCCACGCCCAGGGCGCGACCGGCCGCCGCGGCCACCCGGACCGGGTCGCCCGCGGCGGCCGTCACCTCCCGCGCGGCTGCCGCCACCCGGGCCAGCGCGTCCGCCGCGGACCCGGCCACCGCCCGCTCCACGGCCACCACGAGAGCCGCGAGGTCGCCGTCGGTGTACAGCACCGCGACCCGTCCCCGTTCGGCGAGCGCCCGCGCCGTGGCCGTCACCTCGGCGGGCAGTCCGTGCGGCGCCTCGGTCACCCCCGTCAGGACCAGCGCGGCGGCCCCCGCCGCGGCGGCGTCCCGCACCGCCACGTCCAGCAGATGCCCCGGGACCGGGGCCAGCAGCACGGCGACCGTCCCGGGCGGGATGGCGGCGAGCCGGTCCGGGCGCGGCTCCAGCCGCACCCCCGTGACCTCCACCGCGTCGAGCGGGCCCACCAGCGGGCGGACCGCGTCGAGACCGGGGGAGGAGAGGAGTTCCAGGACGTGCACCATCCGGCCAGTGTGCCGGACGCACACCGGGGTGCCGAACCATGGGCTGTCGGCCCGTCGATGGCGGGTTCCGTCTCCGTACGCTGAGAACCATGCACGTGGACGCCGGAGCACTCGCCGACTTCGCGCGGGGCTGTGCCGTCCTGGGATCAGGGGGCGGCGGACCCGCCGATGTGACCCTTCCCGTCGCCGGACAGGCGATCGAGGAATGCGGCCCGGTGCCCGTCGTGGCCCCGGCCGAGCTGCCCGCCGACGCCCTCGTCATGCCCGTGGGACTCGTGGGCTCGCCCGCCGTCGCCGCCGAGCGGCTCGGCGGCCGGGACGAACCCGCACGGCTGCGGGACCGCTTCGAAACGCTGCACGGCGCGCCGGTCGCCGCAGTGATGAGCAGCGAGATCGGCGGCCTCAACGGCTGCGTCGCCGTCGCCTGGGCGGCCCGGCTGGGAGTGCCGCTGCTCGACGCCGACTCGATGGGCCGGGCCTTTCCCCGGATGGACCAGAACGTCCTGGAACTGGCCGGACTGCGCCCCGGGCCGGCCGTCCTCGCGGACGAGCACGGCCACACCGTGGTGATCGACGACGTCGACGGCGCCCGCCTGGAGCAGTTCGCCCGCGCCGCCGTCGTCGCCTTCGGCGGGCGCGCCGCGTCCACCGACTACCCCCTCACCGCCGGGCAGGCGGCCCGGTACGCCGTCGCCGGATCGGTCGCACGCGCCCTGGCACTCGGCCGCGGCGAGGGCCCGGCACCGCTGCTGACCGGCAAGGTCTCCTCCGTCCGGAGGTACGCCACCGGGGGCGCGGACGGCGACGACGCCACGGGCGTCCTGCTGGAGGGCGGCGGCCCCGACGCGGGCCGGCTGGTGCTCGTCGAGGCCCGCAGCGAATTCGTCGCGGCCCTGGAGGACGGCACCCCGCTCGCCGTCGTCCCCGACGTCGTCGCCCTGGTCGACGTGCGGACCGGCTGGGCCGTCCCGGCCGAGGAGATCCGCTACGGCCTGCGCGTCCACCTCGTCACGCTCCCCTCCGACCCCGCCTGGTACACCCCCGAGGGCCTGCGGCTGGCGGGACCGGCAGCCTTCGGCCTCGCCGGGCTCGCGCACGACGGCCTCCCGGACGCCGTGCACGGGCGCCGGGCCGCGGGAGGCACCCCATGATCCTCGGAGTGGACGTCGGGCCCACCAACACGGACGCCGTGCTCCTCGACGGCGACCGGGCGGTGCGGGCCGTCAAGGTGCCCTCGGTGGCCGGTGACGCCGTCGGGTCCCTCGCCGCCGCCGTCCGCGCGCTCCCCGCCGGACTGCGCGGCCGGGCCACCCAGCTCGCCGTGGGGCTGCGGGTCGCCGCCCGCGCGGTCCGGGAACGGGACGGACTCGCCCGGGTCGGGGTGCTGCGGGTCGGGGGCGCCGCGGCCGACGCGGTACGACCGCTCTTCGGCTGGCCCGAGGCCCTGCGCGACGCCGTGTGCGCGGGCACCGCGAACGTGCGGGGCGGCGGCGGCCCGGCCCCGCGCGACACCGCGCCGCTCGACCGGGACGCCGTCGCCCGGTTCGGCGCCTCGCTCGCCGGCCGCGCCGAGGCGTTCGCGGTCACCGCCGTGTTCTCGCCCGTCGACGGCGGCCAGGAACGGGAGGCCGCCGAGATCCTGCGCGCCGAGACGGGCCCCGGCACGACCGTGCTGCTCTCCAGCGACGTGGGCACGCTCGGCCTGCTGGCCCGCGAGAACGCCACGGTCCTCGACGCCGCCCTGTCCGTGCTCGTGGCCAAGGTCGCCGACGAGCTGACCGCCACCCTGCCCCGCCTCGGCCTCGCCCCCGGCGCAGCCGTCCTCGTCACCCGCCACGACGGCACGCTGATGAGCCTGGAGTACCTGCGCCGCCAGCCCGGACTCAGCCTGGGCAGCGGTCCCGCCTGCACCATCCGCGGGGCGGGGCTCCTGGCCGGGCTCCGGGACGCCGTGGTCGCCGACATCGGCGGACGCCGCGCCCGGGTCGGAGCGCTGACCGGCGGCTACCCCCAGGAGGCGGGCCCCGGGGAACGCATCGGCGGCGTCCCGGTCAGCCTGCGCTTCCCCGACCTGATCACCGTGCGCGCCGACGCCCACCGCGAACTCGCCGAGGCCGCCGACAGGATGCGCCCCGCGGCCGGACTCCTCCCGCTGGTCCTGGTCGGCGGCGGGGCGGACGGCGTACCCGACGGGGCGCTGGCCGGGTTCGACGTCGTACGGCCCGAACACGGCGGCGTCGCCGGGGCGTTCGGCGCGGCGGCCAGCCCGGTCGGCGGCCACTGCGACCGCATCGTCCACCGGGGACCCGGCCCACGGCTCGACGCCGTGCGCGACGAGGTGTGCGACCTGGCACGGGCCGGCGCCGTACGGGCGGGGGCCGACCCCCGGCGTGTACGCACCCATGCGGAACCAGACCTTCCGGTGCCGTACCTGCCCGGCGCGGTGCTCCTGCGGGCCCGTGCCGTAGGGCCGCCCCTCCCACTCTGACCCCCCCGTTTCCCGTCCCCAGCACGGCAGACCGCTGCCGTGCTGCCGCACCCCCCTGCCCTCCTGCCCGCCCGCTCACCCGAGGACCCGCCCCATGACCCAGCAGTCCGACGTGCATCAAGCGCCGTCCACCCAGCCACAGTCACAGACGCAGCAGGACGAGGACTACCCGCTGGAGCGGGTGCCGCGCGCGGCCCGCTACTCCTGGTTCAACGTCGCCGTGCAGCGCTTCGGTCAGCTCTCCGACCTGACGCAGTTCCTGCTGGGCGCCGCGCTCGGCGCCGGGCTCTCCTTCTGGGGCGCCTTCTGGGCGTTCACGCTCGGCTCGGTGATCCTGGAGATCGTCTGCATATTCGTCGGCATCGCCGGTATGCGGGAGGGGCTGTCCACCTCGATGCTGGTCCGCTGGACCGGCTTCGGCCGCTACGGCTCCACCCTCATCGGACTCGTCATCGCGGTCAGCCTGTTCGGCTGGTTCGGTGTGCAGACGGCGGTGTTCGCGGCCGGGCTGCACTCCATCGTGCCCGCGCTGCCGCTCTGGGCCTGGTGCCTGATCTGCGGGCTCGGCGTCACCGCGCTCGTGCTGCGCGGCTTCCGGGCCATGGGCTGGACCGCGTTCGTCACCGTCCCCGCCTTCCTCGGCCTCGCGGGCTGGGCGATGGCGGTCGAGTTCTCCCGGCACGACATCGGCGACCTGGTGACCTCGGCACCGTTCGGCGCCCACATGTCCATCGCCACCGGCGCGACCATCGTCGCGGGCTCGTACATCGTCGGGGCGGTCACCACCCCCGACATGACCCGCTTCAACCGCAACACCGGCGACGTCGTCAAGCAGACGGTCGTGGGCATCAGCCTCGGCGAGTACGTCCTGGGCCTCGGCGGCGTGCTGCTCGCCTACGCGGTGAAGTCCTCCGACCTGATCGCCATCATCACCTCCTCCTCCGGCGTCATCGGCGTGATCGTCCTGGTCTCCGCCACAGTGAAGATCAACAACTGGAACCTGTACTCGTCGTCGCTCGGCCTGATCGGCGCGGTCGAGGCGCTCTTCAAGGTCCGGCTGAACCGGCTCGGCACGACCGTCGTGATCGGGGCGCTCGGCAGCCTCGCCGCGGCGGCCGGAATCCTGGACCGGTTCACCGACTTCCTCACGGTCCTCGGGGTCCTGACCCCGCCGGTCGCCGGGATCATGGTCGCCGAGTACTTCGTGGTGAAGAAGTGGCGCCCGCAGCTGGACGCCTCGCGCGCCCTCGGACGGCTGCCCGAGACCGAACCCGGCTGGGTGCCCGCCACGATCGTCCTGTGGGCCGTCGCCTCCGTGGCCGGCTGGCTCGGCGACCACTACCAGTGGTGGGGCATCCCGGCCCTCAACTCCCTGCTGCTGGCCGGGATCGGCTACGTCGTCCTCGGCAGGCTCGGCCTGGTGCGCGGCGTCGGCGAGCTGCCCTTCGAACAGCCCGCGCGCCCCGCGGCGGCGGCCGAGGCGGAAGCGGGCACGGCCTGGTCGCCGAAGGTCACCGCCTGACCCGTACGCCCGAGAACCCCACCCCCTACGAAAGACGGACACCCACCATGCGCATCGGAATCGACGTCGGAGGCACCAACACCGACGCAGCCCTCCTGGGGGACGACGACCGGGTCCTCGCGACCGCGAAGACCCCCACCACCTCCGACATCACCTCCGGCGTGACCGAGGCGATCCGGGCACTCGCCCCGCCGATGGAGTCGGTCACCGCCGTGATGATCGGCACCACCCACTTCCTCAACGCGCTGATCGAGGGCGCCCGGCTCGCACCCGTCGCCGCCGTACGCCTCGGCCTGCCCGCCACCGCGGCGCTGCCGCCGATGACCGACTGGCCGGAGCGCCAGCGGGCGGCCGTCGGCGGGCACGGCTATCTCTGCCACGGCGGACGGGAGTTCGACGGACGGCCGCTGTCGCCGCTCGACCCCGAGGAACTGAAGCGCACCGCCGCCGACATCGCCGCGCGCGGCCTGACCTCGGTGGCCGTCTCCTCCGTGTTCTCCCCGGTCGCCGAGGAGGACGAACGTCGCGCCGCCGAGATACTCGGCGCCGAACTGGGGCCCGGCGTGCACTTCTCGCTCTCGCACGAGCTCGGCCGGGTCGGGCTCCTGGCCCGGGAGAACGCCACGATCATCAACGCGGCCCTGCGCGACCTGGCGACCGCGATCGTGGAGTCGTTCGCCAAGTCGCTCGCCGAGGTGTCGCTGACCACCCCGTTCTTCCTGTCGCAGAACGACGGCACGCTGATGGACGTGGACTTCGCCCGCGCCTACCCGGTGGCCACCTTCGCCTCGGGCCCCACCAACTCGATGCGCGGAGCCGCCTTCCTCTCCGGCCTCGGCGACTGCGCGGTCGTCGACGTCGGCGGCACCACCGCGGACGTCGGCATCCTGGCCGGCGGGTTCCCGCGGGAGGCCGCGGGCGAGAGCGAGGCCGCGGGCATCCGCACCAACTTCCGCATCCCCGACGTCCTCTCGCTCGGCATCGGAGGCGGCTCCCTGGTGTCGCCCGACGGCGAGACCGGCCCCCGCTCGGTCGGATTCCGGCTCACCGAGGAGGCGCTGGTCTTCGGCGGCGACACCCTGACGGCGACCGACCTCGCGGTCGCCGCGGGCCGCGCCGACATCGGCGACCGCTCCCGGGTCGCCCACCTGGACCGGGAGTTCACCGCCCGCGCGCTCGACCGGATCGCCGAACGGCTGGCGGAGACCGTGGACCGGATGCGCACCTCGGCGGGGCCGCTGCCGGTCGTCGCGGTCGGTGGCGGCAGCGTGCTGGTGCCCGGGACGCTGCCCGGCTTCGACGACGTGCGCCGCCCCGGCCACTTCGGTGTCGCCAACGCGGTCGGTGCCGCCATCGCCCAGGTCGGCGGGGAGGTGGACCGGGTCTTCCGGGTTCCGGAGGGGCGCCGGGAAGCCGTGCTCGCCGAGGCCCGGGAGGAGGCCGTGGGCCGGGCCGAGAGCGCGGGCGCGAAGCCCGGCACGGTCCGCGTCGTCGACGTGGAGGAGGTCCCGCTGGCCTATCTGCCGGGCGGCGCGACCCGCATCCGGATCAAGGCGGTCGGCGACCTCGACCTGAACGGCATCGCCGGCACCCGCGCCCCGGCCGGGGCGCGCGACACCCATGGAGCAGCGTCACATGCGTGAGATCAACCTCGACAACCTGGACGACATCGCGCGCGGCGCGGGCATCCTCGGCACCGGCGGGGGCGGCGACCCGTACATCGGCAAGCTGCTGGCCCGCGAGGCCATCCGCAAGCACGGTCCGGTCCACCTCGTCGCCTTCGACGAGGTGCCGGCCGACGCGACCGTGGTACCCGTCTCGGGGATGGGGGCACCGACGGTGCTGCTGGAACGAGTTCCCGCCGGTGGCGAGGAAGTGGCCGCCCTGCGCGCCCTGGAGAAGCACATCGGCCGTGCCGCCACCCACATCGCCCCGATCGAGATCGGCGGCGTCAACTCCATGCTGCCCATCGCCTGCGCCGCCGAGGCGGGGCTGCCGCTGGTCGACGGCGACGCCATGGGCCGCGCCTTCCCCGAGGCACAGATGGTGCTGCCCGGTCTGATCGGAGTGGCCAACACCCCGATGGCGCTCGCCGACGACAAGGGCAACAGCATCGTCGTCGACGCCGTCTCCAACCACGCCGCCGAGCGCATCGCACGGGCCGTCTGCGTCGAGCTCGGCTGCCAGATCTCCAGCGCGGACACCGTGATGCGGGGCGACCAGCTCGCCGACGGGCTCGTCCCCGACACCCTGACGCTCGCCGAGCGGCTCGGTGCCGCCGTGCGCGAGGCGCGCGCCGCACACACCGACCCGGTGGGCGCGGCCCGCACCATGCTGTCCGGCACCCATCTGCTGACCGGCAAGGTGGTCGACGTCGGCCGCCGCACCGAGGGCGGTTTCGCCCGGGGCGGGGCCCGGATCGAGGGCATCGGCGACGACGCGGGCCGGGTGCTGGAACTCGGTTTCCAGAACGAGCACCTGCTGGCCACCCGCGACGGCGAGACGGTGGCCACCACACCCGACCTCATCTGTGTGCTGGACACCGACACCGGCGACCCGGTGACCACGGAGGGGCTCCGCTACGGCCTGCGCGTCAGCGTCCTCGCGGCCCCCTGCGACCCACGCTGGACCACCCCGGGCGGCCTGGCGCTCGCCGGGCCGCGGTACTTCGGGTACGACGTGGACTACCTGCCGTTCCGGGAGGACTGACCCGCGGACCGGCCCGCGCCGGCACCGGCCGGCCCGTTCCGATGCCCGGCCGGCCCGCACGGAGCGGGCCGGCCGGGCATTGCCTTCCGCCGGACGATCCTTGTCTCAGACCGCCCGCTTGCCGCTCTTCATGGACACGGCGACGCAGGCCAGGCCCAGCAGTATGGTGAGGCCGCCGATGATGACATTGTTGAGGACGATGCCGAGGTCGGGGCCGCTGCCGACGATCCACGTCGCGAGGATCGTCCAGATCCCCATCGCGCAGATGGCCCAGCTCAGGCCGTACATGCGCTCCGGCATCACGGTGAACCCGAGGCCCAGCGCGGCGATCGCGAGACCCATGATCAGGTTGTGCGTGGCGAGCGTGGGCTGGCTTGCCGTGAAGTGCAGCACCCACGGCGAGATGGCGCAGTAGAGACCGACGAGGAACACCGGTGCGTCCACCAGGGCCACATCGCGGCCACCGAGCATGCGGGCATAGCGATCGCGCATTTCGGAGACATCGGGGTGACTGGCCATGTCACGGCCGGTGTGCGAGATGTTCGACATGGGGTTCGTCTCCTTCGCTCCTGGCAGACCTGCCTTCGACCGCCGCAGCGACGACCGCGCCACCTGTGCGCGTTGATCGGCCTGCTATGCCATTCTGCGCTTATATCGCCCTTATGTGTAGATTCAGGGCATATGGGAATCCGTGGGAACCGTACGCGGTGACGCGCTGTCCAGCCGTTCGGCCGGGGCCACCGGACCCCGCACGGCCGGGGGAGCGCGGTCGGTCACCGCGCCTCCCACCGCCGTGACCGGGCTCGCCTCGGGACGTACGAGGGCCGCCGTCGGCTCGGCGACCGCCAGGGCGCAGAACCCGGCGATCAGACCGCTGAGCGCGGCGAGGGCGGTGCGCGTCCGGCCCGGTCGCGGGGGCCGGGCGGTTCCGGTGGGCCGTGCGTCGTCCCGGTCTTCACTCACGACCGGGATCCGTCGCCCGGCGCCGGGCGGATTGGTCCCTCACCCGGTCGGCCGCGGGCCGTTCCAGGCCGCGGGCCCGTTCGAACCGGGCCCGCGCCTCGGCCAGGCCGACGAGCGGATCCGGGTAGTCGATCGCGGCCCGGCGTGGCCCGGTGATCTTCCACGGCTCGTGGATCTCGCCGTCCGCCAGCTCCGCAAGCTCCGGCACCCAGCGGCGCACATAGGCGCCGCGCGGATCGAACCGCTTGCCCTGGACCACCGGATTCAGCAGCCGGTTGGGCCGGGTGTCGGTGCCGGTGCCCGCCATCCACTGCCAGTTCAGCTGATTGTTCGCCACATCGCCGTCGACCAGCAGGTCCAGGAAGTGCCGGGCACCCACCCGCCAGTCCGCGTACAGCGTCTTGGTGAGGAAGCCGGCCACGAGCATCCGGCCCCGGTTGTGCATCCAGCCCTCGTACGCCAGCTGCCGCATCGCCGCGTCGACCAGCGGATAGCCGGTGCGCCCCGTGCGCCAGGCCTCGATCTCGTCCTCGTCGCACCGCCAGCTGTCGTGCCGGGTGCGGTAGTCCTCCCGGGCGGCGTCCGGCCGTGCGGCGAGCACCTGGTGGTGGAAGTCCCGCCAGGCCAGCTGCCGGACGAACGCGTCGGCGCCCCGTCCGCCCCGCTGTCGGGCCCGGTTGATCACTTCGGCCGCCGAGAGGGAACCGAAGTGGAGGTGGGGGGAGAGCCTGGAGGTCGCGTCACCGGCCAGATCGTCGTGGCCGCTCCCGTAGTCGGCCAATGGGCCGTGCAGCCAGGACGACAGCAGTCGGCGGCCGGTCGACTCGCCGCCCCCGGCGAGCCCGGGGGAGACGCTGGCCACGGCAGCCCGCTCAGGCAACGGTCCCGGCTCCACTCCGTCCGGCAGCCGTACCGCGCGTGGCGCGGCCAGGGTTCCCCGTACCCCCGCCTCCTGCCAGCGGCGCAGGTACGGCGTGAACACCGCGTAGTGATCACGGCCCGCCGGTACGACCCGGCCGGGGGCGACCGCGGTGACCACCGCGTCGTGGACCCGCACGGCGCAGCCGACCGCTGCCAGGGTCGTACGGAGCCGGCTCTCGCGGTGCGTCGCGTAGCCGCTCACCCCGCCGGCGACGTGCAGACTCCGCGCCCCGGTCTCCACGGCCACGGCACGAGCGGCGGCCACCACGTCGCCCTCCCGGACCACGAGCCGCCCGCCGCGGTGGCGCAGCGCCGCGTCGAGATCGGTGAGGCAGTCGGCGAGGAACGCCCGCCGGTTCGGTGCGTCGAAGCCGGTCCGGTGGATGCCCCGGTCGCGCACGAACAGCGGCACGACGGCATCCGCCTCCCGCGCGGCGGCCCGCAGCACCGGGTTGTCGTGCACCCGCAGGTCGGAGGTGAAAAGTACGACGGAGACGCTCATGGAGTGTGCCCTTTCCGCTCATGGAGGTGTGCCTTCCCGGTGTCGGCCGGGCTTCGGCGTGGTGTCGGTCATTTGCTCGTCCCGAGGCAGTCGCGCAGCCGGGTCGGGGCATCGCGCAGCCGGGTATTGACCGTCCCGAGCGGCACGGAGAGCAGCTCGGGCACCTCGCGGTGGGTCAACCCGCGGTAGTGGGCGAGGGTCACGGACTGGCGCTGCAACTCGGAGAGCCGCCCCACGCAGCGACGGACCTGTTCGTGTTCCAGCAGGGCCTCCACCTGCTCGGTGACCTGGTCGTAGGCGGGCGTACGGTCCAGCAGCGCCGCCGCGCGCCCCGGGCCGCCGACGCCTCGGCCGGGCGCACCCGGTCCACGGCCCGGCGGTGGGCGAGGGTCAGCACCCAGCTCATCGCGCTGCCGCGGGCGGGCCGGAAGCGGGCGGGCGACCGCCACACCTCGACCAGGATCTCCTGCGCGACCTCCTCCGACTGGGCCGCGTCGCGCAGCACGTTCCGTTCGAGTCCGAGGACGGGCCCGCTCACCGCGCCGTACACGGCGGCGAAGACTTTCTGGTCGCCGCGGGCGACCAGCCTCAGCAGTTCCTGGAGGCCGGATACCGCCGACGGCGCTCCATCGATGTGCCCGGCTTCCTTCACGCGGGAGGGGCGGAGGTACCGGGCGCCGGTGGGTGAGTTGGGGCCCGGACGCGAGTATGCCCCGGCCGGGGGGCGGGGCATACCTGTGCGAACGGGTGTTACGCGGCGCCCTCCTGCTCGCGCTCCACCTGCTCGTTCCACTCGCGCTTGACCGAGCGCCAGGCGTCGTCGTTCTGGCCGAGCCGCCAGTAGCCCGAGATCGACAGCCGGGAGAGCGGGATCCTGCGCTCCAGGCGCAGGTGGCGGCGGATCTCCTTCACGAAACCGGCCTCGCCGTGGACGAACGCCTGGACGTCGCCCGCCGGGAACTCCAGCTCCCGCACGGCGGCGACCAGGGCCTCGCCGACCGGCCGCTCCCCGCGGTGCAGCCAGGTCGCCTCGACGCCGTCGGGCGTCACGATCTTCTGCTCCTCCGCGGCGTCCGCGACCTCCACGAAGGCGTGCACCACCGCACCCGCGGGCATCTGCTCCAGTGCCGCGGCGACGGCCGGCAGGGCGCTCTCGTCGCCCACCAGGAGGTGCCAGTCCGCCGAGGCGTCCGGGCCGTAACCCCCGCCCGGCCCCAGGAGGGTCACCTGCTCGCCCGGGGTCGCCCGTACCGCCCAGGGCCCGGCGAGGCCCTCGTCGCCGTGGACCACGAAGTCGATCGCCAGCTCGCGGGCGACCGGGTCCCAGGACCGCACCGTGTACGTACGGGTCGTGGGCCACAGCTCCCGCGGCTGCTCCTCGCGGATGCGGGCCATGTCGAAGGGGTGTGCGTAGTCGGCGCCCTCGGGGGCGAAGCAGATCTTGACGTAGTGGTCGGTGTACCCGGAGAGCTCGAAGCCGGCGAGGCCCTCGCCGCCGAACACCACGCGCACCATGTGAGGTGTGATCCGCTCGGTGCGCAACACCTGGGCCCCCTGCGCCCTGGGTGCCTGCCGTGCCGGTCGTTCTGCCACGAGGTTCTCCCTGTTCCGATAACTTAGGTTTACCTAAGCTAACACCTCATCCGTGCAGAGTGGAGAGCAGGCGCTGCAGCGAACCGCCCAGCCCCCACCGCTTCGCGAGGGCCTCCAGCGCGGCGGGGTCGCGCGGCGTGGCGGGCAGTGCGGGATCGAACTCCGGCAGGGGCACGTCACCCGCGACCCGGACCACCTTCGGCGCGACGGCCACGTAGTCCCGGGCCTCGTCGAGCCGCCTGCGCTGCGACGGGGTCAGTGCCGAGCCCGGGTCGTCGACGGCGGCCATGATCCCGGCCAGGTCGCCGAAGGCGTCCAGCAGCTTCGCCGCGGTCTTCTCGCCGATGCCGGGGACGCCCGGCAGTCCGTCGCTCGGGTCGCCGCGCAGCAGGGCCAGGTCGGCGTAGCCGGAGCCGTCCACCCCGTACTTCTCCCGCAGCCACGCCCCGTCCGTCGGCTGGAGCGAGGCGACCCCCTTCAGCGGGTAGAGCACCCGCACCCCGCGGGCGTCGTCGACCAGCTGGTAGAGGTCCCGGTCGCCGGTGACGATGTCCACGGGCCCGGTGGCCAGACCGGTGAGCGTGCCGATCACGTCGTCCGCCTCGTAGCCCGCGACGCCGACCCGGGCGATGCCGAGGGCGTCGAGCACGTCCTCGACGACCGGCACCTGCGGGGCCAGGGTGTCGGGGGTCTCCTCCTCGTCGGGCAGCCCCTCGGCCGTCTCCGTCGCGACCCGGTGCGCCTTGTACGAGGGGATCAGCTCGACCCGCCAGTGCGGCCGCCAGTCGGCGTCCATGCAGGCGACCAGGTCGTCCGGCCGGTGGTCCTGCACCAGGCGGGCGATGAAGTCGAGCAGACCGCGCACGGCGTTGACCGGTGTGCCGTCCGGGGCGCGCACCGAGTCGGGGACCCCGAAGTAGGCGCGGTAGTAGAGGGAGGCGGTGTCGAGGAGCATCAGGCGTCGCGTCACACCCCGATGATGCCGCACCCCACCGACACCGGCCGTCGTGGAAGCCGGGGGAGGGGGCGGGTCGCGGCGCCGGCCGCCCGTATGTGACCTGGATCACTCTTGTGTTTGGGTCGGACAAGCGGGGGCAGGCGCGCAGCCGGAGCGGATCACGTAGCGATTTCAACCAATGCGCGTGCCGTGCGGACCGAATCCGCGTCGCTCCACGGTCTGCCGGAGGGGGTGGCAGACCGTTTTTCGGTTCAACCCGCGAGGTGTATGTGTCAAGGCTGCAGGCCGAGCACTTGTACAAGGTGTTCGGCAGACGACCCGATCAAGCCGTGCGAAGGCTCGAGGACGGCGCCGACCGCGACGAGTTGCGCGCCGACGGAACGACCGCAGCGGTGATCGACGCCTCGTTCGCCGTCGAGCCGGGTCAGATCTTCGTCGTGATGGGTCTGTCCGGTTCCGGCAAGTCCACGTTGCTGCGGATGCTCAACGGACTTCTGGAGCCCACGGCCGGACGCGTGCTGTTCGACGGGCAGGACCTGACCGCCCTGAGCCCCGCCGAGCTGCGCCACGTCCGGTCCTCCAAGATCAGCATGGTGTTCCAGCACTTCGCGCTCTTCCCCCACCGCAGTGTGCTGGAGAACGCCGCGTACGGCCTCGAAGTGCAGGGCGTGCCGCGTGCCGAGCGCGAGAAGCGCGCCGCCGAGGCGCTGGAGCTGACCGGTCTCGCCGGCTGGGAGAAGTCCTGGCCCGACGAGCTCTCCGGCGGCATGCAGCAGCGCGTCGGCCTGGCCCGCGCCCTGGCCACCGACGCCGACCTGCTGCTGATGGACGAGTCCTTCAGCGCGCTCGACCCGCTGATCCGCCGCGACATGCAGGACCAGCTGCTCGAACTGCAGAAGCGGCTGAAGAAGACCATCGTCTTCATCACCCACGACCTCAACGAGGCCATGCGCCTCGGCGACCGCATCGCCGTGATGCGCGACGGGCGAATAGTCCAGCTCGGCACCGCCGAGGACATCCTCGTCACCCCGGCCAACGACTACGTCGCCTCCTTCACCCAGGACGTCGACCGCTCCCGGGTGCTGACCGCGGGCGCCATCATGGCCGAGCCGCACACCGTCATGGGCACCGGCACGGACGACGGCAGGGAACTGCGCACCGCCGCCGACGTGATCGAGGCCGCCCCGGTCACCGTCACCGAGTCCACGCCGATCGTCGAGCTCTTCACCCCCTGCTCGCAGAGCGGTGCGGCGGTCGCCGTGACCGACACCGAGGGCAAGCTCGTCGGCGTCGTCCCGCCCGCCCGGCTGCTCGCCGTCCTCGGCGAGCCGATGACCCCCGCCGAGGCCCCGCAGGACGTCGCGACCGGCACGAAGAAGGTGGCCAGTGTTTAGGCTCCCTCTCGGTGACTGGGTCGACTCGGCCGTCGACTGGCTGCAGACCCACCTGTCCTGGCTGTTCGACGCGATCAGCGCCGTCGTCAGCGGCATGTTCGACGGCATGGCCGCCGTTCTCTCCGCCCCCGCACCGCTGCTCTTCGCGGGCATCGTCGCCGTCGTCGCCTGGTGGCTGCGCGGCCTGCTCGCGGGCGTGCTCGCCTTCGTCGGCTTCGCCCTCATCGACTCCGTCGAGCTGTGGGACGAGGCGATGGACACCGTCACCCTGGTGCTCGTCGCCACCATCATCGCGCTGGCACTGTCCGTACCGCTGGGCATCTGGGCGTCCCGCTCCAAGGCCGTCAGCGCGGTCATCCGCCCGGTCCTGGACTTCATGCAGACCATGCCCGCCATGGTCTACCTGATCCCCGGCGTCATCTTCTTCGGCGTCGGCGTGGTGCCCGGCATCATCGCCACCATCATCTTCTCGCTGCCCCCGGGCGTCCGGATGACCGAACTCGGCATCCGCCAGGTCGACGGCGAACTCGTCGAGGCGGCCGAGGCGTTCGGCACCACCCGGCGCAACACCCTGCTGCGGGTCCAGCTCCCGCTCGCCCTGCCCACGATCATGGCGGGCATCAACCAGGTCATCATGCTGGGCCTGTCCATGGTGGTCATCGCCGGCATGGTCGGCGGCGGCGGCCTCGGCGGCGCCGTCTACCGCGCCATCGGCAACGTGGACGTCGGCCTCGGCTTCGAGGCGGGCATCTCCATCGTCATCGTGGCGATGTACCTGGACCGGATGACCGGCGCGCTCGGCCGCGAGGTCTCCCCGCTCGCCCGCCGCGCGCTCGCCAAGGCGCAGTCGATGGCCGGCGGCCTGAAGATCTGGAACCACCGCCCGCAGCCCGTGGTCGCGGTCGTCGGCATCGTCGTCCTCGCGCTCGTCGCGGGCGGCATGGGGATCTTCGGCTCGTCCGGCCCGGACAAGAACGCCGCCACCGACGGTTCGGACGTCGGCGCCGGCAAGAAGATCAGCATGGGCTACATCCCGTGGGACGAGGGCATCGCCTCCACCTTCCTCTGGAAGGAGATGCTGGAGCGGCGCGGCTTCCAGGTCGACGTCAAGCAGTACGAGGCCGGCGCGCTCTACACCGGCATGGCCAACGGCCAGATCGACTTCGAGACCGACTCCTGGCTCCCGGTCACCCACGCCAGCTACTGGAAGAAGTACCAGGACAAGCTGGAGGACATGGGCTCCTGGTACGGCCCCACCTCGCTGGAACTGGCCGTCCCCGCGTACCTGAAGGACGTCACGTCCCTGGACGACCTCAAGGGCAAGGGCTCGCGGTTCAAGAACCGGATCGTCGGCATCGAGCCGAGCGCCGGTGAGACGGGCCTGCTCAAGGACAAGATCCTGCCGGGCTACGGCCTGGACGAGGAGTACAAGGTCGTCGACGGCTCCACGCCCTCGATGCTGGCCGAGCTGAAGCGCGCGTACGCCAAGAAGGAGCCGATCGTCGTCCCGCTCTGGTCGCCGCACTGGGCGTACAACCAGTTCGAGCTCACCAAGCTCAAGGACCCCAAGAACCTCTGGGGCAAGGGCGACGGCATCCACACCCTGGCCCGCAAGGGCTTCTCCGCCGACAACCCCGAGGTCGGCCGCTGGCTCAAGAACTTCAAGATGAGCGAGGACCAGCTCACCAGCCTTGAGGCGCAGATCCAGAAGTCCGGCTCCGGCAAGGAGCAGGAGGCCGTCCGCATCTGGCTGAAGGCCAACCCCGGCGTCGCCGACAAGTGGACCCCGGTCGCCGGGACGAAGGCCGCCGGGAACAAGAACGGCAAGGACGAGCGCGACCGCCCCGTCGAGATGGCCTGGTTCCCCTGGGAGGAGGACATCGCCGCCACGTACCTGTGGAAGGCGGTCCTGGAGGAGCGCGGCTACAGGATCAACCTCAAGCAGTTCGAGGTCGGCCCGATGTACACCGCGATGTCGCGCGGCCAGATCGACGTGCAGTTCGACGGCTGGCTGCCGTACACCCAGAAGAACTACTGGGAGAAGTACGGCTCCCGGCTGACCGACCTCGGCTCGTGGTACGGCCCGACGTCGATCGAGATCGCGGTGCCCTCGTACGTGAAGGACGTCAAGTCCCTCGCCGACCTCAAGGGCAAGGGCTCGCGGTTCAAGAACCGGATCGTCGGCATCGAGCCGGGCACCGCCACGATGGAGAACCTCAAGAAGAACGTGCTGCCGACGTACGGGCTCGACAAGGAGTACAAGGTCCTCGACTCCTCGACGCCCGGCATGCTCGCCGAGCTGAAGCGCGCGTACGCCAAGAAGGAGCCCGTCGCGGTGCTGCTCTGGACGCCGCACTGGGCGTACAGCGAGTACGGCATGACCAAGCTGAAGGACCCCGAGAAGGCCTTCGGCGACGGCGACCGGCTGCACACCATCGCGTCCAAGGACTTCCCGGAGAACTACCCGCAGCTGACGAAGTGGTTCAAGGACTTCGAGCTGAGCGAGGACCAGCTCGCCGGCCTGGAGAACCGGATCCAGAAGCTCGGCGCGGGCCACGAGGAAGAGGCCGTGAAGGCCTGGATGGCGAAGAACCCGGGCATCGTGGACAAGATGGCCCCGCAGTAGGGCCCGGAAGCACCCGAAGGGGTGGGCACCGCCGTCGGCGGTGCCCACCCCTTCACGCCGTCCCGGTGTTCATCCATGGGCCGACTTGTGCAACGGTGTGCGTAACACGTCGGCAACCGGAAGGATGGAGAGTCGGGAGGGAGCCGGACATGGACGAGAAGGAAGCGCTCCGCGTGGGTGCCGCGGTCCGCCGCAGACGCAGGTCACTGGGGCTCACGCTGGCCGCGGTCGCCGGGCGAAGCGGCCTGTCCGTGCCGTTCCTCAGCCAGATCGAGAACGAGCGGGCCCGGCCCAGCGCCCGGTCCCTGGACCTGGTCGCCGGGGCCCTGGAGACCACCACGGCACGGCTGCGCGCCGCCGCGGACTCGGCACGCGCCGTCGACGTGGTGCGCGCGGGCGAGGGCGACGGGGTGCGCCGGGTGGTGCGCGGACGCCATCAGCTCAGCGCCCTGGAGTTCACCGGGGAGCTCGACCTCGGGCGTGAGTTCCAGCACCGCAACGACGAGGTGATGTACGTGACCCGGGGCGGCGTCGAGGTGGAGGCCGAGGGGCAGGCGTACCGGCTGGAGGAGGGCGACACGCTGTTCCTGTCCGGCGGGGTGCGGCACCGCTGGCGGGCCACGGAGCCCGGTACCCGGCTGCTGGTCGTCGCCGTCGCCGAGCACATCGACGCCACCTACGACCCGCGTCGCTGAGCGGAGGCCCCCGTGCGCGTCGTCTCCCTGGTTCCCTCGCTCACCGAGGCCGTCGCCGCCACCGACCCCGGGCTGCCGGTCGGGGTCACCGACTGGTGCACCCGCCCGCCCGGCCTGACCGCCGCCCGGATCGGCGGGACCAAGAACCCCGACGTGGCGGCGGTCGTCGCGCTCCGGCCCGATCTCGTCCTCGCCAACGAGGAGGAGAACCGGGCCGCCGACCTCGCCGCGCTCCGGGCCGCCGGGATCGAGGTGCTGGTCACGGAGGTCCGCACCCTCGACCGGGCCTTCGCGGAACTCGAACGCGTCCTGGCCGCCTGCGGACGGTCCCGGCCGCGCTGGCTGGACGAGGCCGAGGCGGCCTGGGCCGCGCTCCCGCCCCCCTCGGCCCCGCGCCGCGCGGTGGTGCCCGTCTGGCGCAGGCCGTGGATGGTGCTGGGCCGCGACACCTTCGCCGGGGACCTGCTGGCCAGGCTCGGGGTGGAGAACGTCCACGCGGACCACGCCGAGCGCTACCCGCGCATCCCCCTCGACGCGCTCAACGCGGCGGGCGCCGATCTGGTGGTGCTGCCCGACGAGCCGTACCGCTTCACCGCGACCGACGGACCCGAGGCCTTCCCCGCACTGCCCGCCGCGCTCGTCGACGGGCGGTTCCTCACGTGGTACGGACCGTCACTGGTGCGGGCCCCTGCGGCGCTGCGAGCAGCGCTCCGCCGAACAGCCCGCGCAGCGTCCTGACCCCGGCCACCGCCCACGCGGTCACCAGCAGCACGTACAGGGCGACGGCCAGCCAGGTGAACGCCGTGAGACCGGTGTGCCGGGCCAGGCCCGCGGCGCCGGTGACACACGTGCCGACGGGGAAGGTGAAGCCCCACCACGTCATGGCGAAGGTCATGCCGTTGCGCACGGCCCGCACCACCAGCGCCACGGACAGGGCCAGCCACAGCAGCGCGAATCCCATCACCGGCACCCCGTACAGCACGGCGAACACCCCGAATCCGGAGACGTACGGCTCCGGCACCGTGCCCGGCGCCGCGTCGGCGAGCTGACCGACCGCGGTCGTCGACTGCCCCAGCGGGCCGAGGACCAGGAACAGGGTGGGCGTCAGCGCGAGCGGCAGCGGACCTTGGTGGACGAGCCGGGCGAAGATCAGCGGCAGCATCACCAGCGTGGCCAGCAGACTCAGCCCGAACATCGCGTAGCAGGCCAGCAGCATCGCCTCCCGCCACTGCCCGGCGGGCAGATGGGGCACCAGCTGCGGGCCGAGCGCCGCGGAGACCATCGGCGCCACCACCGGGAGCAGCCACACCGGAGAGGCGTTCCCCGGCTCGATCCGGTGGCGCACGACCATCAGGTACGGGATCGCGGCCGCGACGACGAGACCGGTCACCGTGCCCGCCGTGTACAGCACCACGTCCAGCGCCAGGGCCGCCCGCAGCCCGATCAGGTCCCGGCCCACCGCCAGCGTGGAGCCGCCGACGGCCAGCAGCGCCATCGAGAGGCAGCCGTAGAACGGGGCGACGGCGGGGTCGAGCAGATGGCTGCGGGCCTGGTCGCGATGGGCGATCCAGTGCCCGGCACGGGCCGTGAGCAGCACGGCGAGGGCGACCGCCGAGAGCACCCACACGAACACGCAGACGGTGCGCAGCCCCGGCACGTGCACGGGCAGTGCGACCCCCGCGCTCGCGACGATCGAGGTGCCCATGACGGAGGCGTACCAGTTGGGGCCGAGATACCGCAGGGCGGACGGGCGGGGGGAGGTCGGACACGGGGCTGAGGGCTGCTGCGTCCGCGGAAGGGTGGCCATGCCAATGATTTTTGCCACGAGGGCGGGACCCCACCAGGGACTCCGCTTCTATGAGGTCATAAGCTTACTTTATGACCGATGAAGTGCCTGTTCCGCCCCCGCTGTCCCACCGGGTCCCCGACCTCGGCGCGCTGGAGCTCCTGCTCGCCGTCGCCCGGCACGGCAGCCTGGGGCGCGCGGCACGGGACGTCGGCGTCACCCAGCCCGCCGCCAGCAGCCGCATCCGGTCCATGGAACGACAGCTCGGCGTGGCCCTGCTGGACCGCTCCCCGCGCGGCTCCCGGCTCACCGACGCGGGCGCGCTGGTCACCGACTGGGCGCGCAGGATCGTCGAGGCGGCCGAGGCGTTCGACGCGGGCGCCCAGGCGCTGCGCGACCGGCGGGACTCACGGCTGCGGGTCGCCGCCTCCATGACCATCGCCGAGTACCTGTTGCCGGGCTGGCTGATAGCGCTGCGCGCCGAACGGCCGGACACCGCGGTCTCGCTGCTCGCCGGGAACTCGGCGGCCGTCGCGGGGCGGCTGCTCGTCGGCGAGGCCGACCTCGGATTCGTGGAGGGCCTGTCCGTACCGGAAGGGCTCGACGGCACGGTCGTCGCCCACGACCGCCTCGTCGTCGTGGTCGCCCCGTCCCACCCCTGGGCCCGCCGCCCCGCCCCCCTGGCCCCGCAGGAGCTCGCCACGACCCCGCTGATCCTGCGCGAACACGGCTCCGGCACCCGCCAGGTGCTGGGCGCCGCCCTCGCCGCGCACGGCGGCCTCGCCCAGCCGTTGCTCGAACTCTCCTCCACCACGGCGGTGAAGGGCGCGGCGGAGAGCGGCGCCGGGCCGTGCGTCCTGAGCGAACTCGCCCTGGGCGAGGAACTGTCCTCGCGGCGCCTGGTCAAGGTCCCGGTCGCCGGAGTGCGCCTGCGACGCCAGCTGCGCGCCGTATGGCCCTCGGGTCATCGCCCCACGGGCCCCGCCCGCGACCTGCTGTCCCTGACGGCACGGGACGGCTGACGGGGCACTCCGCCCGTGTCCCCGCGTGCGGGAACCGCCGGTCACGGCACCGGGGTCCCGGCCGCCGACCGGGCCGCCGCAGCCGCGACCAATGCCTCCAGCAACCGGGGGTCGTCGCCCATCTCGGGGTGCCACTGCACCCCCAGGACCCACTGGGGGCCCGGGAGTTCGACCGCCTCGATCGTGCCGTCCGCCGCATGGGCGCCGATCACCAGGCCCGGTGCCGGCCGCTCCACGCACTGGTGGTGGTAGGTGGGTACGTCGCACGGCTCGGGCGCCACCGACGCGTAGCGCGTGCCCGGCACCGGCGTCACCCGGTGCGTGCCGAAGACGCCGGTCGTGCCCGGCGGGCCGGTGTGGCCGTCGAGGTGCTGGGTCAGGGTGCCGCCGAGCGCCACGTTGAGCAGCTGCATGCCGCGGCAGATGCCGAGCACCGGCGTGCCGGACTCCAGGGCCGCCCCGATCAGGGCCAGTTCCCAGGCGTCGCGCTCCCGGACGGGCGGTCCGGACCTGGGGTCGCGCTCCGCGCCGTACCTGCCGGGGTCCACATCGGCCCCGCCCGCGATCACGAGTCCGTCCAGCCTGGCCACCACCGCCCCGGCCCGGCCGGGGTCGTCCGGTGGGAGCATCGCGGCGAGACCACCGGCCCGCTGGACGATGCGCGGGTACCCGGCCGGCAGGAGAGCGGCGGGCAGCTCCCAGACGCCCCAGCGGGCGGCGGGCTCCAGATAGGTGGTGACGCCGATGAGGGGTTCGGGCACGGGGTGGTCGAGAGGCTCGGGCACGGGGTGGTCGAGAGGCTCGGGCACGGACGGTCCCTCCGGTCGGCCGCCCGCAGGGGCGGAGGCGGTCCCAGGAATCCAATGGTTACGACGGATACCTTTATGCTCTCCGGGGCTCCGCACAAGAGGACGGGGGAAACCGGCCGAGGGCCCGGCTCAGGTCAGGAACCCGCGCAGGAGAGCGGCCGTACCCGCGCAGTGCTCGCGCATCACCGCGCGCGCGGCCTCCGGGTCCCCGTCGAGGATCGCCTCGACGAGGCTCGTGTGCTGCTGCTGCGAGTGCTCCAGGTTCCGCACGAGCAGCGGTATGCAGTCCAACAGGTCGTTCAGGGAGGCCCGGACGGCCGCGTACTGCGTGGCCAGCGACGCGGAACCGGAGAGGTCGGCCAGGGTCAGGTGCAGCCGGGTGTCGCGCCTGCGGTAGTCGGACAGGGGTGCCTCGTGAGTCGCCGTCAGGGCCGCGCGCAACCGGACCGCCCCCTCCTCGTCGAGCCCCTGCGCGGCGCACAGTTCGGCCGCCCCGGCCTCCAGCACCTCGCGGAAGCGCAGCACGTCCTCGATGTCGACGGAGGCCACCCTCCGGCGCAGCTCGTCCTCGCCCGTGCTGCCGGTGCGCGCCAGCACGAACGTGCCGCCGTACCGGCCGCGCCTGCTCTCCACCAGGCCCTGGTCCTGAAGGACCTTCAGCACCTCGCGCAGGGTGACCCGGCTGATCCCCAGCAACTCGGCGAGGTCGCGCTCGGCCGGCAGCCGCCCCCCGCCGGGCACCAGCTCCAGCCTGAGCACCTGGAGGATCTGCTCCAGCGCCTCCTCGAAGCCGTTCCCCGCGCGGACGGGTCGCAGCACCGGCATCAGACGGTCGATGAACTCGCTCTCCCCGGCCACGCCCCGTCTCCCTTTCGATCAATGGTCATTCACCACACCTTAAGTCTCGCGACGGAACGGAGAAGTGGCGGACCGGTGATCGGCGGACTTCCGCCGATGGCCGAACCCTAAAGTGGGGGGATGAGCAACGCGACACCGCCCGGCTGGTACCCGGACGCCGCGATACCGGGCACCGAACGCTGGTGGGACGGCACGGCATGGACCGCGCACACCCGCCCGGCCGCTCCCGCACCGCAGCAATTCGGGCCGCCCGCCCCGGAGTTCGGGCCACCCGTGCAGGCCGAGGAGGCGTCCGTGCAGGCCGGCGGGGCACCCGGTGGCAACGGAACCGGCTCCCGCACCACCCGGACCGTCGCCCTCACCGTCGCGGGCCTGGTCGTCGTCGGCGCGGCCGTCACCGGAGCGCTCCTGCTGCGCGGGGGCGACGGCACACCGGAGGCCGGTCCGAGCGGCTCCGCGCCACCGCCCGCCGCGACGGCGACCGCGACGGACACCCCGTCCCCCGACGACTCGTCGGCCGGGGACGACCCGAAGGTCCTCGTCGACCAGCTCAACGGCATCACCCTGCCGATCCCCGACGGCTGGGAGAGGCCCGACCTGAGCGGCGGGAGGCTCCTCATGATGCGCACCGTCGCCCCCTACCGGTGCCCCGGCGACTCCGGCCGCTTCTGCTACCACGGCACGGTGACCAGCAGTACCGCGAACGCCACGGACATCACCTCGGCCGAGGAACTCGCCAAGCACGACATCACCGACGCCGTCGACAGCGCCTACGAGCAGGACGTCCTCGGCAACCGGATCCATGGCGGCGTCACCTCCCACAAGGAGCTCGCCTCCGAGTCCGTGAGCGTCGCCGGACGCACCGGCTACCAGGTCCGCTGGCAGGTCGACACGGGCAAGGGGCCCGGCGGTTACGTGCAGTCGCTCGTCTTCCCGTCCACGGTCGGCAGCGAGTCGCTGGTCATCGTGCGCTACGCCTTCGACGCGGGCCCCGACGGGCCGTCGCTCTCGCTCATGGACACCATCACCAAGGCGATCCGGCCGATCGGCGACAGCGCGACGAGCGGCGGCGTGGGCAGTTCGGTCGCTCCCTGACCCGCCGTCCGGCCACCGGCCCCCCGCCCGACCGGCCGACCCGGCCCGGGGCTCAGAGGAACGTACGGCCCTCGCCCCGGTACGTCGGCACGGTCGCGGTCACCCGGTCGCCCTCGATCAGCTGCAACTCGTCGAAGCGTTCGCACATTTCACCGGCCTTCGCGTGCCGGAACCACACCTTGTCGCCGATCAGCAGATCGTCGGCCGGGGCGCCGAGCAGCGGGGTCTGCACCTCGCCCGGCCCCTCCTGCGGGTCGTAGCGCAGGCCCTCCGGCAGATACGGGACGGGCAGCCGGTCCGGCCCGGCGGGGCCGGACGCCGGGTAGCCGCCGCCGAGGACCGTCACCACGCCCACCCCGGGCCTGCGCACCACCGGGTGGGCGAACAGCGCCGCCGGACGGGCCGTGAACGACGTGTAGTTGTCGAACAGCCGCGGCACGTAGAGCCCCGACCCGGCCGCGATCTCGGTCACCGCGTGCTCGGCCGCCGTGTGCTGCACACTGCCGGTGCCGCCGCCGTTCACGAACTCCAGGTCCGGCGCCACCGCCCGTACCGCGCGCACCACTTCGGCCCGCCGCGCGGCGAGTTCCCGGCGGCCCGCGGCCTGCATCAGCCGGATCGCCCGGGAACGCAGCGGCCGGCCCGCGAGCGAGTCCCCGACCCCGGCGATGTGCCCCTCGTACGCCATCAGGCCGACCAGCCGGAAACCCGGCCTGCGCGCCACCGAGCGGGCCAGCTCGGCGAGTTGGGCGGGGGAGCGCAGCGGGGAGCGCCGGGCGCCGACCCTGACCCGGCCGCCGAGCAGCTGGAGCGAGGTGTCCAGTTCCAGACAGATCCGGATCTCCTCGCGACCACCCGCCCGCGCCGCGTCGATCAGCTCCAGCTGGGCGGGGTCGTCCACCATCAGCGTCACCGCGGCGGCCTGCTTCGGATCGGCGGCCAGCTCCGCGAGGGCGGCCCGGTCGGCCGTCGGATAGGCCAGCAGCACGTCGTCGAAACCGGCCTGTGCCAGCCACAGCGACTCGGCGAGCGTGAACGACATGATCCCGGCGAACCCGGGCCGCGCGAGCACCCGTTCCAGCAGCGCCCGGCAGCGTACCGACTTGCTCGCCACCCGGATCGGCTTCCCGGCGGCCCGCCGGACGAGATCATCGGCATTGGCGTCGAACGCCTCGAGATCGACGACGGCGATCGGGACGTCGAGGTGGGCAGTGGCCCGGTTGTACCGGGTCCGGTCAGCGGTACGGGCAGTCATGGCCGCAGCTTGCCAGACGCCCGTACCGATGGGTAAGGGCTGTCCCGCCTCCCGTCCGGACCGGCGCCACCGGACGGTTCGGCCCGCGTCGCCGGACGCGGTCCCCGCGGGCGGGGACGGACGCGGGGCGGAGGGCGGGGCGACGCGCCGCGGCCGTGCGCCCTTCCGCCGTACGGCCCGGCCCCCGGGGGACGATCCGTGCAGATCATCCGGGGTCGGACGGCCTGCTCCCGCAGGGGGCGCCCCACCCCGTAGAGTGACGGACACGCGGCAATCAGCGGCAGTCGAACGGGCCTGCCTGTGACGCCGATCCGCGCGTGGTACGGAACGGGACCAGGGGGGCGGATGAGTACCGAGGCGCAACGGGCTCCTGTCCCGCCCCGCCCCACGCCCCCGGCACAGGACCCGAACCCGGTGACACCGGCCTCCACCACCCGCGAACCGGAGGCAGCACCCCCGTCCCGGGAGCCGGGCCCCGCAGCTCCGGTACGGGAGCCGGGTCCCGCGACACCGGCCCCCGCACGTGGGCCGGAGGCGGCGTCCCCGGTACGGGGGACGGGCCCCGTGCCCCCGGCCCCCGCGGGCGGGCCCGGGATCCAGGAGCCGGGTGCCCAGGGGGCCGTACCGGCCACGAGCCCGCCGTCCCCGGCGCCCGCCCGTCCGCCGGAGCCCGCGCAGCCGACGCGGAACCCGGCGCCGACACCCGCCACCGCGCCCGTTCCGCCGCCACCGACGGCCCCGCCGCCCGCGGCGGACGCAGTCCCGCCCGTGGAAACCACGGCCCGGCTCCGCCCCGTGCCCCCGGCCCCCGCGCCGGGTGTCTCCGTGCCCCCGGCCGCCGCGCCGGGCGCGTCCGTACCGTCGGCGCCCGTTCAGGGTGTGCCCGTGTCCCAGGCGCCCGTTGCCCCGCCCCGTCCCGAGCAGCCGCCCGCCGCGACCCGGCGGCGGCCCGTCGGCGCCGTGGACCTCACCCCGCGCCCGGGGACGGTCCCGCCGTCCGTGCCGCACCCGTATCCGTACCCGTACCGACAGCCGCAGCCGTACTACGGTCCGCGCCCCGAGACGCCCGCCGAGACCACCACCCGGCTGCGCCCGATCCGCACCCGCCACCCCGCCCGGACCGCGGCCGCGGCGGTCTGTGTCGTGCTCGGCCTCGGGCTGATCGGCGGTGCGGCCACCGGCACCTGGCTCACCAGCGACTCCTCGGCCGACCCCGCCGCCCACAGCGCCTACACCGTGGGCCGTTCCGCCTGGCACAACGTCCCCGTGGACACCCTCTTCCCGCCCGCACTGGCCGGCGACGGGGCGGGCCCCGGCGGCGCCGACCGGGTCTGGACCCGGATCGCCGTCGCCCCGGACAGCGGCTGCGGGAAGGCCCTGGACCCGTTGCTGGCCAGGGCGCTCGGCCCGGTCGGCTGCGAGCGGATGCTCCGCGCCACCTACGCCGACGCCACGTCCAGCAGCGTCACCACCGTCGGGGTGATCTTCACCGAGGGCGACCCGGCGGCCATGCGGGCGCTCAACACCCGCTTCACCGGCCAGCACCTCGACCTGCGCACCGATCTGATGCCCCGCACGTACCCCGTCCGGGGCACCGTCGCCGCCGGGTTCGGCGACCGGCAGCGCGCCAGCTGGACCGTCCACGTACTGACCGAGGTGCCCGTCGTCGTGTTCGCCGTCTCCGGCTTCGCCGACGGGCGTACCGTCACCGACCCGCAGCCCGCGGCGAAGGCCATGGACACGAGCGCGACGACCGCGGCGGCCCAGGCCGGACTCGGCCACGAGGCCAAGGGCATCGCCGACCGGGTCGAGCGCGGCCTGCGCCGGGCCGTCACCGACCTCACGGAGAAGCCGGAATGAGTCGCCGCCCCCGTCGCCACCGCGCCCTGGGCTCGGTCTGCGCCGCCACCGCGTTCGCGCTCCTGCCCGCCGCACCGGCCGGGGCCGACGCCATACGGGACCAGCAGTGGGGGCTGCAGGCGCTCCACACCGAACAGGCGTGGCGGACCACCAAGGGCAGGGGCATCACCGTCGCCGTCGTCGACACCGGGGTCGACGACAGCCTCCCCGACCTGGCCGGCCAGGTGCTGCCCGGCAAGGACATGATCGGGTTCGGTGCCGGTCACGGCGACCGGGCCTGGGCCCGGCACGGCACGGCGATGGCGGGCATCATCGCGGGCCGCGGCCACGGGCCGGGCCGCGACGACGGGGTGCTCGGCATCGCGCCCGAGGCGAAGATCCTCCCGGTCCGGGTGATCCTCGAAGCCTCCGACCCGGCCCGCGCCAAGGCCCGCAAGTCGCGCGGCACGGCCCTCGCCGACGGCATCCGCTGGGCCGCCGACCACGGCGCCGACGTCATCAACCTCTCGCTCGGCGACGACAGCAAGTCCGCACACCCCGAGCCGGGCGAGGACGCGGCCATCCAGTACGCGCTGAAGAAGGGGGCCGTCGTCGTCGCCTCCGCGGGCAACGGCGGCGAGAAGGGCGACCACATCTCGTACCCCGCCGCCTACCCCGGCGTGATAGCGGTCGCCGCCGTCGACCGGTACGGCACCCACGCGGCGTTCTCCACCCGCCGCTGGTATGCCACGGTCAGCGCCCCCGGCGTCGACATCGTCGTCGCCGCGCCCGACCGCCAGTACTACGTGGAGTGGGGCACCTCCGCCGCCTCCGCGTTCGTCTCGGGCGCGGTGGCGCTGGTCCGTGCCGCGCATCCGGACCTGACGCCCGCCCAGATCAAGAAGCTCCTCACGGACACCGCCCGCAGCTCCCCGGCGTCCGGCCGTGACGACGCCCGGGGGTACGGCATCGTCGACCCCGCCGCGGCGATCGAGGCCGGGGCGAAGCTCCGCCCCGCCGGGCTGCGGGCCGAAGCCGGGGCCGGATACCGGAAGCAGTACTTCGGCCCGGGACCCAGCCCCGCGCGGCACGAGAACAGTCCCGCGGGCTGGCTCGCCGCCGGCGCGGGCGTCCTCGGCGCGCTCCTGCTGGCACTGGCCGTGGTGCTCTGGCGCGGCAGGGGCCGCGGCCCGGCCACCATCCGGAACTGACCGCCTCCACCGTCCGGAACTGTCCGCCCTCCGCAGGGCACGCCCCCCGCCCGGAACTGCCCCCACCAGGCCCGCACCCGGGCGAAACCGACCGCCCCGCCGGGTCCGTCCCGCCCGGCCGGCAACGGCCCGCGGGAGCGGTCGGCCCGCCCCGTCGCCGGGACGGAAAGGCCCGGGTACTACGCTCGCCCTGTGGCGCTGAAGAACATTCCGGACCCCGGTTACTCCGACGACGACGGCACGGCCGACCCGGCCCTGACCGCGGCACTCGCCGCGTGGGCCACGGACCGGAAGGCGGTCGGCCCGGTGCTCGAAGCCCTCAGGGGCACCCGGCTGCTGGTCCCCGTCGTCGCCGTGCTCGGCGAGGTGGAGGAGGACGAGCGGGGCCTGCGTCGCGAGAAGACCAGCGACATGGCCGTCCCCACCCTCCAGGCGGGGGACCGTCGGGCCCTGCCCGCCTTCACCTCCACCGACTCGCTGGCCCGCTGGGACCCGCAGGCCCGCCCCGTCGCCGTCCCCCTCCACCAGGCGCTCCGGGCCGCCGCGCACGAGAAGGCGGACACGGTCGTCCTCGACCTCGCGGGACCGGTCGCGTTCGAACTGACCGGCCCCGCGCTGCTCGCCCTCGCCGAGGGCCGTACCAGTGCCGACCCGCTGGACGACCCCGCCGTCACCTCGGCGGTGCGGGCCGCGGTCGCAGCCGAGGCCGCGGTGCTCCGCGCCCACCTCGGCCCCGGCCCCGCCGACGGCACCCTGGCCCTCGTCCTCGCGCCCGACGCGAACCCCGCCGACGCGGCCCGCCGGGTCGCACAGGCGCTGGCCGCCGACGAGGTGCTGCGCGCCCGACTGGTGCGCGGCCTGGACCTGGCGCTGCTGCCGGCCGACGCGGTCGCACCGGGCGAACCCCTGTTCACCCGCTGATCGCATACGGGAAACGGCGCCGGGCGGTGGTCCGCCCCCGCCCCGCTGATGTGAACGCGTGAGCCCCCGCCCGTCCCGGGCGGGGGCTCACGCGCGTGAAAGGAGTGGAGAGGGAGGGCTCAGCCGAAGACGGGGCCGGTGTACTTCTCGCCGGGGCCCTGGCCGGGCTCGTCCGGGACGAGCGACGCCTCGCGGAACGCGAGCTGCAGCGACTTCAGCCCGTCCCGCAGCGGGGCCGCGTGGAAGGAGCTGATCTCGGTGGCGCTCGCGTCCAGCAGACCGGCCAGCGCGTGCACCAGCTTGCGGGCCTCGTCGAGGTCCTTGTGCTCGGCGCCGTCCTCGGTCAGCCCGAGCTTCACGGCGGCGGCACTCATCAGATTGACCGCGACCGTCACGATCACCTCGACCGCGGGCACCTCCGCGATGTCGCGGGCCATGTCGTCGAAGCCGGGGGAATCACTGGTGGGGGTCGCGTCACTCATGCGCCATACGATAGGCCCACGCCGGACCCGCCCCGTCCGCGGGAGCGGCCGGCGACGGCCGGTTAGCGCACGCACCGGGCAGCTGCTAGCCTGGTGTAACGACCGGCTGGGCAGCTATGTGCCCGGCCCACAAGTGGAGGCTCCGATCTCCCACCTGGCCGTCCTTCCGGACGGCGGGTCATCCGGTCAGGCGGTAGCCATCGTTCCGTACGGACGATGGGACCGCCCGATGCGCCCCGCGGTTGGCCGCGGCGGTGTTCCGGTTGTTCCAGGAGCCCCGCCTGTGTCCCGTCCGGGGCATTTTTCTTGCCCGTGTGCGGTTGGTCTCAAGGAAACAGACGTTACGTGGCTGTCCGCCAGGCGGCCGCGTGGTGCTACCGAGGAGGATCCATCAGCGCCGAGCCCCGCATCAACGACCGGATTCGCGTTCCCGAGGTGCGACTTGTCGGTCCCAGCGGCGAGCAGGTCGGGATTGTTCCGCTTGCCAAGGCCCTGGAACTCGCGCAGGAGTACGACCTCGACCTGGTCGAGGTGGCGGCGACCGCCCGTCCGCCCGTGTGCAAGCTCATGGACTACGGGAAGTTCAAGTACGAGTCGGCCATGAAGGCCCGTGAGGCGCGCAAGAACCAGGCGCACACGGTCATCAAGGAGATGAAGCTCCGGCCGAAGATCGACCCGCACGACTATGACACCAAGAAGGGTCACGTCGTCCGGTTCCTCAAGCAGGGCGACAAGGTCAAGATCACGATCATGTTCCGTGGTCGTGAGCAGTCCCGCCCCGAGCTGGGCTTCCGTCTGCTCCAGCGTCTGGCTTCGGACGTGGAGGAACTCGGCTTCATCGAGTCCAACCCGAAGCAGGACGGCCGGAACATGATCATGGTTCTGGGCCCGCACAAGAAGAAGACCGAGGCGATGGCCGAGGCCCGTGAGGCCCAGGCCGCCCGCAAGGCGGGGCGTCAGGGTTCCACCCCCGACGCCGCAGCGGACCAGGCTGCCGACACGCAGCCCGAGACACCTTCCGAGGCGTGACCTCAGGGGTCGCCATCCAGGCGGCCCCGGGTCCCCCCGGAATTCCCATCAAGATCTGACGCCCCTGCTGTCCGGTGCCCGCACCGAGAGGGGCGCCACTGACGAGGAGAGAACGGCGCGATGCCGAAGAACAAGACGCACAGCGGTGCCAGCAAGCGCTTCAAGATCACCGGCTCCGGCAAGGTGCTCCGTGAGCGCGCCGGCAAGCGCCACCTTCTTGAGCACAAGTCGTCCAAGAAGACCCGCTCGCTGACCGGCACGGTCGAGCTGGCCCCGGCCGACGCCAAGAAGGTCAAGAAGCTTCTCGGCAAGTGAGTCAGCAGCCCTCGGCGCACCCGGGGGCGGCGACCTCGACTTCAGACCGGGACCAATTCGTTTCCGGGCCGTGTGAGTCCAACCACGGCCCCGCTACAAGGAGTTAACAAGTGGCACGCGTCAAGCGGGCAGTAAACGCTCACAAGAAGCGTCGGGCGATCCTCGAGCAGGCCAGCGGTTACCGGGGCCAGCGCTCCCGTCTGTACCGCAAGGCGAAGGAGCAGGTCACCCACTCCCTCGTCTACAACTACAACGACCGCAAGAAGCGCAAGGGCGACTTCCGTCAGCTGTGGATCCAGCGCATCAACGCCGCTGCCCGCCAGAACGGCATGACGTACAACCGCCTCATCCAGGGTCTGAAGGCCGCCAACATCGAGGTGGACCGCAAGATGCTGGCCGAGCTCGCGGTCAACGACACCAACGCGTTCGCCGCCCTCGTCGAGGTCGCCCAGAAGGCCCTCCCGAGCGACGTCAACGCCCCGAAGGCCGCCTGAACCAGGTAGCACTTCCTGCTTTTCCGAGCCGGACCCGCAGGCGCCCGTCGTCTGCGGGTCCGGTGCGTTGCACGGCACGTTCCGCACGTCCGTCGCTCCCGTACCCGTCAGCCCCGTACGCAGAGAGGCCCGCCGCCGACCATGGGCACCCCCGAACTGATCTCCCCGCGATCGCCGCGCGTCGCCGCCGCCCGACGGCTGGCCAAGCGCAACTTCCGCGGCAAGGAGCGCAGGTTCATCGCCGAGGGGCCGCAGGCCGTGCGGGAGGCCGCCGAGCACCGCGGCAGCGACGGCGGACCGACCCTGATCGAGCTGTTCGCCACCGTCGAGGCGGCCGAGCGGTACGCCGACATCGTCGCCGCCGCCCACGCGGCCGGCGCCCGGGTGCACCTCGCCGACGGGGACGTGCTCGCCGACGTGTCCCAGACCGTCACCCCGCAGGGCCTGATCGGGGTCTGCCGCTTCCTCGACTCGCCGTTCGACGAGATCCTCGCTGCGAAGCCCAAACTGGTCGCCGTCCTCGCCCATGTGCGCGACCCGGGGAACGCGGGCACGGTGCTGCGCTGCGCCGACGCCGCGGGCGCCGACGCCGTCGTGCTCACCGACGCCTCGGTGGACCTCTACAACCCCAAGTCGGTCCGGGCCTCGGTCGGCTCGCTCTTCCACCTGCCGGTCGCCGTCGGCGTCCCGGTCGAGCAGGCCGTACGGGGACTGCGGGAGGCGGGCGTACGGATCCTCGCCGCCGACGGCGCGGGCGCCGACGACCTCGACGACGAACTCGACGCCGGAACCATGGGCGGCCCGACCGCCTGGATCTTCGGCAACGAGGCGTGGGGCCTGCCGGAGGAGACCAGGGCGCTGGCCGACGCCGTCGTGCGCGTGCCCATCCACGGCAGGGCGGAGAGCCTCAACCTGGCGACCGCGGCGGCCGTCTGCCTGTACGCCTCCGCAAGGGCCCAGCGCCCGCGCGGCTGAAAGCACCACCGCACGCCCCCCGGGGCCTGCCGGGCCCACCAGGGCCGGACAGGCCCCGTTGCCGCTTCCTGCACCGTTCCGCCACACCCCCGCAAAGGCAAAGAGAGAAGGGCGCTTCCGGTACGTGCCGAGGGGGCGTGCGCGGGCGGGCGCCCGGGATCGCGGGTGCACCGGGGGCGCTGTCCGACGGCGCTCGTGCCGCACCCGCCGGACCACACACCGCAGCAGTGCGCCCCCGCAGGGTGTCGCTCCGTCACCGACGACTAGTAGGGTGGCGAACTCGGGGGCCCACTGCACCGGTTCGAGAGGTGGGGTACGGGATATGGCTGTCGGCATGAGCAGGCCGCGCGAGACACACACGGCCGTCGTGCGCGGTTGCGAACGCCCCGGCGGGGCGGACGAACCGTCCGGGGAACCGGACCTCGTCACCGCCGGCGCCGGCATCGACCCCGACGACCTGCCCGACGGCCTCGTCGTCGCCGACGAGAACGGCCGGGTCGTCTGCTTCAACTCCGCGGCGGCACGGATCACGGCCGTGCCCCGGGACGCCGCTCTCGGCCGCCCCCTGGAACAGGCACTGCCGCTGGAGGACCTCAAGGGCCGCCGCTGGTGGGCCCTGACCGACCCGTACGGCGGCCTCGCCACCCGGGTCGGCCAGCCCGAACGCAATCTGCTGCTGCCCGGCGGCCGGGAGGTCCTGGTCTCCGCCCGGTACGTGCGCGAGCACCCCACCGGCCCCGTGCGCCGCCTGGTCGTCTCGCTGCGCGGCACCGAGGCCCGCCGCCGCACCGAACGCAGCCACGCCGAACTGATCGCGACCGTCGCCCACGAGCTGCGCTCCCCGCTGACCTCCGTCAAGGGCTTCACCGCGACCCTCCTCGCCAAGTGGGAGAGGTTCACCGACGACCAGAAGCGCCTGATGCTGGAGACCGTCGACGCCGACGCCAACCGCGTCACCCGGCTCATCACCGAACTGCTCGACATCTCCCGGATCGACTCCGGACGGCTGGAGCTGCGGCGGCAGCCCGTGGACCTCTCCGCCGCCGTCGAACGCCACGTCCAGGCCCTCACCGCGAACGGCCAGACCCCCGACCGCTTCCTCGTCCGCACCTGCCAGCCGCTGCCCGCGGTCTGGGCCGACCCGGACAAGGTCGACCAGGTGCTCGGCAACCTGCTGGAAAACGCGGTGCGCCACGGCGAGGGAACCGTCACCATCGAAGTCGCACCCGCACCCGCGAAGAGCGACGAGAAGGGAACGTCCGTCACCGTGAGCGACGAAGGCCCCGGCATCCCCGAGGAGTCGATGGGCCGCGTCTTCACCCGCTTCTGGCGGGGGAGCAAGCGCGGCGGCACGGGCCTGGGCCTCTACATCGTCAAGGGCATCGTCGAGGCGCACGGCGGCACGATCACGGTCGGTCGCGGCCCCGGCGGCGGGGCGGAGTTCCGATTTATCCTGCCCGTGAGCACGCCGGCCTACCTGGTCTGAGCAGCCCACGGGCCTCTCACACGTTCCGCGGCCCTTAGACTCGACTTTTGGCACCTTTGCGTCCGCCTGTCGTCGAGCAGCCGGGCCGCGGGGTCCGGGGCGTCCCCGGTTCAGAGCATCACCAGCCAATCGGAAGCACGGGAAGAGATGTCGGCACCGAACAAGTCGTACGACCCAGTCGAGGTCGAGGCACTGAAACCGGAAGAGATCGAGCGCATGCGGGACGAGGCGGTCGCCGCCTTCGCCGCCGCCGGTGACCTCGACGCGCTCGCCCAGGCGAAGACCGCGCACACCGGTGGCACCTCGCCCCTCGCACTCGCCAACCGCGAGATCGGCGCACTGCCGCCGCAGGCCAAGGCCGAGGCGGGCAAGCGCGTGGGCCAGGCCCGCGGCGCCGTGAACAAGGCCCTCGCCGCCCGCCAGGCGGAGCTGGAGGCCGAGCGGGACGCCCGCGTGCTGGTCGAGGAGGCGGTGGACGTCACGCTGCCCTACGACCGCACCCCGGCCGGTGCCCGCCACCCGCTGACGACCTTCATGGAGCGCGTCGCGGACGTCTTCGTGGCCATGGGCTACGAGGTCGCCGAGGGCCCCGAGGCCGAGGCGGAGTGGTTCAACTTCGACGCCCTGAACTTCGTGCCCGACCACCCGGCCCGGCAGATGCAGGACACCTTCTTCGTGCAGGGCGCCGACGGCGCGAAGACCGACGAGTCCGGTGTCGTGCTGCGCACCCACACCTCGCCCGTCCAGGCCCGCACCCTGCTCGACCGCGAGCCCCCGGTCTACGTGGTCTGCCCCGGCCGTGTCTACCGCACCGACGAGCTCGACGCGACGCACACCCCGGTCTTCCACCAGATCGAGCTGCTGGCCGTCGACGAGGGCCTCACCATGGCCGACCTCAAGGGCACCCTCGACCACATGGTCCGCGCGCTCTTCGGCCCGGACATGAAGACCCGGCTGCGGCCGAACTTCTTCCCGTTCACCGAGCCGTCCGCCGAGATGGACATGGTCTGCTACGTCTGCCGCGGCGCGTCCGTCGGCAACCCGGACCGCCCCTGCCGCACCTGCGGCAGCGAGGGCTGGATCGAGCTCGGCGGCTGCGGCATGGTCAACCCCAAGGTGCTCGTCGCCTGCGGCGTGGACCCCCAGAAGTACAGCGGATTCGCCTTCGGGTTCGGCATCGAGCGGATGCTGATGTTCCGCCACAACGTAGAAGACATGCGAGACATGGTCGAGGGTGACGTCCGGTTCACCCGGCCGTTCGGGATGGAGATCTGATGCGGGTCCCGCTTTCCTGGCTGCGGGAGTACGTCGACCTGCCGGCGACGGAGACCGGCCGGGACGTACAGGCCAAGCTCATCGGCGTGGGGCTGGAGGTCGAGACCGTCGAGCAGATCGGCGCCGGCCTCAAGGGCCCGCTGGTCGTCGGACAGGTGCTGACCATCGAGGAGCTGGAGGGCTTCAAGAAGCCCATCCGCTTCTGCACGGTCGACGTCGGCGACGCCAACGGCACCGGTGAGCCGCAGGAGATCGTCTGCGGCGCCCGCAACTTCGCCGTCGGCGACAAGGTCGTCGTGGTCCTGCCGGGCGCCGTCCTGCCCGGCGACTTCGCGATCTCCGCGCGCAAGACCTACGGCAAGACCTCGCACGGCATGATCTGCTCCACCGACGAGCTCGGCATGGGCGACGACGGCACGCACGGCATCATCGTGCTGCCGCCGGAGCACGAGGCCGGCACCGACGCGATCGAGCTGCTCCAGCTCGTCGACGAGGTCCTCGACATCGCCGTCACGCCCGACCGCGGCTACTGCCTCTCCATGCGCGGCGTCGCCCGCGAGACCGCCATCGCGTACGGGCTGCCGCTGCGCGACCCGGCGCTCCTCGACGTGCCCGCGCCGAACGCCTTCGGCTACCCGGTCAAGGTCGCCGACCCGCTCGGCTGCGACAAGTTCACCGCGCGCACCGTCGTCGGCCTGCAGTCCGAGGCCCGTTCCCCGATCTGGCTGCAGCGCAGGCTGCAGAAGGCCGGGATGCGCCCGATCTCGCTCGCCGTCGACATCACCAACTACGTGATGCTGGAGCTCGGCCAGCCGCTGCACGCCTACGACCGCACCCGCATCCAGGGAGCGATCGGGGTGCGCCGGGCCCAGCAGGGCGAGAAGCTCACCACCCTCGACGGCACGGTCCGCGTCCTGGACGCCGAGGACCTGGTCATCACCGACGACCGCGGCCCGATCGGCCTCGCGGGCGTCATGGGCGGCGCCAACACCGAGATCGCGGACCTCCAGGAAGGCGCCGGCACCACCGAGGTCGTCATCGAGGCCGCGCACTTCGACGCGATCTCGATCGCCCGGACCGCGCGCCGCCACAAGCTGTCCTCCGAGGCGTCCAAGCGCTTCGAGCGCGGCGCCGACCCGCAGGCCGCGGCAGCCGCCGCCCAGCGCACAGTCGACCTGCTGGTGCTGCTGGCCGGCGGCACCGCCGAGAACGGCGTCACCGAGTTCAGCGCACCCTCCGCGCCCCGCACCATCGCGATGCCGGCGAACCACCCCGACCGGGTGGCCGGTGTCGAGTACGGCCGCGAGACCGTCGTACGCCGCCTCCAGGAGGTCGGCTGCGACGTCTACGGGCAGGACGAGCTGATCGTCACCGTGCCGTCCTGGCGCCCCGACCTCAGCGAGCCGAACGACCTCGCCGAAGAGGTCATCCGGCTGGAGGGCTACGAGAACCTCCCGTCCACCCTCCCGACGCCGCCCTCCGGCCGCGGGCTCACCGACCGCCAGCGGCTGCACCGCAGGATCGGCCGGGCGCTCGCCGGAGCCGGTTACGTCGAGGCGCTGAACTACCCGTTCATCGGCGACGCCGTCCTCGACCGGCTCGGACTCGAGGCCGACGACGCCCGCCGCCGCACCGTCAAGATCGTCAACCCGCTCTCCGACGAGGAACCGGCGCTGCGCACCACGCTGCTGCCGGGCCTGCTCGGCGCACTGCGGCGCAACGACGGCCGCGGCAGCCACGACCTCGCGCTCTTCGAGACCGGCCTGGTCTTCAGGCCGACCGGCACCGAGACGAAGGCCGTACGGCTGCCCGTCGACCGCCGTCCCACCGACGAGGAGATCGCCGGGCTCGACGCCTCGCTGCCGCGTCAGCCGCGCCGCGCCGCCGTCGTCCTCGCGGGCGCCCGCGAGCAGGCCGGCTGGTGGGGCAAGGGCCGCCCGGCCGACTGGGCGGACTCCGTCGAGGCCGCCCGCACGATCGCCCGCGAGGCCGGTGTCGAGGTGACCGTCCGCAGCGACCGGCACGCGCCGTGGCACCCCGGCCGCTGCGCCGCGCTGTACGTCACGGTCGACGGCGAGGAGACCCTCTTCGGGCACGCCGGCGAGCTGCACCCGCGGGTCGTCAAGGAGCTCCACCTGCCCGAGCGCACCTGCGCCATGGAGGTCGAGCTCGACGTCCTGGAGCAGGCCGTCGACGGCGTGCTCCGGGCACCCCGGATCTCCACCTTCCCGGTGGCGACCCAGGACGTCGCGCTGGTCGTCGCGAAGGACGTCCCGGCCGCCGACGTCGAGCGGGCGCTGCACGACGGTGCGGGTGAACTCCTCGAATCGGTACGGCTGTTCGACGTCTTCATCGGCGAGCAGATCGGCGAGGGTCGCAAGTCGCTGGCGTACGCGCTGCGGTTCCGCGCCGCGGACCGCACGCTGACCGTCGAGGAGGCCACGGCCGCGCGCGACGCCGCCGTGGCGCTGGCCGCCGAGCGCACGGGCGCGGTGCTGCGGGGCGCCTGACGGGAAACGGCCGCACGGCCCCCCGCCGCCGGGCGGTCCGGCGGCGGGGGGCGCCGCACAGCTGTGAGGAGGGGCGCATCCGACCGGATGCGCCCCTCCTGCGTGCTCGCCGGGCGGCACATCGCACCCGGGCCCCGGCGCGGCCCGGGGAGGACCCGGCCCCGTGCCGACCCCGTAGCCACCCTCCGATCCGTGGGCAGTGGGTCGTGCGATCCGGCGCCGTCCGCGCTGCCACGGAGTGTTGGGCAGGTCGGCAGGACGGACGGCGCGGGTGTGGGCCGTCGTACTGTACGAGGGGGAGCAGACGGCCCGTCCGCCTCTTGCGAGGCGACTGATTCAACCGACCCGCGCACCGGCGCGACAGGGTGCGCAGCGGGACGGTTCGGGCATTCCGTTCACACCCCGTGTGAATCGTGCTCCACTGGTGCGACACGTCTCGACGTGCCGAACCACCGGAGGGGCACATGGGAGCGACGGAGCCCAACATTCTGCTGGCGGCCCTGATCGAGGAAGCGGGCGTCTCCCGGGCGGGCCTCGCCGCGCACGTCAACCGGGCCGGCGGCTCCCGCGGGCTCCCGCTGCGGTACGAACACACCGCGGTGGCCCGCTGGCTGAAGGGGCAGCGCCCGCGCGGCCAGGTGCCGGACCTGATCTGCGAAGTGCTCGGGAAGCGCCTGGGCCGGTCCGTCTCGCTGGACGACATAGGAATGGCGGAGGCGGGCACCGGGGCGCCCGTGCCCGGCGCCACGCTCACCGGATTCGTCGAACGGACCACCGCGCTGTGGCGCTCGGACGAACCGGGACGCCCGCACCCGCCCGCCCCGTCCGCCGTCACGGGAACCGCGGCGGTGATGCCCGTCTGGGAGTGGGAGAACCCGCCCGAGGACGCCGACGTCTCCCGCGAGGGCCCGGTCCGCGTCGGCGCGGCCGACCTGGTGGCCCTGCGCGCGGCCCGTACCCACTACGAGCTGATGTACCGCAGGGCGGGCGGAATAGTGACCAGGCCCCGGGTAGCCGGTTTCCTGAACTCCGTGGCCGCCCCGCTGCTGCGCGGCGGCCACGACGACGCCACGGGCCGTCGGCTGTACCGGGCGGCGGGCGGGCTGGTCGCGGTGGCGGGGATCTGCGCGTACGACTGCGACCTGCACGGCCTCGCCCAGCGCCACTTCCACCAGGCGCTGAGGCTGGCCAAGGCGAGCGGGGACCGGGGGTGCGGCGGCTATGCGATCGCCCTGCTGGTCAACCAGTCGCTGTTCCTCGGCGAGTACCGGCAGTCCGTCGCCTTCGCGCAGGCGGCGCTGCGGGCCGCCGGGGGACGCCTCGGCCCCGCGCTCGCCGCCGACCTGTACGCGATGCAGGCCAAGGCGTACGCCCGCCTCGGCGACGCGGGCGGCGCCAGGGAGTGCATCCGGCGCGCGGGGACGGAGGCCGCGCGCATGAGGCCGGGGCAGGAGCCGGCCGAGGCGGGATACGTCCAGCCGGGCCTGGTCGACGTGCAGGTGGCCGAGGCGCTGCTCTGCCTCGGCGACCTGGTGGGGGCCGGGGAGCACGCGGCGGCGGCCGTACGGTCCCCGGCGCACGACCGGGGCCGGGTGCAGCGGCTGGCCGTGCTGGCCCAGGTCGAACTGTGCCGGGGCGAGGCGGACCGGGCGGCGGCCACGGCGCTGGAGATGGCGGAGCGGGCCGGGGGCATGGAGTCACGGCGGCTGCGCGACCGGCTGCGCGCCGTGCGCGAGGGCCTGGCCGCGAGCGGCAGCGCCGAGGCGGGGCGGGCCGCCGAACTGATCGACGGGGCCCTGTGCGTACCGCTGTGACCCCGGGTGCGCCCTCCGTCCGCCGGGCGCTGCGGGACGGGGTTGGAGAAGCGGACGGGGCCGGCCGGGGGATCGCCCCGGCCGGCCCCGTCGGGCACAGAGGTGAGGATCAGGAGTACGGGTAGAAGCCCGACCCCGTCTTGCGGCCGAGCCGGCCCGCGTCGACCATGCGCTGGAGCAGCGGCGGAGCGGCGTACAGCGGCTCCTTGAACTCCGCGTACATCGAGTCGGCGACCGAGGCCACCGTGTCGAGCCCGATCAGGTCGGAGAGCTTGAGCGGACCCATCGGGTGGGCGCAGCCGAGCTCCATGCCGTTGTCGATGTCCTCGCGGCTGGCGATCCCCGACTCGAACATCCGGATCGCGGAGAGCAGATACGGAATCAGCAGCGCGTTGACGACGAAGCCGGAGCGGTCCTGGGCACGGATCGGGTGCTTGCCGAGGACGTCCTGCACCAGCGCCTCGGAGCGCTTGATCGTCTCGTCGGACGTCGTCAGCGCGGGGATCAGCTCGACGAGCTTCTGCACCGGCGCCGGGTTGAAGAAGTGGATGCCGATGACCCGGTCCGGGCGGGAGGTCGCCACGGCCAGCTTCACCAGCGGGATGGAGGAGGTGTTCGAGGCGAGGATCGCGTCCTGCCGGGTCACCACCTGGTCGAGTACCTGGAAGATCTCGGTCTTGACCTGTTCGTTCTCCACGACGGCCTCGATGACGAGATCGCGGTCGGCGAACTCCCCGAGGTCGGTGGTGAAGCTCAGACGGGCGAGTGTCCCGTCGCGCTCCTCCGGAGTGATCTTGCCGCGTTCGGCGGCCTTCGAGAGGGAGTTGTGCAACCGGGTGCGGCCGATCTCCAGCGCCTCACCGGTGGTCTCGGCCACCAGGACCTCGAGACCGCTGCGGGCGCACACTTCCGCGATGCCCGCGCCCATCTGGCCACAGCCCACCACTCCGACGCGTGCAATGTCGGCCATAGAGTCCGTCACCTCGTGCCTTTCGCTGTTCTCCGTGTCGCAGGTTCCCGTCTGATTCCGGTGCCCGCCCCGACCCCACGACGTTACTCCGCGTCCTACGGGTCATCGTGGGCCGGGGCGGGCATGCTCTGCGTTACGCCCGAATACGGGGGCGACGGACGATGGCGACGATGCCAGAGAGACGGCAGGTGCAACGAAATGCGGCAAATGGCCAGAAGAGGCTTTGTGGCGGGTGCGGCCGGGGTGGTCGCGGGTGTGATGGGCGGTGTCGCCGCGGCGGGCGACGCCTTCGCGGGCCCGTCCCGGGGAACGGGTGATTCCTCCGGTTCCCCCGCCGCCCCGTCCGGCGGTCCCGGAGCGCCGGAGCAGGCGGGCCGTCGCCGTGTCGCCCGCCGCGAGCTGCGCGGCATGTGGATCGCCACCGTCGCCAACATCGACTGGCCCTCGGCGCCGGGCCTGACGGCGGCCGCCCAGCGGGCCGAGCTGATCGCGTACCTCGACGAGGCCGTCGAGCGGCGGCTGAACACCGTGATCCTGCAGGTGCGGCCGACCGCCGACGCGCTGTGGCCCTCGCCCTACGAGCCGTGGGCCCAGTACCTCACCGGCGTCCAGGGCAAGGACCCCGGCTGGGACCCGCTGGGCACCGCCGTCCGCGAGGCGCACCGCCGCGGCCTGGAGCTGCACGCCTGGTTCAACCCGTACCGGGTCGCCAACCACACCGACCCGTCCCGGCTGGCGCCCGCCCACCCGGCCAGGGTGCATCCCGACTGGGTGCTGCCGTACGGCGGGAAGCTCTACTACAACCCGGGAATCCCCGAGGTCCGCCGCTTCGTCCAGGACGCCATGCTCGACGCGGTCCGCCGCTACGACATCGACGCGGTGCACTGGGACGACTACTTCTACCCGTACCCGGTGGCGGGGCAGGTCTTCGACGACGACGCCACGTACCAGAAGTACGGCGCGGGCTTCCCGGACAAGGCCGCCTGGCGGCGGGACAACACCGACCGGCTGGTGCGGGAGACCGCCGAGCGGATCAAGCAGATCAAGAAGAACGTCCAGTTCGGGATCAGCCCGTTCGGCGTGTGGCGCAACGCCGCCACCGACCCGCTCGGCTCCGACACGAAGGCCGGGGTGCAGACCTACGACGACCTGTACGCCGACACCCGCGGCTGGGTCCGGAAGGGCTGGATCGACTACATCTGCCCGCAGATCTACTGGAACATCGGCTTCGCCGCCGCCGACTACGCCAAGCTGCTGCCCTGGTGGGCCGAGACGGTCCGGGGCACGGGCGTCGACCTGTTCGTGGGGGAGGCGCTCTACAAGGCGGGCGACCCCGCCCAGCCGGCCGCCTGGCAGGACCCGGCCGAACTCTCCCGGCACATCGACTTCGCCGCCGGCCACGACCAGGTGCGCGGCCACGTCTACTTCTCGGGGAAGAACGTGGTGAACGACCCGATCGGGGCCATGGACCGGGTGGTGGCCGACCACTACCAGAACCGGGCCCGCCCGCCCCGCTGACCCGCGCCGCCCCGCGGGCAGTACGTGCCCACCCCGCCGACAGCAGAGGCGGGGTGGGCACGACGGGCGCCCCGGCCGGGCCGTCGGAGAACCGGCGGGCCCTACCGGGGCGCCCGGGGGCGAAGAACAGTGCCGGCCACCGGAGGCCGCTACGGAGTCTCCTAGGCCTGCTTCCGGGGGGCGGTGTGCTGTACGACGCTGTCGGGACCGGGTGAAATCAGGTGCTCATGTCCGTCCTCGAAGCGGACGCGGTACGGGGGAGTGCCCCCGGCCCCGAGCACTTCGACGATCTCTGCGACCCTGTCGTGCTGCCCCACGGTCCTGCCGTGTGTCAGCAGCCGGTCGCCCGCGTGTGCCTCCATCGCGACTGACCTCCTCACGGGTGGCGGTCCATGTCGACAAGTCTATGTCCGAAAGGCGACTTCGCCCGGTGGAGGGCGACGGCCCTCGGCGCGGGCGCCGGTCCCGCCCCGCCCGCTGGGTGACCGCGATGCAGCCGAGCACCGCGAGCGCCGCCACCGGCGCCGCCGCCGAGACCTCCTCGCCCAGCAGGAAGAACGACCACACCAGGGTCAGCAGCGGCTGCGCGAGCTGGAGCTGGCTGGCCCTCGGCACCCCGATCTCCGCCATCCCCCGGTACCAGACGTACAGGCCGAGGAACGTCGACACGGCCGCCACCCAGACCAGGCCGATCACCCCGTGCGCGGACAGCCGCACCGGCTCCGACGGCAACGCGACCGCCGCCCCGGCCACCGCGAGGGGCAGGCAGAACACCAGCGCCCAGCCGACCACCTGCCACCCCGGCATGATCCGGGCCAGCCTGCCTCCCTCCGTGTACCCCGCCGCGCACACCAGCAGCGCGCCGAACAGGTAGGGATCGCCGCCGGACGGCGCCCCGCCGCTCTCCCGCACGGTGAACGCGATCACCACGGCGGCCCCGGCGAGTGCCGCGATCCAGAAGGAGCGGGGCGGCCGTGCCCCGGTGCGCAGCGAGGAGAAAACCGCGGTGGTCAGCGGCAGCAGCCCCACCACCACGGCCGCGTGCGAGGTCGTCGAGGTCTGCAGCGCCAGCGTGGTCAGGAGCGGGAAGCCGACCACCACACCGGCGGCGACGACGAGGAGCCCGGCCAGGTGCCGCCGGTCCGGCAGCGGGACGCCTCCCGCCAGCAGCGCGCTGCCCGCGATCGCGGCGGCGAGCAGGGTGCGCAGCGCCACCAGGGACCAGGGGCCGAAGCTCTCCAGACCCCAGGCCGTGGACGGAAAGGTCAGCGAGAAGGCGACCACGCCGAGTCCGGCGAGCACCGTACCGCCGCGGTTCGAGGTGCGGACCGCGGCCTCCGGGGGCTCGACCGCTATCGCGGCGCTGTGGGTAGCGCTATCTTTGGCTCTCATGCAAGAGCGTAGCAGCGTCGCCGAACTGGCTGATTCACTCCGCAGTGAACTGAATCGCTACTCGATCGGTGGAAAGCTCCCGTCGAGTCGAGCCCTGGTGGAACGCTTCCGGGTCAGCCCGGTGACCGTCTCCCGGGCCATCGCCCGGCTCGCCGCCGAGGGCCTCGTGGTCACCCGGCCCGGCTCCGGCGCCTTCCGGGCGCAGCCCCGTGACGAGGTGCCCCCGGCGGGGGACACCTCCTGGCAGGAGGTGTCCCTCAGCGGTGACGGCGGCCCCGAGGTGGTGCCGCGCACCGTCGACGCCTCCGGGGTCCTGGTCACGCTCGCCGCCCCGCCGCCCGGAGTGATCGAGCTGAACGGCGGCTACCTCCACTCCTCCCTCCGGCCGGAGCGGGCGCTCGGCGCCGCCCTCGGGCGGGCGGGCCGCCGCCCCGGGGCCTGGGACAGGCCGCCCGTCGACGGGCTGACCGAACTGCGGGCCTGGTTCGCCCGGGAGATCGGGCCCGCGTTCGGTGCCGCCGACGTCATCGTCACGGCGGGCGGTCAGAGCGCCCTGGCCACCGCGCTGCGAGCCCTCGCCCCGCCCGGCGCCCCGGTCCTGGTCGAGTCGCCCACCTACCCCGGCATGCTGGCGGTAGCCCGTGCCGCCGGACTGCGACCGGTGCCGGTGCCGGTGGACCGCGACGGCGTCCGCCCGGAACTGCTCGCCGCCGCGTTCCGGGCCACCGGCGCCCGGGTCTTCGTCTGCCAGCCGCTCTTCCAGAACCCGACCGGCGCGGTCCTGGCCCCCGGGCGACGCGCCGAGGTCGTCCGGATCGCCCGCGCGGCGGGGGCCTTCGTCGTCGAGGACGACTTCGCCCGCCGCCTGGTCCACGACGACGCGGGGCCGCTGCCCGAGCCCCTGGCCGCCGACGACCCGGACGGCGTGGTCGTCCACGTCCGCTCCCTCACCAAGATCGCCTCGCCGAGCCTGCGGGTGGGGGCGCTCGCCGCCCGCGGGCCGGTGCTCGGCCGGCTGCGGGCCATCCAGGTCGTCGACAGCTTCTTCGTCCCCCGCCCGCTCCAGGAGGCCGCGCTCGAACTCGTGGGCTCCCCGGCCTGGGGCCACCATCTGCGGTCCGTGTCGGCCGGGCTGCGCGACCGGCGCAACGCCATGACGACGGCCCTGGGCCTGGAGCTGCCCGGCCTCGTGCTCCCGCACGTCCCCGCGGGCGGCGGCAGCCTGTGGCTGCGTCTGCCGGAGACGGAGGCGGGCACGGACGAGTCCGCGGTGGTCGCGGCGGCCCTGCGCGCGGGTGTCGCCGTCGCCCCGGGCCGCCCGTACTTCTGCGCGGAACCCCCCTCCCCGCACATCCGGTTGAGCTTCGCCGCGGTCACCGGCGCGGCCGAGATCGCCGAGGGCGTCCGCCGACTGCGCACCGCCTGCGACGAGATCCTGCCCGGCACCGTGAGCGGCCCCCGGTCCTGACGGGACACGGGGCGGGAGCGGGAGGGCGGATCCCGGCACCGGAGATGGTCAACTCGCTTGCAGGGTAGGCGACTTCAAGCCATCGGAGCGAGGGTGGCCCCGAGGCGGCTCCGGGCGGCCCGGCGCCGGTTGACCCGCGTAGACCCTCTTGACCCGCGCGGCGTTCGGCCCCACGATCACCGCCATGACTTCTCGAGTCTCGCTCGTTGCCGCGGCGCGTGGCTCCGCGCTGCTCGCCGAGCGCTTCGACGACGACCGGCCGCTCGACCAGGCGGGCTGGCACGAGGTCCAGCTCGCCGCGCACGCCCTGATGCCCCTGGGCGCCGCCGAGTTGCGCTACTGCTCGCCCACCCCGCGCAGCCGCGCCACCGGGGACGCGCTCGGCTTCGCCCCGCTCGTCCAGCCGGCCCTGCGCGACTGCGACATGGGCCGCTGGCGCGGGTACACCCTCGCCGACATCACGGCATGCGAACCGGCGGCGGTCGACGCCTGGCTCGCGGACCCGCGCTCCGCCCCGCACGGCGGGGAACCGCTGCTCGCGTTCATCTCGCGGATAGGGGGCTGGCTGGACACCCGCCCCGCGTGCGACGGGGCCATCGTCGCCGTCGCCGAACCCGCGGTGGTCCGGGCCGCACTCGTCTACGCGCTCAAGGCCCCGCCCTCGACGTACTGGAACGTGGACGTCGGACCGCTCTCCACGGTCACGCTCACCGGTGTGCCGGGTCGCTGGACCCTCCGCCTCGAAGCGGGAGCCCGCTGACCGGCCGGCTCCGCCGGGCAGGAGTCTTCCCGTCGGTCCGACCGGTCGGTACGTTGCGTGCCCAGGGCATCCGACGGGCGCGTCCGGGCGAGGGGGGTCACCGTGCCGCAGATCCACGGCCAGTGCGACGACCGTTTTTCCGCGGTACGGGCCGCGTTCGAGGAAAATTTTCGGGAGCGCGGCGAGTTGGGCGCGGCCGTCACCGTACTGATCGCCGGGAGGCCCGTGGTCGATCTCTGGGGCGGCTGGGCCGACGGCGCCCGCACCCGCCCCTGGGAACGGGAGACGCTGGTCAACGTCTGGTCCACGACCAAAGGTCCGACCGCGCTGTGCGCCCACGTCCTCGCCGACCGGGGCCTGCTGGACCTCGACGCGCCGGTCGCCGCGTACTGGCCGGAATTCGCCGCGGCGGGCAAGGAGTCCGTGCTCGTGCGCCATCTGCTCTCGCACCGTGCGGGACTGGCCGGCCTGCGCGAACCGCACACCCTGGCCGAGCTCTACGACTGGGACCTGACCACCGCCCGGCCGGCGGCGACCGAACCCTGGTGGGAGCCCGGTACTCGCTCCGGGTACCACGCCCTCACTCATGGGTTTCTGGTGGGCGAGGTGGTCCGGCGGATCACCGGCCTGCTGCCGGGGGAGTTCCTCCGGCGGGAGGTGACCGGCCCGCTCGGCATCGACTTCACGATCGGGCTCCCCGAGAAGGAGGCGGGCAGGGTCGCCGAACTCGTCGTCCCGAGGACCGACGCACGCGCGCACTCCGCGCTCTTCGCGCGGATGCCGCCCCTGGGCGCCGCGTCGCTGCTCAATCCGCCGACGGGCGCGGCCGTCGCCAACACTCCGCAGTGGCGGGCCGCGGAGATCCCCGCGGCCAACGGGCACGGCACCGCCCGCGCCGTCGCCGCGCTGTACGGGATCCTCGCCGGCCGGGGGACCCGGGACGGCCGAAGGATCCTCTCCGCGGCGACGGCCGAGCGAGTCCGTGAGGGGCAGGAGGTCTGCCGGGACCTGGTGCTCGGCGCGGGGCTCGGCCGTGACACGGAGATCGCCCTGGGGCTCTGGCTGAGCGGCCCCGAGGGCTCGTACGGGCCCAACCCGCGAGCCTTCGGCCACGACGGCGCCGGTGGCTCCTGCGGCCTGGCCGACCCCGAGGCCGACCTCGCCCTCGGGTACGTGATGAACCGGATGGGGCCGAGGATCTCGGACGACCCCCGCAGGACGGCCCTGGTCGAGGCGGTGTACGGGGCGCTCTGACCGTACGGGGCGGTGCCCGGCGGCGGCCCGCGGCGGGAGGTGCGCCCCTCGCTGCGGACCGCCGGGCGCCCGGACGCCCCGGGTGTGCCGTGTCGCCGGCACACCCGGGGCGCAGGGACGCTCATGCCTTCCGGGTCGCCTTTCCGGCTCACGCCTCCTTGGGAGAGACGGAGATGAGGGCGAGGGCCTCGGTGATGGCCGTTTCGGCGGTCGCCTTGTCGACACCGAGACCGGTCAGCACGCCCTCGCCGTCCTCCTGCTCCAGCAGGGCGAGCAGGATGTGCTCGGTCCCGACGAAGTTGTGGCCCATCCGCAGTGCCTCCCGGAACGTCAGTTCCAGCGCCTTGCGGGCCCCGGCGTCGTACGGGATGAGGTCCGGCACCTCGTCGACCGGGCCGGGCAGCGCCTCGGTCGCGGCCCGGCGGATGTCCTCCGCGGTGACGCCCTGGGCCTTGATGAACGCGGCGCCCAGCCCCTCCGGCTCGCTGAGCAGCCCCAGGACGAGGTGCTCGGGGCGGATCTCGTCGTTGCGCGCTTCGCGGGCCTCGTTCTGCGCGGCCATCACCACGTTCCTGGCCCGCGGGGTGAAGCGGCTGAAGCCCTGGCTGGGGTCGAGGTCCGAGATTTCTCCCGGGTCCTTGGCGACGAACCGCTTCTGGGCCGCCTGCCTGGTCACCCCCATGCTCTTGCCGATCTCCGTCCAGGAGGCGCCCGAGCGCCGGGCCTGGTCCACGAAGTGCCCGATCAGGTGGTCGGCCACGTCGCCGAGGTGGTCCGCGGCGATGACGGCGTCGGCGAGCTGGTCGAGGGCGTCGGTGTGCACCTTCTTGATGGCCTCGATCAGGTCGTCGAGGCGTACGGGGTTGCTCATGCGTACGGGATTCTCCATGTGTCAACCGTAAGTTGACAGTGCGCAGGTGTCAACTGTCGGTTGACATTCCATGGGAGGCGCAGAGAAGCCCGCCACCGGGTCACCGGTGCGACATGCAGAAGACGCATTCCTCCCACCAGGTCGGTGCGGACAGGACGCGGTGGCGTACGCACATGGCCGTGGCGGCCTCCTCCGGGGTGGGGAAGCAGTCGTGGTCCCGGTCCTCGGGGGCGATGCCGGCGGGGTCGAAGGCCTCGACCATCTCCCGGTATCGCCGCAGGCAGTCCTCGGCGAACGGCGGATCGTAGTCCAGCTCGTCCCACCGGTGCCTGCGCAGCGCGAGATCGAGCACCCGCAGCACGAAGTCCTTCGCCGCGTCCCGTTCCCGCGGGGAGCGGCCCCAGTCGATGTCCTCCAGGTCGAAGCCGACCATTCCGCGCCCCATGGCCCACTGGTCCTGACGGCAGAGCAGCGCGGCGAAGCGGTGTTCCCAGACGGTCTCGGCGAGGTCGGACACGGCCAGCACCAGTACGTCGACGAAGACCTCCGTACTCCCGTTGGTCAGGTACAGCGTGCGGCCTCCGCCGCCGAAGTCGTTCCCCATGCCGGTCACCGTACCGAGCGGACCGGAGCCCGTGCGGGGCCGGGAAACGGGGCGCGCCCCCGACGGAAACCGTCGGGGGCGCGCTCGTTCAGCGGCTCGGTGCGCGGGTCAGAGGACGCCGCTGTCCGCGATGGTGATCTTCGCCTTGGGGCGGCCGCTCTGCGAGCCGAGGGCCTCGATCTTCTTGACCAGGTCCATGCTCTCCTGGTTGTCGACCTCGCCGAACACCACGTGCTTGCCGTCCAGCCACGACGTCACGATCGTCGTGATGAAGAACTGCGAACCGTTGGAGTTCGGGCCGGCGTTGGCCATGGACAGCAGGCCCGGCTTGGAGTGCGTGAGCTTGAAGTTCTCGTCGGCGAACTTGGCGCCGTAGATGCTCTTGCCGCCCGTGCCGTCGCCACGGGTGAAGTCCCCGCCCTGCAGCATGAAGTCGGGGATGATCCGGTGGAAGGACGACCCCTTGTAGCCGAAGCCCTCCTCGCCGGTCGCCAGCTTCCGGAAGTTCTCCGCCGTCTTCGGGACGACGTCGTCGAACAGCTTGAAGGTGATCCGCCCCGCGGGCTTGTCGTCGATGGTGATGTCGAAATAAACCTTGCTCGTCATGGGGCCATCCTGACATCGACGGGCACGGCGCCGAAAACCGGGAGGCCAGGGCCGCCTGCCCGCCCCGCCCGCCGAACCGTCCGTCGGCCCCGCCCCGCCGGCCCGTCCTTCGCCGGCTCCTTTGCCCGGCCCGATCGGGGCGGAGGATCTAGCCTGGTAGAGGGGCTGCCCGCGAGGAGGTCCGACGTGACGGTGGAGCCCGAGACGGGTGCCGGGGGTTTTCCGGGCGCCGGGGACGTCCGTTACCCGCCCGTCGCCGAGCACGGCCTGATCGGCGACCTGCGCAGCGCGGCGCTGGTGGACACCCGGGGCACCATCGACTGGTACTGCTGCCCGCGCTTCGACGCGCCCAGTGTCTTCGCCTCGATCCTCGACGCCGACCGGGGCGGGTCCTTCGAACTGGCCGCCGACGTCCCCGCCCGCACCAAGCAGTTCTACTTCCCCGACACCAATGTGCTGATCACCCGCTTCTTCGCCGACGACGGCGTCGGCGAGGTCCAGGACTTCATGCCCGTCGTCGACGACTCGCGCGAGGCCGGCCGGCACCGGCTGATCCGCCGCGTGGTGTGCGTACGAGGATCGCTGCCGTTCCGCGCCCGGGTGGCGCCCCGCTTCGAGTACGGGGCCCGGCCGCACACGGTGCGGGCCGAACACGGCCAGGCGGTCTTCGAGACGCCCTCGCTCACCCTCGCCCTGACGGCCAGTGTTCCCCTGGAGGTCGCCGGCCCGGACGTGTGGTCGCTGTTCAAACTGCACGAGGGCGAGTCCGCCGTCTTCGCCCTGGACCGGATCGGCGGCGACGTGGCCCCCCGCTTCTGCCCGCTGTCCGAGGCGGAACAGCAGTTCAACGCCACTGTCGGGTACTGGAGGCGCTGGCTGTCCCGGTCGCGTTACCGTGGCCGCTGGCGGGAGATGGTCCACCGCTCCGCCCTCACCCTGAAGCTCCTCACCTACGTCCCGACCGGCGCCATCATCGCCGCGCCGACCACCAGCCTGCCCGAACGCATCGGCGGCGAACGCAACTGGGACTACCGCTACGTGTGGATCCGCGACGCCGCGTTCTGCGTGTACGCGCTGCTCAGGCTCGGCTTCACCGAGGAGGCCGAGGCGTTCATGGGCTTCCTCTCCGAGCACGTACAGCTCGAAGTGCCGACGGGAGAAGCGGCGGGGGCGAGCCGCGCCCTCGGCCCGTTGCAGATCATGTACGGCATCGACGGGCGCCGCGAGCTGCCCGAACGCGAGCTGACCCATCTGGAGGGCCACCGGGGCTCGGCCCCCGTGCGCGTCGGCAACGGCGCCGTCGGCCAGTTGCAACTGGACATCTACGGGGCGCTGATCGACGCCCTCTACCTCTACGACAAGTGGGGGCAGCCCATCTCCAGCGCGCACTGGGAGAGCATCGGCGAGCTGGTCGACTGGGTGTGCGACCACTGGGACCAGCCCGACCAGGGGATCTGGGAGAGCCGCGGTGCGGGCGAGAACCACCTCTACTCGCGGCTGATGTGCTGGGTGGCCGTCGAACGCGCCATGCGGCTCGCCCAGCACCGCGGACTGCCCGTCGACATCGTGCGGTGGGGGCGGGCCCGCGACGCGATCTACCACCGGATCATGGACCACGGCTGGTCCACCGAACGGAACGCCTTCGTCCAGTACGAGGGAGGACATGTCCTGGACGCCTCGGTGCTGATGATGCCGCTGGCGAAGTTCATCTCTCCCACCGACCCGAAGTGGCTCGCCACGCTGGACGCGCTGGGGGAGGACCTGGTCTCCGACTCGCTGGTCTACCGCTACGACCCGCAGGCCAGCCCGGACGGACTGCGCGGCGACGAGGGCACGTTCTCGATCTGCTCGTTCTGGTACGTGGAGGCGCTGACCCGCGCCGGCCGGCTCGACGAGGCCCGGCTCGCGTTCGAGAAGATGCTCACGTACGCCAACCATCTCGGCCTGTACGCGGAGGAGATCGGCCGCACCGGGGAACAGACGGGGAACTTCCCGCAGGCGTTCACCCATCTCGCGCTGATCAGCGCGGCCTTCAACCTCGACCGCGCCCTCGGCTGAGAACCGGGAGGGGCAGGGGAGACCCTCGCTCCCTGCCGCTCTCGCCCCACGGCGCACCGGGGAGCTTGCGGCAGGGCCCGGATCGTGCCGGCAGGCCCGGGACCGGCCCGGGTGTCCCGGCCCGGAGGGAACGGGTGGGGACCACTCCCCGCGCCCGTCCCCCGGTGGCACGGGCCCGCCGGGCGGGCGGCTTCAGACGTTGCTTCCGGCACCGCGGCCGGGTGCGGTCATGTCCCCCGTGGCGGGCGTGCCGGCGGCGAGCCCGTAGCGCAGGTGCACGATGCCGTTCGGGCCGGCCGCCGGGGGTTCGAGGAGCGTGACGTCGGTGGGCACCGCGCCGTCCTCGAACACCTTCTTCCCGATGCCGAGCACGATCGGGTGCACCCAGAGGTCGAGACGGTCGAAGAGCTTCTCGCGCAGCAGGGTCTGCACGAGATTCAGGCTCCCGACGACCACCACGTGCTCGTGCCGGTCACGGATCTCGCGCACCGCGCCGACCAGGTCCGGGCCCAGCTGCGTGGACCCGGCCCACGAGAGCTCCGGCCTGCCGCGAGAGGCCACGTACTTCGGGACGCCGTTGAAGAGGGCGGCGATGTCACCGTCCTCGCCGCCCTTCTGGTGGGGCCAGTGGGCGGCGAAGATGTCGTACGTCCGCCGGCCGAGCAGGAGGGCGTCCATGCCCGCGTACGCGGCACCGACCTGCGCCCCGGTGACGTCGTCCAGCAGCGGCGCCTGCCAGCCGCCGAACGGGAACCCCACCGGATCCTCCTCGGGGCCGCCGGGCGCCTGCCCGACCAGGTCGAGGGTCGCGAACAACCCGATGTGGATGAGGCCCATGACTTGCTCCCGATGAGTCGGTTGTCTCCGTCGGAAGGCAGACCGGTGGAAGCCCGCAAACTCATCGCCGCGCCCCGGAGGGCCCGCCCCCGTCGCCCGACCGGGGCACCGGCCGCGGCCCCGCGCGAGACGCGCAGGTCTTTGCATAAAACTGCGGCAATGCGTATAGTCATGCCATCGACTAGGAGGCTTTCGATGGTGGTACGTGCAGCGGTGGCAGGGGCGAGCGGATACGCCGGCGGGGAGCTGCTCCGCCTCCTGCTGGTCCACCCCGGGGTCGAGATCGGCGAGCTCACCGCCAACTCCAACGCGGGACAGCGGCTCGGTGCGCTCCAGCCGCATCTGCGACCGCTCGCCGACCGGGTGCTCCGGCCGACCACCCCCGAGGTGCTCGCCGGGCACGACGTGGTCTTCCTCGCCCTGCCGCACGGGCAGTCCGCCGCCGTCGCCGAGCAGCTCGGGGACGAGGTGCTCGTCGTGGACATGGGCGCCGACTTCCGGCTGGAGGACGCCGCGGACTGGGAGAAGTTCTACGGCTCGCCGCACGCCGGAACCTGGCCCTACGGGCTGCCCGAACTGCCGGGCCGACGCGCCGCGCTGGCCGGTTCCAAGCGGATCGCGGTGCCCGGCTGCTACCCGACCGCGGTGTCGCTCGCGCTCTTCCCGGCGTACGCGGCCCGGCTGGCCGAGCCCGAGGCCGTGATCGTCGCCGCGTCCGGCACCTCCGGGGCGGGCAAGGCGGCCAAGCCGCACCTGCTCGGCTCCGAGGTGATGGGCAACATGACCCCGTACGGCGTCGGCGGCGCCCACCGGCACACCCCCGAGATGATCCAGAACCTCAGCGCGGCGGCCGGGGAACGGATCACGGTCTCCTTCACACCGACCCTGGCGCCGATGCCCCGCGGCATCCTCGCCACCTGCAGCGCGAAGGCGAAGCCCGGGGTGAGTGCCGGATCCCTCCGCGAGGCGTACGAGAAGACGTTCGCCGACGAGCCGTTCGTCGATCTGCTCCCCGAGGGGCAGTGGCCCGCGACGGCGGCCGTCCAGGGTTCCAACGCCGTACAGATCCAGGTCGCCCACGACGAGGCCGCGGGCCGGATCATCGCCATCAGCGCCATCGACAACCTCGCCAAGGGCACCGCCGGCGGCGCCCTGCAGAGCATGAACATCGCCCTCGGACTTCCCGAGGACACCGGACTTTCCACGATCGGAGTCGCTCCGTGAGCGACGAACACACAGCCGCAGGGCTGTGGAAGACCACGAAAACCGTGCCGCTGCGCCGCGCGGCCGGAGAAGCGAACGAGGAGATGCAGTGAGCGTCACGGCAGCACAGGGGTTCTCCGCGGCGGGCATCGCCGCGGGAATCAAGGAGAGCGGTAGCCCGGACCTGGCCCTCGTCGTCAACCACGGTCCGCGTCGCGCCGCTGCGGGCGTCTTCACCTCCAACCGCGTCAAGGCCGCTCCCGTCCTCTGGTCGGAGCAGGTGCTGAAGGGCGGCGAGGTCACCGCCGTCGTCCTCAACTCCGGCGGCGCCAACGCCTGTACGGGACCGAAGGGCTTCCAGGACACCCACGCCACCGCCGAGAAGGCCGCCGAGGTCCTCACCGGCCACAACGCCGGAGAGATCGCGGTCGCCTCGACCGGGCTGATCGGCACGCTGCTCCCGATGGACAAGCTGCTGCCCGGCATCGAGCAGGCCGCCGCCGCCCTCAGCGAGCACGGCGGCGAGAAGGCCGCCATCGCGATCAAGACCACCGACACCGTCCACAAGACCGCCGTCGCGGGCGGCGAGGGCTGGACCGTCGGCGGCATGGCCAAGGGCGCGGGCATGCTCGCCCCGGGCCTCGCGACCATGCTGGTCGTCCTCACCACCGACGCCGACGTGGACGCCGCCGGACTCGACACCGCGCTGCGCGCCGCCACCCGCACCACCTTCGACCGGGTCGACTCCGACGGCTGCATGTCGACCAACGACACCGTGCTGCTGCTGGCCTCCGGGGCGAGCGGGATCACCCCGGAGCAGGACGAGTTCGCCGAAGCCGTACGGGCCGTCTGCGCGGACCTCGCCCGGCAGCTGATCGGGGACGCCGAGGGCGCCTCCAAGGACATCCGGATCGAGGTCGTCAACGCCGCCAGCGAGGACGACGCCGTCGAGGTGGGCCGCTCCATCGCCCGCAACAACCTCCTCAAGTGCGCCATCCACGGCGAGGACCCCAACTGGGGCCGGGTGCTCTCCGCGATCGGCACGACGAAGGCCGCCTTCGAGCCCGACCGGCTGAACGTCGCGATCAACGGCGTCTGGGTCTGCAAGAGCGGCAGCGTCGGCGAGGACCGCGACCTGGTCGACATGCGCTACCGGGAGGTCGCCATCACCGCCGACCTGGCCGCCGGCACCGAGTCGGCCGTCATCTGGGCCAACGACCTCACCGCGGACTACGTCCACGAGAACAGCGCGTACAGCTCATGACCACGGCGCGGAAGCACACCGCACTCCCGAAGGTGCAGACCCTCATCGAGGCGCTGCCCTGGCTGACCCGGCACAACGGCAAGACCGTCGTCATCAAGTTCGGCGGCAACGCCATGGTCGACGAGGAACTGAAGGCGGCCTTCGCCCAGGACGTCGTCTTCCTGCGGCAGGCCGGCCTCAAGCCCGTCGTCGTGCACGGCGGCGGACCGCAGATCAGCGCCCAGCTCGACAAGCAGGGCCTGGTCAGCGAGTTCAAGGCGGGGCTGCGCGTCACCACGCCCGAGGCGATGGACGTCGTACGGATGGTGCTGGCCGGACAGGTCCAGCGCGAACTGGTCGGCCTGCTCAACCAGCACGGCCCGCTCGCCGTCGGCATGACCGGCGAGGACGCCCGCACGATCACCGCCGTGCAGCACCGGCCGACCATCGACGGCCGGCTCGTCGACATCGGCCGGGTCGGCGAGGTCACCGCCATCGACACCGGGGCGATCCAGGCGCTGCTGGACGACGGCCGGATCCCGGTCGTCTCCTCCATCGCGCGCGCCGCCGACGGCAACCACGTCTACAACGTCAACGCCGACACCGCGGCCGCCGCGCTCGCCGCCGCACTGAACGCCGAGACGCTGATGGTCCTCACCGACGTCGAGGGCCTCTACGAGGACTGGCCGGGCAGCGACGACGTGATCAGCCGCCTCACCGCCACCGAGCTGGAGAAGCTGCTGCCCGAGCTGTCCAGCGGCATGGTGCCCAAGATGCAGGGCTGCCTGCACGCCGTGCGCAACGGCGTCGAGACCGCCCGTGTCATCGACGGCCGGGTCCAGCACTCGATCCTGCTGGAGATCTTCACCGACGAAGGAATCGGCACGATGGTCGTGCCCGACGCCCGACCCGCACAGGGGGAGTCATGAGCAACCAGGAGCTCGCCCGGCGCTGGAAGCACGCGCTGATGGACAACTACGGCACCCCCCCGCTGTCCCTCGTCCGCGGCGAGGGCGCCCGGGTGTGGGACGCCGACGGCACCGAGTACCTCGACTTCGTCGGCGGCATCGCGGTGAACGCGCTGGGCCACGCCCACCCCGCCGTCGTCGAGGCCGTCTCCGCCCAGATCGCCTCGCTGGGCCACGTGTCCAACCTCTTCGTCGCCGAGCCGCCCGTCGCGCTCGCCGAACGGCTGCTCCAGCTCTTCGGCCGCACCGGCCGCGTCTACTTCTCCAACTCGGGCGCCGAGGCCAACGAGGCCGCCTTCAAGATCGGCCGGCTGACCGGGCGGACCCACATGGTCGCCACCGACGGCGGCTTCCACGGCCGGACCATGGGCGCCCTCGCACTGACCGGCCAGCCCGCCAAGCGCGACCCGTTCCTCCCGCTGCCCGGCGACGTCACGCACGTCCCGTACGGCGACGCCGAAGCGCTCCGGGCCGCCGTGACCACCGACACCGCACTGGTGGTCATCGAGCCCGTCCAGGGCGAGAACGGGGTGGTCGTACCGCCCGCCGGATATCTGGAGGCCGCCCGCGAGATCACCCGGGCCACCGGCACCCTGCTCGTGCTCGACGAGGTGCAGACCGGCATCGGCCGCTGCGGCCACTGGTTCGAGCACCAGGCCCACCAGGGCGTCGAGCCCGACGTCGTCACCCTCGCCAAGGGCCTGGGCGGCGGACTGCCGATCGGCGCGACCGTCGCGTTCGGCCCGGCGGCCGAGCTGCTGCGGCCGGGACAGCACGGCACCACGTTCGGCGGCAACCCGGTCGCCTGCGCCGCCGGACTCGCCGTCCTGGACACCCTGGCGGCCGACGGCGCCCTGGACCGGGTGAAGCGGCTCGGCGAGAAGATCCGCGAGGCCGTGGAGGGTCTGGGCCACCCGCTGGTCTCCCACGTCCGCGGCTCCGGCCTGCTGCTGGGTATCGTGCTCACCGAGCCCCTTGCGCCCCAGGCGCAACAGGCGGCTCAGGGAGCCGGAATCCTGGTGAACGCGCCCGCCCCCGATGTCCTGCGGCTGATGCCGCCGCTGATCATCGGTGACGCGGAGGTGGACGCGTTCCTCCAGGCACTGCCCGGCGTTCTCGACGCGGCAAGAGGGGACGGACGATCCGGAGAATGAGGCGACGACGATGACCGAGGCGCAGGAGACCGAGCACGGCGGGCCGTCCGTGCCGCAGACCCGCACCGCGCGCCACCGCCGGATCGTGGACATCCTGAACCGGCAGCCGGTGCGCTCGCAGAGCCAGCTGGCCAAGCTCCTGGCCGACGACGGGCTGAGCGTCACCCAGGCGACGCTCTCCCGCGACCTGGACGAGCTGGGCGCGGTGAAGATCCGCAACACCGGCGGCGAGCTGATCTACGCGGTCCCCAGCGAGGGCGGATTCCGCACCCCGCAGGCCCCCCTGGGCGGCTCAGCCAAGGAGGAGCGGATGCGGCGCCTCTCCGCCGAACTGCTCATCTCGGCGGAGGCATCGGCCAACCTCGTGGTGCTGCGCACCCCGCCGGGCGCGGCCCAGTTCCTCGCCTCGGCCATCGACCAGGCCGAACTGCACGACATCCTCGGCACCATCGCGGGCGACGACACCCTGATGCTGATCAGCCGCGACCCGGCGGGCGGCCAGGCGCTGGCCGACCACCTGCTGCGGCTGGCCCAGAACGAGCGCTGAGCGGCCGGAGCGGCCCGGTCGTCCCGGCGCCGTCCCGGGCTCTCAGTAGCGCGTGATCGCGGTCGGGCCCGACCGGGTCCCGATCACGATGTGCGGACGGCGGGCCGGGTTCACCCAGTCGAGGATCCGGTCCATCGCGGACGCCGGTACGGAGACGCAACCGGCGGTCGCGCCACGCCCGTTGACGTGGAGGAAGATCCCGGCGCCGCGCCCGCGCACCGGCCGTTCGTAGTTGAACCCGATGACGAGCGCGCGGGCGTACTGCGTCGGATACGCGATCAGGTGCTCCGCCTCGCCGGCCCGGCAGTCCGCGGGCCGCGGCTCCACCCAGCGGTTGTAGGCCCGCGCCGCGTTGTCCTGGCACCACCACGACCGGTCGTTGACCCGGCGGTACGGATGGACGGTGCCGGGCGGTGCGGGCTTGATCCCGAAGGCGTACGGCAGGTCGTACAGGCCGGTCGGCGTGGTGTTCGTGCCCTGCTTGCGCGAGGCCCCCTCGGCCAGGCCCTGCGCACCGAAGCGGGCGGGCGCGGACCCGCTCCTCACCCAGACTCCCCGGCGCAGGTTCCACCAGGTGACGGTGCCCGTGGTGGAGCGCGCGTCCGGCGCCTCGGCCGTGATCAGCTGGGTGCCGCCGCCGGTGTCGGCCAGCCGCCCCGGAGGGGTCGGCGCCGGGGCGGGGCGGGCCGCGACCGAGCCCACCAGCGCGAGCAGTACCGACATGGTCACCACGGATCTGCGCATGCTCCGGACGTTAGACGCTCCGCCCGGCCGGCACCCCCGGATCTGCTCCGTACGGCTCAATCCGCTTCCCCGCGCGGCATCGCCGGCAGCGGGAGCGGCAGTCCGGGCAGCCCGTCGATGCTCGTCGCCACGTGCTCCTTCTTCTCGAAGTAGGCGCCGAGCGAGGCGTCGTCCTCGCGGGCGAAGCGCTGGGCGTGCAGTGGCCGGTCCCCGTCGTACGACATGAACGGCACCGCGTAGCCGCAGGTGTCCCGGATCAGTTCGGCACGCACCACGATGACGGCGCGCAGCCCGTGGAGGCGGGGGTCCACGTCGGGGAAGCGGGCGAGCAGCGGGCCGAACCGGGGGTCGTCCCGGAAGACCGGCTCGCCGCGGCCGTGCACCCGCACGATGTTCGGCGGCCCCTGGAAGGCGCACCACATCAGCGTGATGCGCCCGTTCTCGCGGAGGTGGGCGACGGTCTCGGCGTTGCTGCCGGCGAAGTCCAGGTAGGCCACGGTCAGCTCGTCGAGGACGGCGAACGAGCCGCTGACCCCCTTGGGGGAGAGGTTGATCGTGCCCTCGCCGTCCAGGGGCGCGGTCGCCGTGAAGAAGACGTGCTGCTCCTCGATGAAGGTCCTGAGCCGCCCGTCGATGCGTTCGTACGTTCTTCCCATACGGGCCATTGTCCTCGGCAACTCCGTTGCGGACAGGTCCGTTTCGGCTGCCGGGACGCCGGTGGGGGAATCCCGGCCGGGACCGGGTGCCCGGGGCCGCGCCGCGCCGCCCACCTGCACCTTTGACAAAACATACGGAGGACTGCATAGTTATACCCATCAGTGATTGCACCGTAAGGAGAAACCCGTGACCGAGCGCGTCGTACTCGCCTACTCGGGCGGCCTGGACACCTCCGTCGCCATCGGCTGGATCGCCGAGGAGACGGGCGCCGAGGTCATCGCCGTTGCCGTGGACGTCGGCCAGGGCGGCGAGGACCTGGACGTCATCCGCAAGCGCGCGCTCGCCTGCGGTGCCGTCGAGGCCGAGGTCGCGGACGCCAAGGACGAGTTCGCCGAGGAGTACTGCCTCCCCGCGATCAAGGCCAACGCCCTCTACATGGACCGCTACCCGCTGGTCTCGGCCCTCTCCCGGCCGACCATCGTCAAGCACCTCGTCGCCGCCGCCAACAAGCACAACGCCGGCATCGTCGCCCACGGCTGCACCGGCAAGGGCAACGACCAGGTCCGCTTCGAGGCCGGCATCTCCGCGCTCGGCCCCGACCTGAAGTGCATCGCCCCGGTCCGCGACTACGCGATGACCCGGGACAAGGCGATCGCCTTCTGCGAGGAGAAGAACCTCCCGATCGCGACCACCAAGAAGTCCCCGTACTCCATCGACCAGAACGTCTTCGGGCGCGCCGTCGAGACGGGCTTCCTGGAGGACATCTGGAACGCGCCGATCGAGGACATCTACGAGTACACCGAGAACCCCGCCACCCCGCGCGAGGCCGACGAGGTCGTCATCTCCTTCAAGGAGGGCGTGCCGGTGGCCATCGACGGCAAGCCCGTCACCGTCCTCCAGGCGATCCAGCAGCTCAACCAGCGGGCCGGCGCCCAGGGCATCGGCCGGATCGACATGGTCGAGGACCGGCTCGTCGGCATCAAGTCCCGCGAGGTGTACGAGGCGCCGGGCGCGATCGCGCTGATCACCGCCCACCAGGAGCTGGAGAACGTCACCGTCGAGCGCGAACTGGCCCGCTACAAGCGGCAGGTCGAGCAGCGCTGGGGCGAGCTGGTCTACGACGGCCTGTGGTTCTCGCCGCTCAAGCGCGCCCTGGACGGCTTCATCGACGAGGCCAACCAGCACGTCACCGGCGACATCCGGATGACCATGCACGCGGGCCGCGCCGTCGTCACCGGCCGGAAGTCCGAGCAGTCGCTCTACGACTTCAACCTCGCCACCTACGACTCGGGCGACACGTTCGACCAGTCCAAGGCGCAGGGCTTCATCGAGATCTTCGGCCTCTCGTCGAAGATCGCCGCCAAGCGTGACCTGGCCTGACCTCCAGCAGTTACGTCACCGCCTCCCCGGACCCTCCGTGCGGGGAGGCGGTCGCACATCCACCCCTTGTCCTTCCGAGGAGCAACGCAGTGAGCAACGGCAACGGCACCAGCGACGTACGCCTCTGGGGCGCCCGCTTCGCCGACGGTCCGGCCGAGGCGCTGGCCAGGCTGTCCGCCTCCGTCCACTTCGACTGGCGGCTCGCGCCGTACGACATCGCCGGCTCCCGCGCCCACGCGCGTGTCCTGAACAAGGCGGGCCTGCTCACCGAGGACGAGCTGACCCGCATGCTCGACGGCCTCGACCGGCTCGAAGCCGATGTCGCGGACGGCTCGTTCACCGGCACCATCGCCGACGAGGACGTGCACACCGCGCTCGAACGCGGACTGCTGGAGCGCCTGGGCCCGGACCTCGGCGGCAAGCTGCGGGCAGGCCGGTCCCGCAACGACCAGATCGCCACGCTCTTCCGGATGTACCTGCGCGACCACGCCAGGATCATCGGCGGCCTGATCGCCGAGCTCCAGGGCGCCCTGGTCGGCCTCGCCGAGGCGCACCCCGACGTCGCGATGCCCGGCCGCACCCACCTTCAGCACGCCCAGCCGGTGCTCTTCGCCCACCACGTCCTGGCCCACGCGCAGGCCCTGTCCCGGGACGCCGAGCGGCTGCGCCAGTGGGACGAGCGGACCGCGGTCTCCCCCTACGGCTCCGGCGCCCTGGCCGGATCGTCGCTCGGCCTGGACCCGGAGGCGGTCGCCGCCGACCTCGGCTTCGAGCGCGGCTCCGTCGGCAACTCCATCGACGGAACGGCCTCCCGCGACTTCGTCGCCGAGTTCGCCTTCGTCACCGCGATGATCGGGGTGAACCTCTCCCGGATCGCGGAGGAGGTCATCATCTGGAACACGAAGGAGTTCTCCTTCGTCACCCTGCACGACGCCTTCTCCACCGGCTCCTCGATCATGCCGCAGAAGAAGAACCCGGACATCGCGGAGCTGGCCCGGGGCAAGTCCGGCCGACTGATCGGCAACCTGACCGGCCTGATGGCCACGCTGAAGGCCCTCCCGCTCGCGTACAACCGCGACCTCCAGGAGGACAAGGAGCCGGTCTTCGACTCCTGCGACCAGCTGGAGGTCCTGCTGCCCGCCTTCACCGGAATGATGGCCACCCTCACCGTCAACCGCGAGCGGATGGAGGAGCTGGCCCCGGCCGGCTTCTCGCTCGCCACCGACGTCGCCGAATGGCTGGTCAAGCAGGGCGTGCCGTTCCGCGTCGCGCACGAGGTGGCCGGCGAGTGCGTCAAGGAGTGCGAGCAGCACGGCATCGAGCTCGACGAGCTGACCGACGAACAGTTCGCCAAGATCTCCGAGCACCTCGCCCCCGAGGTCCGCACGGTCCTCGACGTGGCCGGCGCGCTGGCCTCCCGCAACGGACGCGGCGGCACCGCCCCCTCGGCCGTGGCCGTCCAGCTCGCCGAGGTGAAGGCCGACCTCGCCGTCCAGCAGGCGTGGGCCACCGCGAAGAACTGACCCGCCGCGGGGGCGGTACCGGGGCGGGGAGCGCGTACGCTCCCCGCCTTCCGGTTCCCGGGAGCTGGGTTACGTTGACGGGGAGAGCACCCGACCGACGAGGAGCCCACGATGCCTTTCGCCAGGCTGGCCACAGCGACGACTCCGACCGCCCACATCGGGCTCGGCCTGGCGGCGGTCGGCAGGCCCGGCTACATCAACCTCCACCGCGACCGCGACCTGCCCGCGGACCGCAGCGTCGAGGCGCTGCGCGCACGCACCCACGAACTGCTCGACGCCGCCTACGCCCAGGGCGTCCGCTACTTCGACGCGGCCCGCTCCTACGGCCGGGCGGAGGAGTTCCTGGCCGACTGGCTGACGGCGCACCCGGAGGCGGACGACGTCGTCGTCGGCAGCAAATGGGGCTACACCTACACCGCCGACTGGAACGTCGAGGCCGAGGCGCACGAGGTCAAGGACCACGGCCTCGCCGCGTTCCTGCGCCAGCGGGCCGAGACCGACGCGCTGCTCGGCGACCGCCTCGACCTCTACCAGATCCACTCGGTGACCGCCGACAGCCCGGCCCTGACCGACAAGGAACTGCACGCACGGCTCGCCGCGCTCGCCGACGAAGGGGTCAGCGTCGGCCTGAGCACCAGCGGCCCCGCCCAGGCCGACGCGATCCGGGCCGCCCTCGGCGTCACCGTGGAGGGCGAACCGCTCTTCCGTACGGTGCAGGCCACCTACAACGCGCTGGAGACCTCGGCCGGGGCGGCGCTCGCCGAGGCCCACGCCGCCGGGCTCACCGTGATCGTCAAGGAGGCCGTGGCCAACGGGCGGCTCGCCGGTACGGAGGCCCCCGCCGTGGTCCGGGAGATCGCCGCCGGGGCCGGTGTCGGCAGCGACGCGGTGGCCCTGGCGTTCGTGCTGTACCAGCCCTGGGCCGGGGTGGTGCTCTCCGGTGCGGCGACCGTCGCCCAGCTCGCCGGGAACCTGCACGCGCCCGTCGTCGACCTCGACGAGGAGCTGCGCGCCCGGCTCGACGCGCTGGTGGAGGAGCCCGAGGCGTACTGGCGGCACCGCGCCGGGCTGCCGTGGAGCTGACCGGCCGGGGCGGGAGCCCTTCGCCCGTCACATCGGCGCGGTCCGTTCCGTCAGTGCGGTGACGGGCCACGATCCGTCGGCGCGACGGCGGAGAACGGTCCGTCGGCGCGGCGGCGGAACACGACGGAGGAAGAGCGACTGTGGACGCACACGAGTTTCTGGCGGAGCGCTTCGAGGCGAACCGGCCCCGGCTGAGGGCCGTGGCCCAGCGGATGCTCGGCTCGACGGGTGAGGCGGAGGACGCCGTCCAGGAGGCGTGGATCAGGCTGGGCCGATCCGACAGCCGGGCGATCGAGAACCTGGACGGCTGGCTGACCACGGTCGTCGGGCGGGTGTGCCTGGACATGCTCCGTTCCCGCCGCTCCCGCCCCGAGGCGCCCCTGGACACCGGGGCGCCCGAGGAGAGCACCCCCGGCGACCGGCCGGAGGCCGACCCCGAGCAGCAGGCGCTGATGGCCGACTCGGTCGGCCTCGCGATGCTCGTCGTGCTCGAAACGCTCGATCCCGCCGAGCGGCTCGCCTTCGTGCTGCACGACATGTTCGCCGTCCCCTTCGACGAGATCGCCGGTGTCGTGGACCGCACCCCGGCCGCCGCCCGGCAGCTCGCCAGCCGGGCGCGCCGCCGGGTGCGGGGCGCGGAGCCGGTCGCGGACCCGGGCCTCTCCCGCAGGCGGGAGGTCGTCGACGCCTTCCTGGCCGCCGCCCGCGACGGCGACTTCGACGCCCTCGTGGCCGTGCTCGACCCGGACGTGGTGGTGCGGTCCGTCACCGGTACGCCGTCCCTGGTGCGGGGCGCCGCGACGGTGGCCCGCCGGGCGATGATGTTCGCCCCGTTCGCCCGGTCGTCGCAGCGGGCCCTGGTCGGCGGCGAACCGGCCGTCCTCTCGACCCTCGAAGGCGGGAAGTTCTCGGTCCTGGTCTTCACCGTCGAGCGGGGGAGGGTCGTCGAGATGTCCGTGATCGACGACCCGGCCGGTCTTCCCGGCCTCGATCTGGTGGTCCTCGGCGCCTGAGGCGCGGCCTGCCGCCCGGTGCCGCCGATGCCCCGGCACCGGGCGGCGTCCGGGCCGAGTCCCTGCCGTCCGACGCCGGGCGGCAGGGCTCACCGCCCAGGGGCTCGGTGCCCGTCGTCGGCCCGGCCGTCCGCCCACGCGGCGAGCGCCGCGAAGTCCTCCGGCAGCAGCCCCAGCCCCGGATCGACCCACCACAGCAGCGCATCGGTGACCCCCTGCCCGAGGACCCACTCCCGGTCCTGCGCGGTGATCTCGTCGTCGACCCAGGCGAACGGCCGCCCGGCCGCGTACGCCACGACGTACTGCGTCTTCCAGTACGTACCGGCCGGGGCGTCGCCGTGTATCGCCGGCCAGTCGATGTACGGCAGCGGGGGCAGCCCGAGGCGCGGTCCGACCCACTGGTTGGCCTCGTCCTTCCACGTCGTCGCCCAGACCAGCTCGTAACGGCCGGCCAGGGCCCGCAGGGCCCTCCCGTGCTCCGGGTTGAGCAGGACCGGCAGCGGTGGCCCGCAGTCCCATCCGGCCGGCCGCATCGGATGCCTCGCGTACCCGTCCGGTGCCCCGGGGTGCACGAGCGCCATGTAGGGGTTGAGCGGGCCGTCGATGTCGATCAGCAGGAGCGGCTTCCCGGCGACATGCGTCATGGACGCCATGGTCCTCCCGTGCCGGGCCCCGGGCGAGACCCTCTCGATGAGACATTGGTGTCTCAAATGGTCTATTGTTGTCTCATGAGTCTCGACCGTGAACAGGTGCTGCGCAGCGCCGCCGCTCTGCTGACCCGCAAATCGACCGCCACCATGGACGAGGTCGCCAGAGCCGCGGGCATCGGGCGCGCCACCCTGCACCGGCACTTCGCCGGACGGGACGCCCTGGTCAGGGCGCTGGAGGAGCTGGGCATCCAGGAGTTCGAAGCGGCGCTGGACACCGCCGCCCTCGACGAGGGGAGCGCGGAGGAGGCGCTGCGCCGTCTGATCGCGGCCGTCGAACCGGCCGCCGGGCTGCTCTCCTTCCTCGTCACCGAGAACCAGCTCTTCGAGGGCGAACAGGTCAACGAGGGCTGGAACCGGCTCGACGCCCGCGTCGCCGCCTTCTTCCGGCGCGGCCAGGAGCGCGGCGAGTTCCGGATCGACCTCACGCCCGCCTGGCTGACCGAGGCCCTCTACGGGCTGATCTCCAGCGGCGCCTGGACCGTCCAGACGGGCCGGGTCGCGAGCAAGGACTTCCAGTACATGATCGCCGAGTTGCTGCTCGGTGGCGCACGCCGGAGCGTGGAGCGATGAGCCGTATCGAACAGCAGGTGAAGGCCCCGGACGAGCTGCACCGTCCCGGCCGGTGGATCGCCCTGGCCGTACTCGTCCTCGCCGTGCTGCTCGTGGCGATCGACGCCACCGTCCTCGGCCTGGCGACCCCGTTCCTCACCGAGGACCTCGAACCGACCGGCACCCAGCTGCTGTGGATCGGCGACGTCTACTCCTTCGTCATCGCCGGACTCCTCGTCTCCATGGGCAGCCTCGGCGACCGCATCGGCCGCAAGAAGCTGCTGCTGTGCGGTGCGACCGCGTTCGGCGCGGTCTCCGTGCTCAACGCCTACGCGCACACCCCCGAGATGATGATCCTGGCGCGGGCGCTGCTCGGTGTCGCGGGTGCCACCCTGATGCCGTCCACGCTCGCCCTGATCCGGAACCTCTTCCACGACCCGCGCGAGCGCAGCGTGGCCATCGGGATCTGGGGAGCGATGGCCTCGGCGGGCGCGGCCGTCGGACCCGTGGTCGGCGGGGTCCTGCTGGAGCACTTCTGGTGGGGCTCGGTCTTCCTGATCAACCTGCCCGTCATGGCGGTCCTCGTGGTCGTCGGCATCAGGATGATCCCCGAGTCGAGGAACCCGGCCCCGGGCCCCTGGGACCTGGTCAGCGTCGCGCTCTCCTTCATCGGCATGATCGGCGTCGTCTACGCCGTCAAGGAACTGGCGGCGCACGGCCCGAGCTGGGGCACCGCCGTCGCGGGCGTCGGCGGCCTGGCCGCGCTCTGCTGGTTCGTGCGCAGGCAGCTCACCCTCCCCTCGCCGCTGCTGGACATGCGGCTCTTCCACCACCGGGGCTTCTCGGGCGCGGTCCTGGCCGATCTGCTGACCATCCTCGGCCTGTCCGGACTGGTCTTCTTCCTCTCCCAGTTCCTCCAGCTGGTGCAGGGCCGCGGGCCGCTGGAGGCCGGTCTGGCCGAACTCCCGGCGGCCGTCGGCGCGGTCGTCGCGGGGCTGCTCGCCGGCAGAGCGGCCCGGCGCTTCTCGGTGCGGTCGGTGGTGGCCGGCGGCCTCGGGGCGGTCGGCCTGGCGCTCGCCGCGGTCACCCTGATCCACCAGCAGACCGCTTACCCGCTGATCGGTGCGGTGCTCCTGGTCGTCGGCGTCGGCGCGGGCTTCGCCTTCACCGTCACCTCCGACGTGATCCTCTCCAGCGTCCCGAAGGAACAGGCGGGTTCCGCCGGAGCGGTCTCGGAGACGGCGTACGAACTCGGCGCGGCCCTCGGCATCGCACTGCTCGGTTCCATCGTCACCGGCGTCTACCAGAATTTCGCATCGCCCGCGGGCATCCCGTTGCCCCGCGCCGCGGCCGCCCACGAGTCGCTGGGCGGCGCGGTCGAGGCGACCCACGGCCTTCCCGCCGAGCAGGGGCAGGCGCTGCTCGCCGCGGCCCAGGAGGCGTTCGTGGACGGGCTGCGGGTCGCCGCGGGCGTCGGCGCCGCGGTCCTGCTGGCGACGGCAGTCACCGCCTGGTTCCTGCTGCGGGGCCAGAAGCTGGAGGAGGGCATCGTCCACCAGTAGCCGCGCCCACCGGCCGGCCCGGCGCACGAGAGCGCGCGAAAGGGCCCGTACCACCGGGGTACGGGCCCTCTCACGTGTCCTGGAACCGGCGCGGCGCGCCCCGGTTCACGCAGCCTTGGCCTTCGTGGCGTACATGTCGACGTACTCCTGGCCGGACAGCCGCATCACCTCGGCCATCACGGAGTCGGTCACCGCCCGCAGCACGTAGCGGTCGCGGTCCATGCCCTCGTAGCGGGAGAACTCCATCGGCTCGCCGAACCGGACCGTCACCTTGCCGGGGCGGGGCAGACCGGCCCCTCCGGGTTGCAGCTTGTCCGTGCCGATCATCGCGAACGGCACCACCGGCGCGCCCGTCATCAGCGTCAGCCGGGCGATGCCCGTACGGCCCCGGTACAGCCGGCCGTCCGGGGAGCGGGTGCCCTCCGGGTAGATGGCGAACGCCTTGCCCTCCTCCAGCACCCGACGGCCCGTCATCAGCGCCGCGACACCGCCGCGTCCGCCGTCCCGGTCCACCGGGATCATGCCGCAGCCGGTGAAGAACCAGGCCATCGCCCGGCCCTTGAGACCCTTGCCCGTCACGTACTCGTCCTTGCCGATGTAGAAGACCGGCCGGTCGCAGCAGATCGGCATGATCATCGAGTCGATGAAGGTCAGATGGTTGCCCGCGAGGATCACCGGACCGTCTCCGGGGATGTGCTGCGCGCCCTCCACCTGGGGGCGGAACATCAGGCGCAAGATCGGTCCGAGCACTGCCTTGATGAGTGCGTGTCGGGACAACGGTTCCTCCGGGGTAGTGGCCGGGCCGGCCGAGGTGCGGGATCGTGACGGTCCATGCAGCTGAGGACGATACTCGCGGCCTCTCGCTGATCGCACATCGGGTTCGTACGGCAGACACGGACGTCGACACGAGTTTTCGCCATGTTCGTCCAGGAGCTGCCTCCACGACGGTACTGCTGCTTACGCTCGGGCGGCGCCCGACAGGGGCCAGACATCACACGCGAGGAGCATTCATGACAGAGCGCGCGCAGACCGGTCCCGCCCGCAGAACCATGCTGGGAGCGGGTGCCGCCGTACTGGGCACGGCCGCCCTCGGACTGGCCGGCGGCCCGGCCGGCGCCGCCGACGGCACCGCGGGAAGCACCTCCAGGCGGCCCGGCGGGCACGGCTTCCGCCTCGACCTGCCGGTCCCCACCGTCATCGGGCACCGCGGCGCCAGCGGCTACCGGCCGGAGCACACGCTCGGCTCCTACCAGCTGGCCCTCGACATGGGCGCGCACGTCATCGAGCAGGACCTGGTGCCGACCAAGGACGGCCACCTCGTCTGCCGTCACGAGAACGACATCACCGCCACCACCGACGTCGCCGAGCACCCCGAGTTCGCGAGCCGCAGGGCGACGAAGAAGGTCGACGGCGTCTCGCTCACCGGCTGGTTCACCGAGGACTTCACCCTCGCCGAACTGAAGACGCTGCGGGCCAAGGAGCGCATCCCCGGCACCCGCCAGAAGAACACCCTCTACGACGGCCGTTGGGAGGTCCCCACCTTCGAGGAGGTGCTGCGCTGGGCCGACCGCGAGGGCCGCAGGCGGGGCAGGCCCGTCTGGCTGTACGTCGAGACCAAGCACCCCACCTACTTCCGCGGCCTCGGCCTCGGGCTCGAAGAACCGCTGGCCAAGCTGCTGCGCCGCTACAACCGCCACCGCGCGCAGTCGCCGCTCATCCTCCAGTCCTTCGAGCCCGGCAGCATCCAGCGGCTGGCCCGGCTCGTCGCCACCCCGCGCGTCGTGCTGCTCTCGGGCGCCGGCGAGCGTCCCTGGGACTTCGTGACCTCCGGGGACCCGCGCACCGTCGCGGACCTGGTGAAGCCCGAGGGACTGAAGTGGATGGCCTCCTTCGCACAGGGCATCGGCCCCACCCTGGACCTGATCATCCCCAAGGACGCCTCGGGCCGGCTCACCGAACCGACCACCCTGGTGAAGGACGCGCACGCGCAGGGCCTGGTCCTGCACCCCTACACCATGCGCAACGAGAACACCTTCCTGCCCGCCGACTTCCGGCGCGGCACGGACCCGGCCGCCTACGGCGACGCGTTCGGCGCGCTGCGGACGTACTTCGGGACGGGCATCGACGGAATCTTCTCCGACAACCCGGACACCGCCCTGCTCGCCGCGGCGGACTTCACCGGACGCTGACGCCGCGTCATCACCCGGCCGGGCCGTGCCCCCGGTCGGGTGATGCCCGCCCGTCCGGGCAACCGGCCGTCGCCGTACGGGCGTCGGCCGGGGCATGACGCTTCTCGATCATGTTCCCGCGGCAGCCGCCCCCGGCGCCCCGGCGGTCGTCCGGGCCCTGTACCCGCTGGTGAGCGCCGAGGCCCTGGCCGAGGCGGCCGCCTCGGCGACGGGCCCGGCGGTCGAACCCGCCGATCTCGAACAGTCCGTCTGGCTGCGGCTGCTGGAACGGCTCGCGGGGGAGGGGCCACCGGTGGACACGGCCCGCTGGGTACGGGACTGCGTACGGGCCGAGGCCCGCCGGGCCCGCCGCACCGCCCGGCTCGAACGCCCCTACCGCGACGAGACCGCCGCGGACCCGGCCGGCTGCCCCGAACGGATCACCGTGGGCGCCGACGAACGCCGGGCACTGCGCGCGGCGGTGGACCGGCTACCCGCCAGGTGCGCCCGGCTGCTGTCGGCGATGCTGGCGCCGAGCGACCCCACCTACCGGGAAATCGCAGGAAAGTTGGGTATGTCACAGGGGAGTTTGGGCCCCGTCCGTTCCCGATGCCTTGGATGTCTGCGCAGAATGCTCGCGGCGGAGGTTGCAGCTCCTGAACCGCGGGGAAAGGAGCGATAGACAACCGGTGGATCAGGTGGGCGGAGGCATGCACGGATGGGCACGAGCGTGATCATCTCGGCGGCGACGGAGCAGGACGCCGAACAGATCTTGAAACTCCAGTACCTCAGCTTCCAGGGCGAGGCGGAGCTGTACGGGAACTACCGGATCGACCCGCTCACCCAGACCCTCGACTCGATGCGGACCGAGATCGCCACGAACCTGGTGTTCGTGGCACGCCTCGGCGACGAGATCGTCGGTTCGGTCCGGGGAGCCCTCGGCGGGGACGGGGCCGGGGAGATCGGCAGGCTCTGCGTCCACCCGCGGCTCCAGGGGCACGGCCTCGGCGCCCGGCTGCTCGGGGCGGTCGAGTCGGGCCTGGCCGCCGAGCGGTCGGCGACCCGTTTCCGGCTGCACACCGGGCATCGCAGCGAGGGCAATCTGCGGCTCTACCGGCGGGCGGGATACACCCCCGTGGGCAACGAGACCAGTGGGGACGGCGTCCTGATGGTCCTGCTGGAGAAGGACGCCACCGCGCCCGCGTACGTCACCAGCGCATAGGACCGGCCGGGAACGGAGCGCGCGACCGGCCGCGAGCGGAACCGGCCGGTCACACGCTTCCGGTACGGGGTACGGAACCGGCCGGTCACATGTCCCCGGCACGGGGCACGGAACCGGCCCCGGTCACATGTCCCCGGCACGGGGCACGGGGCGGCCGGTCACACGCTCCCGTACGGCACACGCAGGGCGACGGCCGGTCAGGCGGTCCTGGCGCGGCGCAGCCACATCATCCCGATGACCGGCAGGAACACCGGGATGAACAGGTAGCCCATGCCGAACTCCGACCAGACGGTGTCGTCCGCGAACGCCGAGGGCTCCACCACCGTCCAGGTCCCGACGACCAGCACCCCCAGCAACTCGGCGGCGCAGCAGACCAGCGCCGTCCTGCGGGCCTTCTCGCCCCCGCGCACCAGCGAGTACGTGATGAGCCCGTACACGAGCGCGGCGGCGGCCGACAGCACATAGGCGAGCGGCGCCCTGCCGAAGTCCAGGATCATCTGGACGACCGTGCGGGAGGCCGCCGCGACGGTGAACACCCCGTAGAACCAGACCAGGACCCGGCCGGGGCCCGTGCCGAGGTCGAAGGGCTGCTTCTCGCCGGTGGCCGCCGAGGGGGAGCGTTCGGTGTCGGTCACGGTCAGTTTCCCCAGATGTCGTGGAGCCGTACTTCGAGGACGGCCAGCACGACCGCGCCCGCCGCCACCGTCACCGAACCCCACCGGGTCCGTTCGGTCAGCGACAGGAAACCCGCGGCGGGCACCGCGAAGAAGGCCCCGATCAGATACGCGATGAAGATCGTCATGCCCTGCTCGGGCCGCTCGCCCCGGGCCAGCTGCACGATGCCCACCACCAGCTGGGCCAGCGCCAGCAGGGAGACCACGGCCATCCCGATGAAGTGCCAGTCCTTGGTGGGCTGGTCCCGGTAGGCGGCGAAACCGCACCAGGCGGCGAGGGCGAGCGCGGCCACGGCGACCGCGACCGTCAGGGCGACAAGCATGAGGCCGAGAGTATTACGGACCGGACCGCCTCCCGCGCGCGCCCCCGCCCCGGACCGCGGACCGCGCGGTCGGAGGCCGGAAGGGCCCAGGGGCGGGGCCGGCCGTGGCCTTGACCACAACCCGACGCCGATCCGGCCCGGTCACGGAAACGGTCACCAAACCTGTTCGATGCACGTCTTCGCAGGTCACAGCCTTGCGATCCGGGATTTCGAGCAGCGACCGAGCCGGTCCGGCCCACTGTCCACGGCTGTCCGCAATGCGGACAACTGGATCGCGATGGTCATTACGTCTGTTTTACTTGGGGCATGACCACGACGAGCAGCCGCATCCTTGCGACCGAGGCGATCACGACGCCCGGTGCTCGTTGTATGTGTCGAATGCGCACCTTCTGAGGGCCCCCGCCCGATCCTCGCGCCCCGAAGCGAGACCGAGCCCGCGCCGTCCGCACCCAGCGGAACGAGCCCGCCTCGACGCCACCGTCCGGCCTCTGCCGTGCCCGTCGCGCCGAGACCCCGCTCGGAACGTCCGATCGAAGCGTCCCGACAGTCTCATCAGACGAATGCCCCGTGCCCGGCGGACACCGCGCCGCGCACTCGACAGTGACGGAAACCCCTGTGATCACCACTACGGGCCTCACGAAGGTCTACCAGTCGCGCGGCCGAGAGGTCACCGCCCTCGACGGCGTCGACCTGCACGTCCGCGAGGGCGAGGTGTACGGCGTCATCGGACAGAGCGGCGCCGGCAAGTCCTCCCTGATCCGCTGCGTCAACCTCCTGGAACGCCCCACCTCCGGCACCGTGACCGTGGCCGGCCAGGACCTCACCGCCCTCGCCGGACGCGGCCGGCGGGCCGGCCGGGAACTGCGCGAGGCACGCAGCCGCATCGGCATGGTCTTCCAGCACTTCAACCTGCTGGCCTCCCGGACCGTCCAGGGCAACGTCGAACTCCCGCTGGAGATCCTCGGCATCCCCGGCCGGGACCGCTCCCGCAAGGCCCTCGAACTCCTCGACCTGGTCGGCCTCGCCGACAAGGCCAAGGCGTACCCGGGCCAGCTCTCCGGCGGCCAGAAGCAGCGCGTCGGCATCGCCCGCGCCCTCGCCGGGGACCCCAAGGTGCTGCTCTCCGACGAGGCGACCTCCGCCCTCGACCCCGAGACCACCCGCTCCGTCCTCCAGCTGCTGCGCGACCTCAACCAGCAGCTCGGCCTGACCGTCCTGCTCATCACGCACGAGATGGACGTCGTCAAGACGATCTGCGACTCCGCCGCGCTGATGCGGAAGGGGCGCGTCGTCGAATCCGGCACCGTCGGCGACCTGCTCGCCACCCCCGGCTCCGAACTGGCCCACGAGCTCTTCCCGGTCGGAGGAACCGCCTCCGGGCCCGACCGCACGGTCGTCGACGTCACCTTCCGCGGCGAGGCCGCCAGCCAGCCGGTGATCTCCCAGCTCTCCCGTACGTACAACATCGACATCTCGATCCTGGGCGCCGCGATGGACACCGTCGGCGGCAACCAGATCGGGCGGATGCGCATCGAACTGCCCGGCCGCTTCGAGGAGAACGTCGTCCCGATCGGCTTCCTGCGGGAACAGGGCCTCCAGGCCGAGGTCGTGGAGGACGAAACCCCCGCCCTTCCCGTACAGACCCCCGCCCCGCTCACCAAGGAGGTGGCGAAGTGACCTGGTCCGACATGCAGCCGCTGCTCACCCAGGGCACCGTCGACACCCTCTACATGGTGCTCTGGTCCACGATCGTCACCGTCCTGGTCGGGCTGCCGCTCGGTGTCCTGCTGGTCCTCACCGACAAGGGCGGACTGCTCCAGAACACCCCCGTGAACAAGGTCGTCGGGGCGATCGTGAACGTCGGCCGCTCGCTGCCGTTCATCATCCTGCTGATCGCCCTGATCCCCTTCACCACCTGGGTCGTCGGCACCTTCATCGGCCCGACCGCGATGATCGTCCCGCTCGCCGTCGGCGCCGTCCCGTTCTTCGCCCGGCTCGTCGAGACGGCCGTCCGCGAGGTCGACCACGGACTCGTCGAGGCCGTCCAGTCGATGGGCGGATCCATCCCGACGATCGTCCGCAAGGTCCTGCTGCCGCAGGCACTGCCCTCGCTGGTCTCCGCCGTCACCACCACCGTCATCGTGCTCATCGGCTACTCCGCGATGGCCGGGGCCGTCGGCGGCGAAGGACTCGGGGCCAAGGCCGTCACCTACGGATTCCAGCGCTTCGACAACCGGTTCATGCTCATCACCGTCGCGCTGCTCGTCGTCATCGTGACCGCGGTCCAGCTGATCGGCGACACGGCCGTGCGCCTGCTGACCCGCCGGGGACGCGCCACCACTTGAGACCTCCACTCCGCTCACAAGCCCGAACTCCTTGTCCGGGCGCACCACCGTCACCACCGGAAAGAGGCACTTTTCGTGCGCAAGAACATCAAGATCACCGCTGCTGCCGCCGCCACCGCGGCCCTCGCCCTCGGCCTCAGCGCCTGCGGCACGGACTCCGACCCGTCCGCCAAGAGCGGCACCGGCGCCGCGGCCGACACCTCCAAGGCGCTCGTCGTCGCCGCGTCCCCCACGCCGCACGCCGACATCCTGGAGTTCGTCAAGAAGAACCTGGCGGCGAAGGAGGGCCTCAAGCTGGAGGTCAAGGAGTTCACGGACTACGTCCTGCCGAACACCGCCACCGAGACCGGCCAGGTCGACGCCAACTTCTTCCAGCACCAGCCGTACCTCGACGACTTCAACAAGAAGAAGAACACCCACCTCGTCTCCGTCGCCACCGTCCACCTGGAGCCCCTCGGCCTCTACTCCAAGAAGGTCAAGGACATCAAGGACATCAAGGCCGGCCAGACCATCGCCGTCCCCAACGACACCACCAACGAGGGCCGCGCCCTCCAGCTGCTCGCCGAGAACGGCCTCATCACCCTCAAGGCCGGCGTCGGCACCAGCGCCAAGCTGAGCGACATCACCGACAAGAAGGGCCTGGAGTTCAAGGAGCTGGAGGCCGCCACCGTCCCCCGCGCCCTGAACGACGTCGACGCGGCCGTCATCAACGGCAACTACGCGATCGAGGCCGACCTCAAGCCCGCCAAGGACTCCCTGGTCCTGGAGAAGGCCGACGGCAACCCCTACGCCAACATCGTCGTCGTGAAGAAGGGCAACGAGAAGGACGCCCGGGTCCAGAAGCTCGTGAAGCTCCTGCACTCCGACGAGGTCAAGAAGTTCATCGAGGACACCTACCAGGGCTCGGTCGTCCCGGCCTTCGGTACCGCGGCCAAGTCCTGACCCCCGCACGGCATTTGCCCGCCGAGCCCCGCGCACCCCGTCAGGGGGCGCGGGGCTCCGCCGTGCCGGACCCGACCATGCGCGCCGGTGGCCCGATGCTGCATGCTGTGCATTCACACGGCCTTCGGCATGGAGCTGCGCATGACTTCCACCTTTCCGGACATCTCCATCAGCACGGACAGGTTGGTGCTGCGCCCCTTCGACATGACGGACGTCCCCGCGTACATCGAGATGATGAACGACGAGCTCGTCACCGCATGGACCGACGCCCCCCACCCCTACACCCGGATCGATGCCGAACGCTGGGTCCGCAGGATCGCCCCCGCCCGGCGCACCAGTGGTGACGGCATCGCCCTCGCCGTCACCGAATTCCTCACCCAGCGGCTCGTCGGCTCCGTCCGGCTCGGCCACACCGACTGGCACACCCGCGCCACCGAGGTCGCGTACATCACCGCCCCCTGGGCGCGCGGCGAGGGGTACGCCACCGAGGCCGTACTGGCACTGGCCCAGTGGCTCTTCGACGACCAGGGCTTCGAACGCATCGAGCTGCGCACCGCGGCCGACAACACCGCCGCCCAGCAGGTCGCCCAGAAGCTCGGCTGCATCAGCGAGGGCGTCCTGCGCAACGCCCGCATAGCGCGCACCCGGACCGAGAACGGCACGGTCGGCGGCTGGACCGACATCAGGACCGACCTGATCGTCTGGGGCCTGCTCCCCGAGGACCTCGAAGGCGTCGCCGAGCAGCTCGCCGACGCGGGCGGCTACGGTGCCTACAACGACTGGAACTGATCTCCCGAAGGGGCCCTGACGCCCCGTGGGCACCGACCGGGTACTCTCGGCCTGCCCCTTCACGAACCATCCCCACCTGCGACGACTCCAGGAGACTGACGACACATGGCCGATCGGGTCACCGTGATCGGCTGGGACGGCTCACCACTGACCCAAGTGGCCAAGGCCGCCCTCTCGGCCGCCACGCTCGTCGCCGGAGCCGCCCACCACCTCGCACTGCCCGAAGTACCGGCGAAGGCCGAACGCATCCGCCTGGGCTCCATCGACCTGGCCGCCCGCCGGATCGCAGGCCACCGCGGCAGCGCTGTGGTCCTCGCCGACGGGGACCCCGGCTTCTTCGGAGTCGTACGCAACCTCCGCGCACCCGAGCACGGCCTGGAGGTGGAGGTGGTCCCGGCGGTCTCCTCCGTCGCCGCCGCGTTCGCCCGCGCGGGAATGCCGTGGGAGGACGCCCGGACCGTCGTCGCCCACCCCCGCACCCTGCGCCGCGCCGTCAACGTCTGCCGCGCCCACCACAAGGTCGCCGTCCTCACCTCGCCCGGGGCGGGCCCCGCCGAACTGGCCCTGCTCCTCGAAGGCGTCCACCGCACCTTCGTCATCTGCGAGGAACTCGGCACCGCCCGCGAACAGGTCACCGTCGTCACCTCCGACAAGGCCGCCGACCACGTCTGGCGCGACCCCAACGTCGTCATCGTCATCGGCGGCGGCCCCGAACCGCAGGCCGCCGGCGCGTGGATCGCGGGCGGCCACCCCGTCTGCCCCCGTGGCGTACGCGGCTGGGCACTGCCCCCGGAGGCGTACTCGGACGACGCCGCGGACGCCGGTACGGAGAGCGGCGAGGGCGGGACCCCGGGGCTGCGCGCCGCCCAGCTGGCCCGCCTCGGCCCCCGCACCGGCGACCTCCTGTGGGACATCGGCTCCGGCGGCGGGGCTCTGGCCGTGGAGGCGGCCCGTTTCGGGGCGGCGGTCCTGGCGGTCGACAGCGACCCGGCCGCCTGCGCCCGCACCGCGGCGGCGGCACGGGCGTTCGGGGTCCAGATCCAGGTCGTCGAGGGCCGCGCCCCCCACGTACTGGAACGGCTGCCGGAACCCGACGTCGTCCGGATCGGGGGCGGCGGGGTCCCCGTCGTCACCGCCGTCACCGAACGCCGGCCGGAACGCATCGTGACCCACGCGTCGACGCGCGACGAGGCCGAGGCGCTCGGCGCCGCGCTCACCGGGAACGGGTACACCGTCCGGTGCTCGCTCCTCCAGTCCGTCGAACTCGACACGGCCGCCTGGTCGGAGCGCGAACGCTCGGTCGTGTTCCTGCTCTCGGCGACGCGTTCCGACCTCGCCCCCTGACCCGGCCGCGCACGGCGGGAGGTAGGCTGGCCGATCGTTGTACCGCGGCCGGACGTTCGTCGTTTCGCTCGTCAATGTCCGGAAAAGGGGACCGTTTTGGTCCCCGCTGTGGTACGGCGGAACCGGAGAATGCGCAACGTGGCGCAGTCCACAGCGGGCCGCGGCGAAATGGGCTGCCGCGGCGGCGAACGGACGCGAGAATGCAGTATGTCCACGACCGTTTCGTGCCGCGCGGCGAGCCCGCTCGTTCTTGTTGACGAGCACCGGGGCGCCGTGTTCGGACGTCCCGGGCGAAGGGCCGAAGGAGCACTGACGATGGGCGAGGGGAACGCATGAGTGACACCGGCCAGATCCCGGGTGAGGGACTGCCGGAGAACGCAGGCACGGTGGAGCAGCCGGGCATCGCCGCCCCGGATGCCTACACCTACCTCGCTCCCTCCGAGCATGTGTCCGAGGACGACGACCTCCTGCTGATGCCGAGCCCGCAGGGCGCCTGGAGCGACCCGCAGACCGTACCGGCCCCCGGCCAGTACCCCGAGGCCGTCGCCGTCCAGGCGCAGGTGCCCGAGCAGGGCGCCCACCCGGTGCAGTCCGTGGCCCAGCCGTCCTACGCCCAGCCGGCCGCCGAGGGCCCTGCCCAGCCGCAGGGGCCCGTGCAGGTCCAGGTGCAGGAGCCCGTGCAGGCACCGGCCGTCGACGGGTACGCCGCCCAGCAGGCGGTGGCGGAACCCCCGGCCGGGACCGGCCCGGGAACGCACGAGTCCGGTGGCCGCGACTCCGGTTCGGTCGACCTGCGGGGCGTGCGCATCCCGTCGCCCGCGCAGGTTCCCGCCCAGGCGGCGCAGCCCCAGACTCCGACGCGTCGGCCGCTGCACCGCGGACCGGTCATGGCCGACGGCGGTCCGTCGTACGGCGGGACGCCGACCGGTGGCGTGGTCCGTTCGCTCGCCGACCGGGGGCCCGCGGGCGCGCCCCAGGCCCCGGCCCGGCCCCGGGCTTCCGTGCAGGCCCCGGTCCAGGCTCCCGTGCAGCAGGCCGGGCCGCCGGCCACCGGTCCCGAGTACTTCGGAGTGCCGGGCGACGACGCGGCCGTGCTGCCGGGTCCGCAGCTCGGCGAGATCCTGCCGCAGGGCGGCAGCCCGTGGGCGGCGGCTCCGGCGGCAGCAGAATCGGTCGTTCCGGAGCAGGCCGCCGAGCCGGTCGTCGAGCCGGTCGCCGAGTCTGCGGCGGTGGCGCAGCCGGTGCAGGCCGCAGCGCCGGAGGGCGTGGTGCCGGAGGCCGTGGCAGTTCCTGTGGCCGGGCCGGTGCCGGGAGCGGTCGAGGCCCCCGCCGGGGGTCCTGCCGAGGCCGTGGTGCCCGCCGAGGGCATCGTGCCCCAGGAAGTCCAGGGGGCTCAGGAGGCCGTTCCCACGGGGCAGTTCGTGCCCGTGGAGGGATCGGTGCCGACGACCCCGCACCTCGCCCCGACGCCCGTCGCGGAGCAGGTACCGGGACAGGCAGCGGAACAGGCCGTCGAGGCAGCGGGCACGGAGGCCGACTCCGTGGCCGGCCCCGGGGCCGGGCCCGTGACGATCGCGGTGGAGCCGGCCGGGGTTCCTCAGCCGGGCGTCGCGGTGGACGCCGAGGCGGTGCCGACCGGGGACGCCGGGGAGCCCGTCGTGCCCGAGGCCGTCGCGCCCGTGGAGACCGCCGAAGCGGCCGAGGCCGCCGGGGAAGTTCCGAACGCCGCGCCCGTCGAGGCCGCCGAACCGGTCCCCGGTCCCGTCGCGGACGCCGAGACGCCGAACCCGAACCCGAACGTGCCCGAGGCGGGTCCGGAGGTCATCGAGACCCCGGACACGACCGCCCCCCTGAACGCGGCGGAAGCCGGCCCCCTCGCGGAGCCGACGGCAGCCGCGCCCGTACAGGACACGGTGACCGAGCACGAGGAAATCGTCTCCGCGCAGTCCGCGGCCCAGCCGCAGGAACTGCCCGAGGCGGTCCCGGCCCCCGGTGCCGAAGCCCTCGCGCCGGAAACCCTCGAGACGGCCCAGGCCCCCGTGGCCCCGGCCCCCGGCACACCGACTCCCGAGGCCCAGGGCGCAGAAGTCCAGGGCGCAGAGGTGCCCCCGGTTTCCGAGGCGGTCCCGGTTCCCGAGGCGCCCTCGGCTCCCGGGGCGGAGGCCCTTGCGGCGGAAGGCCCCGAGGCGGAAGCGCCCGAGTCCGGCGAGGCCGCGGTCCCCGCCGGTCCGCCGGCCCCCGGCTACGACGACGCCGAGCGCGAGGCGGTGCTCCGCGTCATGCGCGAGCGACGCGACATCCGCAACGGCTTCCGCAGCGACCCCATTCCGCACGAGGTCCTGCTCCGGGTGCTCGAAGCCGCCCACACGGCGCCCAGCGTCGGCCACTCGCAGCCCTGGGACTTCGTCGTCATCCGCTCCGCCGAGACCCGCCGCGCCATGCACGAACTGGCGCAGCGTCAACGCGATGCCTACGCCAAGTCGCTGCCCAAGGGCCGGGCCAAGCAGTTCAAGGAACTGAAGATCGAGGCCATCCTCGACACCCCGGTCAACATCGTCGTCACCGCCGACCCCACCCGTGGCGGCCGGCACACCCTCGGCCGGCACACCCAGCCGCAGATGGCCCCGTACTCCTCCGCGCTCGCCGTCGAGAACCTCTGGCTCGCCGCCCGCGCCGAGGGCCTCGGCGTCGGCTGGGTCAGCTTCTTCGACGAGCGCGAGATGGTCCGCGCCCTGGGCCTGCCCGAGCACCTCGAAGTCGTCGCCTACCTGTGCGTCGGCTACGTCGACGAGTTCCCCGAGGAACCCGAGCTGATGCAGGCGGGCTGGTCCAAGCGCCGCCCGCTGTCCTGGGTCGTCCACGAGGAGACGTACGGCCGCCGCGCCCTGCCCGGCGAGGAGCCGCACGACCTGCTCCAGGACACCATCGCCAACATCCGCCCGCTGGACGCCAAGGCGCTCGGCGAGGCGTGGGAGCGCCAGAAGCGGATGACCAAGCCCGCCGGCGCGCTCGGCATGCTGGAGATCATCTCCGCGCAGCTGTCCGGGCTCTCCCGGATGTGCCCGCCGCCGATCCCGGAGCCCGCAGCCGTCGCGATCTTCGCGGGCGACCACGGCGTGCACGCCCAGGGCGTCACCGCCTGGCCGCAGGAGGTCACCGGCCAGATGGTCGCCAACTTCCTTGGCGGCGGCGCGGTCTGCAACGCGTTCGCGTCCCAGGTCGGCGCCGAGGTGTGCGTGATCGACGTCGGCGTGGCCGCGGAACTGCCCACGACGCCCGGTCTCCTGCCCCGCAAGGTCCGGGCCGGGACGGCCGACTTCACGACCGGCCCCGCGCTGACCCGTGAGGAGGTGCTCGCGGCGATCGAGGTCGGCATCGAGACCGCCCGCGATCTGGTCGCGGCGGGCAACAAGGGCCTGCTCACCGGTGAGATGGGCATCGCCAACACCACCGCGTCGGCCGCGCTGATCTGCGTGTACACGGGCATGGACCCGGCCGAGGTGACCGGCCGCGGCACCGGCATCAACGACGAGATGCACGCCCGCAAGGTCGATGTGGTCCGTCGGGCCCTCGAATTCCACCAGCCCGACCCGTCCGACCCGATCGGTGTCCTGGCGGCGGTCGGCGGCCTCGAACACGCGGCGATGGCCGGCTTCCTGCTGGGCGGTGCCTCGCTGCGCACCCCCGTCATCCTCGACGGCGTCAGTGCGGGGGCCGCGGCCCTGGTCGCCCGTGCGATCGCCCCCGAGGCCCTGGCCGCCTGCATCGCGGGCCACCGCAGCGCCGAACCCGGCCACGTCGCAGCCCTCAACAAGCTGGGGCTGCGCCCGCTGGTCGACCTCGACCTCCGCCTCGGCGAGGGCACGGGCGCGCTGCTGGCGCTGCCGATCGTGCAGAGCGCGGCGCGGGCGATGCACGAGGTGGCGACGTTCGACGCGGCGGGCGTCACGGAGAAGTAGCCCCGGGGCCGGGGCCCTCGGGTCCCGGCCCACCGGCTCCTTCCCACCCCGGGCTCTTCCCGTCTCCCGGCTCTCCCGTCCTCCGGCCCTTCCCGCTCCCGGCCTCCGAATCCTTTCGGTCCGGGCAGGCCGGGCCCGGGAGGGAACCGGCAGAAGCGGGCAGCCCGCCGCAGGCACACCACCTCGCCCCGCTCCCCACTCCCCGCCGCCTCGTAACCTCCCCACCGCGTATCGTGGACCCGCCCCGCGAACCCGCCCCGCGAACCCGCACGTCACAGCCGCTCCACCGCCGCAGCGGCCTCCGCATTCAGTCCCCTGCACGAGGAGTCCGCACCGCCATGGCCGAGCACGCAGAGCGCACCGATCACCCCGCGTACCCCGTCGGACTGCGGCTCGGCGGCCGTCGCGTCGTCGTGATCGGCGGCGGTCAGGTCGCCCAGCGCCGCCTTCCCGCGCTCATCGCGGCGGGCGCCGACATCGTCCTCGTCTCCCCGAGCGCGACCCCGTCCGTCGAGGCGATGGCCGACGCGGGCGAGATCCGCTGGGAGCGCCGCCGGTACGCCGACGGGGACCTGGCCGGCGCCTGGTACGTCCTCGTCGCGTCCGACGACCTCGCGGCGAACGACGCCGCGTCGGCCGAGGCCGAACGCGACCGGACCTGGTGCGTCCGCAGCGACGACGCCGACGCCGCCACCGCCTGGACCCCGGCCACCGGCCGCGGCGAGGGCGTCACCGTCGCCGTCCTCACCGCGGGCACCCACGACCGCGACCCGCGCCACTGCGCCGCCGTCCGCGACGCCATCGTCGAGGGCCTGCGCGACGGCACCCTCGCCGCACCCCACCACCGCACCAGGGCCCCCGGCGTGGCCCTGGTCGGCGGCGGCCCCGGGGACCCCGACCTGATCACGGTCCGCGGCCGCCGCCTCCTCGCCGGGGCCGACGTCGTCATCGCCGACCGCCTCGGCCCGCGCGACCTGCTCGACGAACTGCCGCCGCACGTCGAGGTGATCGACGCCGCGAAGATCCCGTACGGCCGCTACATGGCCCAGGAGGCCATCAACCAGGCGCTCATCGACCACGCCAAGGCGGGCAAGGCCGTGGTCCGGCTCAAGGGCGGCGACCCGTTCGTCTTCGGCCGCGGCATGGAGGAGGCCCAGGCGCTCGCCGCCGAGGGCATCGCCTGCACCGTCGTCCCCGGCATCTCCAGCTCGATCTCCGTGCCCGGCGCGGCCGGAATCCCCGTCACCCACCGAGGGGTGGCCCACGAGTTCACCGTCGTGAGCGGCCACGTCGCCCCCGACGACGAACGCTCGCTGGTCGACTGGGAGGCCCTCGCCAAGCTGCGCGGCACCCTGGTGCTCCTGATGGCCGTCGACAAGATCGGCGCCATCGCCCGCGCCCTCATCGCCCACGGCAAGGCTCCCGGCACCCCGGTCGCCCTGGTCCAGGAGGGCACCACCGCCTCCCAGCGCCGGGTGGACGCCACCCTGGAGACCGTCGCCGAACGGGCCGCGGCCGAGGACGTACGCCCCCCGGCGGTCATCGTCATCGGCGAGGTCGTCGCGGTCGGCGCGAACACCGCACCGCTCCCCGCCGAATGACCGGCACGGGCACCCCCGCCCCCCGGTGAGTAACCGGCGGTAACAGAACTTCTTCCCATCCGTTGGCACCACACACCGGACAAGGCAGTATCGAACCCGTGGCCGACCTCATCACCATCGACGACCCCGACGACCCCCGTCTGCACGACTACACCGGGCTGACCGACGTCGAGCTCCGGCGCAGACGGGAGCCCGCCGAGGGGCTGTTCATCGCCGAGGGCGAGAAGGTGATCAGACGCGCCAGGCACGCCGGGTACGAGATGCGGTCCATGCTGCTCTCGGCGAAGTGGATCGACCTGATGCGGGACGTCATCGAGGAGGTCCCGGCCCCGGTGTACGCGGTCAGCCCCGAACTGGCCGAGCGCGTCACCGGCTACCACGTCCACCGCGGCGCCCTCGCGTCGATGCAGCGCAAGCCGCTGCCGACAGCGGACGAACTGCTGGCGACGGCCCTCGGCGCAGCGGCCGCAAAGACGGCGGAGACGGCGTCCGACGACCGCGCGGGCCTCGCGGCGGGGGCGCCCCCGGCCCCGGGGGAGCATGCGGTCCGGCGCGTCGCCGTGTTCGAGGACATCGTCGACCACGCCAACCTGGGCGCCGCCTTCAGGAACGCCGCCGCCCTCGGCATCGACGCGGTCCTGCTCACCCCGCGCTGTGCCGATCCCTTCTACCGGAGGTCCGTGAAGGTCTCGATGGGGGGAGTCTTCCAAGTGCCGTGGACCCGCCTGGAGTCCTGGCCGAAGGACATCGGAATCCTGCGCTCCGCGGGTTTCACGCTCGCCGCCCTCTGCCTGAGCGAACGGGCCATCACCCTGGACGAACTCGCCGCGCGCGACGACGAGAAGCTCGCGCTGGTCTTCGGCACGGAGGGCGCCGGTCTCGCCCCCGGGACCCTCGCCGCGGTCGACGAGCACGTCCGCATCCCGATGGACGCCGGTGTCGACTCCCTCAACGTGGCGGCCGCCTCGGCCGTCGCCTTCTACGCCACCAGGCCCCGAACAGCCTGACCCCGGCGCACCGCACCGCACCGCGCCCGCCCCCCCGCCGACCGAAGCCGCCCGTACGTCCCGCCCCGCGGAACGTACGGGCGGTGCTCGTCGGGGCGGGCCCGGATCCCCCGCGACGCCCTTCCGGACCGATGGAGCCGGGCGGGCGGGCCGGGGGCAACCGATCGGATGACCCCGGGGTCGGCTTTCCCGCTCGTCACATGCAGCCGCTACGCCGACGGTCCGGGCACGTGTCCGGCCTCACTCTTGATCAGAGCGGGACGGCAGGAGCCGGCGGGCCCGGAAGCCGGATTCCCCGAGCGGCCGGAGCCGCAACCCCCATCCATCACAGGAGCGACCGGAATGAAGCACGTCAGGAAGACCTCGAAGCGCATGCGCATCGTCATCGGCGGTACGGTGGCGGGCGCCGTCGCTCTCGGGACTTTCGCCGTGGTCACGGCCAACGCGGGCTCGTCCCCGACCACCGCCCCCCCCGGGCGGAGACGGCGGGCAAGAACCTGGCCCGGTCCGCCCACCTGGGCATCGAGGCCGCGACGAAGGCCGCGCGGGCGACGCTGGACGCGGCGGAGAAGGAGAACCAGCGGGTCTCCGTGGCCGTCGTCGACCGCAACGGCACCACCGTCGTCACCCTGCGCGGCGACGGCGCCGGTCCGCAGTCCTACGAGTCGGCCGTGAAGAAGGCGTACACCGCCGTCTCCTGGAACGCCCCCACCTCCGAGCTGGCCAAGCGCCTGCAGAACGCCCC
>NZ_JBSFFY010000024.1:0-112864 GCF_053596315.1 Streptomyces sp. NPDC001732
CATGCTGCGCCCCGGTCGCCCGGTCACTCGGTCCACGACGGGCCTGCTCACGCAGCGCCAGCAGCTCGGCCACCCGGCCACGGGTGTCGGTCGGCTCGCCCGGGATTTCGTCCACAACGGTCATGTACCGACCCTACGAAGCGGGACAAGTAAACCCTGCCGTTGACTCCGTACAGTCTCCTGACCCGTTTCCTGGTGGAGCCTGACATAAGCAGAGCGACGTGCAGGCGAAGTACCAGCGAGTACGGGTAAGTCTTTGTGCGGGTCCGACAAAGTCTCACCGTGGTCTGCTGCACACCCCCGTCAGTCTCGGGACACGGCGCGGCTGGGCGTCCTGGACCCGTTGGACGTCGTCCAGCCGGTCCCGCACCGGCTCGTCGGGGTGGGCCATGGTGAGCAGCACCGCCTCGTAGAACGCGTCCCGGACCGCGGCGGGCATCACGTCGGAGGCGTCCAGGCAGAGCGGCACCCGGTGGTCGGCGAGGCGGCTGCTGATCCGCTTCTCGACCGTACCGCTCCGGGCGGGCACGTCGGGGTCGGGCGAGAACGTCCCGGCCCTGCGGCCCCATTCCTCCTGTGCCTCGCGGGAGGTGAGCCGGGCGAGCAGTTCACGGGCCCGTGCGGAGTCGCCGAAGAGCGCGGCGAAGTCGGCGGACACCTCGCGGCCCTTCGCCCGCGGTCCGCCGGGCAGCAGCGGCGCGGAGTCCGTGAAGGAGGCCCGTTCCCGGTGGTCCCCGTAGAAGGACCGGGCGAAGGAGCCCTGGTGTTCCAGGTCGCAGCCGCCGTCGAAGAGCAGGCCGTTCCCGCCCACCGGGCCCCGGTGGTCCCGGAGCAGGGCCCGGCGGGCGGCGGCCGGGTCCTGGGCCAGCAGCCCGGCCCACAGGCTCCAGGCGTTGACCACCGGGGCGTCCGTCCACTTCAGGTCGCCGGTCGCCCACCGCTCGTACAGCACCGGGCCCGCCGTCTGCAGGATCAGGTCCTCTATCCAGTCACTGCCGGGCCAGCCGGACGCCCCGTCGTCGATCATGCCGATGCACCAGGAGCCCGGCGGCGCCGGGCGGGAGGGCGGCGGCCGGTCCGTGCGGTACCAGACGATGCTCTTGAGGTCGGCCTTGAGCGGCACCCAGAGGTCCTCGTCCATCCCCTCGGCCTCGGGCTGCCAGGGCCTGCCGTACGCCGCGGCGCCGTCCGGTCGGCTCAGCGGCCGCAGCCGGTGCTCCGCCGCGTACTCGACGAGGTCCCCGATGCCCGGCAGGATCGCGATGTCGGGCGGGTCCCCCGCCTGCACCGCGGCGAGCAGGACTTCCCGGGTGGCGGCGGTGCCCTGGTAGGTGTACGGGGTGCCGAGGGTGTCCAGGACGCCCTTGAACTGCCGCTCCTGGTCGCCGGTCCACGGGCCGAGGATCGCCACCCTCGGCCGGCCGTCGTCGCCGCCGGGCACGGCGAGCCCGCAGCCCGCCGCGGTCAGCGCCAGGCACAGGACGAACAGGACAACTCGGAGGCGCGTGGTCATCGCGACCTCCGGCGGTCGGTGTCACGGATGGTCATCCCGGCCTCCGGTAGTCGGCGCCGAGGTGCCGGCCGAGGCCGACGGCGGGCAGCAGCAGGATCACCACGCCGCCGGCGAGCGCCCCGTAGTAGATCCCGCTCTGCCAGTCCCGGGCGGCCAGTCCGGCGCGCACCCGGGTCGACTCGTCGGTGACGGCCTGCTGGGACCGGGCCAGGTCGGCGTGGTCGTGGGCCTGCCGTTCGATCCGGGCCAGTCCGTCGCGGGCCGCGTCCAGCCGGTCCAGGGTGACGGCGGTCGCGGTCAGCGGGGCCACGGCCAGGAAGAGGGTGGCCGCCAGCGAGACCAGCAGGCAGAGGTCGAGGCTGTGTCCGCAGCGGGTGCGCAGCACCCACAGCGCGGAGAGGGTGATCAGGGCCATGGCCAGCAGGCCGAGTTCGGCCACCGCCCAGCCGGCCCGCTGGAGGGGGCCGGCCGAGCTGAGCCCGTCGATCCGTTCCATCTGGTGCCCCTGGAGGACGTCCAGACGCGGCACCACTCCGGTGCCCTCGCGGGTGAGGAGGGTGGTGGCCTCGGCGAACTTCTCCTTCTGCATCGGCTCGTCCGACACGTACTTCACGGCGCCGGGGGTGATGGAGGCGCTGTAGGAGGTGAGCACGCCGTTCACGGTCTCCAGCGCCACGCGGCCCCGGTCCCCGTCGATCTGTACGTCGGCGAGCCGGGTCAGCCCCTGGTCGGCGGCGGACAGTTGGGTCTCGTACCGGGCTCCGGCGCCGACCACGTCGGCGATGCCGCCCGCCACGGAGTCCTCCGCCTCCTTGTGGGCGCGCAGCAGGGCGAGTTGGGTGGCGGCCACGCCCTGTACGGCGGGGGCGCCGCGGGTGCGCATCTCGCCCGTCGCGGACTGCACCTCGCGGTACGGGAGGAGCAGGGCGCCCATCGAGACCAGGGCGACCAGCAGCAGCGCGGCGCGGTGCCGCTCCAGCAGACGGCGGGTCCGGGAGCGGTAGGGGGCGCCGCCCGAGGGGACGGTCCGGGGGTTCACGACGGTCCGGTTCCTCCCGGGGGTCGAAGTGCCCACGACGGTCCGGGGGTTCACAGCCGCCTCCCGCAGGCGATGCAGAACAGGGCCGACGCTCCGGCCGGGTGGTCGCAGTGCGGGCAGCGGCCCGCCGGTGCGTCCGGGGCGCCGGGCAGTCGCACGGGGTGCCCGGAGGCGATGCTGAGCAGTCCCTGGCGGACGGTGCCGGGGTCGACGGTCGGCCCGATCCGTACGTGCCCCTGCGGGCCGTCCACGATGCGGGCGACCCGGCGGACCTCGTCCAGGACCCAGTCGGCGGCGATCTCGGTGGCGAGCCGGACCGCGAGCCCGAGCTGTGCCTCGGCCCGTTCGCGGCGTTCCAGGTCGAGGGCGGCGTAGCCGTGGTGGAGGGCGGTGCGCATCTGGGTGGAGACGTTCATGGTGTGGACGGTCCGGTCCGCGACGTCGGGGAGACCCGCGGTGGCGGCGGTGCCGGACGGCAGCCAGCGGACCACGACCGGTTCGATGACGCCGCCGACGGAGACGGTGGCGAGCTGGAGGGGGACGTCCAGCGGGTCGTTGCTCGCGTCGGCCCGCAGGCCCAGGAGGTAGTCGCGGGACTCCGGTTCCCAGCGGTGGGTGCGGAACTCCAGCCGGCGCGGCCCGTCCCCGGCCGGGACCGGTTCCAGCCGTTGCTGGTGGGGGGCGGTCTCGGTCAGGGTCACCTCCCGGACCACCGGGCGCACGGTCACCTCGATGGGCAGTTCGGGGCTGCGGACCCGGCGCAGCCGGTCGAGGGCCGCGGTGACGGCGGGGGCGAAGGCGTCGGGCGAGCCGGTGGCGGTGCCGTGCAGCCCTTCCGCGACGGCGAGCAGCGGGGCGGGGTCCCAGTCGGTGCCGGGGGCGACGACATCGGCGGTGAACGTGTCCTCGCAGCGGGCGAGTTCGAGGTTCAGCGCGCTGTCCGGGCGGGCGGCGTCGTCCCCGTCGCCGCGGCTGCTGCCGTCGGTGACGAGGATCAGATGGCGTACGGGCAGGGCGCGTTCGGCGAACAGTTCGCGTGCGGCGGCAAGCCAGGTGGCGTATCCGGTGGGCCGTCCGCTCCCGTCCGCGGCGGCGATCCGGGCGACGCTGAAGGCGGCGCGGCGGCGGTCGGCGGGGCCGGCCAGCGCCCACCGGCCGCTCAGCGGGTAGCACCGGGAGGCGCCGCCGCCCAGCACGGTGTACGAGATCCCGTCGGGCAGGGCGCCCATGGCGGCGGCCAGTGCGGCGGCGGCCGCGTCACGGCGCGGGGCCGCGACGTCCACCGCGAGGACCAGGGCGATGTCGACGGCGGGGACGCGGTCGCGGGGGCCGGTGGCGACGGCCGTGACCCGCACGTGGGCGTCGATCCGGGCGTCCCGGTCCGGCCGGTGCTTCTCCGCGCCCCGGACGGCCAGCTCGATCCCGAGCCCGGTCGGCGCCGCACTGCGACCCATGTCAACTACCCCCATTCATACGGCTTTTGAGCGAGAGCCAGAAGCGTCCCTGCGGGCGGACGGCGTGCGAGAGGTCGATGAGCTTCTCGTGGTCGGCGCTCTCCCTGCACTGCCGGGCCATCCAGCGGTAGCAGCGGGCCAGGTCCTCCCGCACGGCCGTCTCGCCGGGCACCGGCACCGGGGGCAGCCCACGGCGCCACCAACGCCCCTCGGACCGGCCGTTGCCGGCGGCCCGGACCGCGTCGAGCTTCCACTCGTACAGTTCGGTGCGCAGCAGCCGGGCCGGTTCGTCGCCCGTCACGACGGACGGCGGGTGCGGGCCGGTGCGGTCCTCGCGGAGGGGGACGGCGGCGAGCGCGGCGTCGATCCGCCGCACCCCGGGCAGGGGGTGTTCCCCGGCGGCGAGCCGGGCCGCCCGGATGCGCAGGGCGGCGATCCGAGCCACGGTGTGGTCCCGCGACTCGTCGGGCACCAGGTCCAGGACGGCCGTCGCCGCGTCCCGGTCGCCGCGTGCCAGGGCCAGCCGGGCCAGCCCCAGCGCCGCCCCGACGTGGGAGGGGTTGCGGGCGTGCACGGCCCGGAAGAGTTCGTACGCCGAGGGGGCCGGGCCGGGCGGGCGGTCCGGGCCGAGCTGTTCCGCGACGTAGGCGAGGGCCAGTTTCGCGGCGTACTCGCCGGGCAGGGCGCGGTGGACGGCGGTGAAGTGGTCCAGGGCCTGTGCCAGCAGCCGCCGCCGGTCGTCCGGGTCCTGTGCGCCGCGCAGGGCGACGAGTCCCCGGTGCCAGCTGAGCCGCCACTGCCGCACCGGGCCGGGGCCCGGGATGGCGTCCGCCGCCGCCACCTGTTCGCGGGCGGCGGCCAGGGCTTCACCGCCCTCCCTGCCGAGGAGCAGGCGGACGTTGTGCAGACAGATCTCCACCGACCGCTCCCCCGTGGCGGGCTGGGCCAGTAATCGTCCGGGGTCGTAGCTGCTCACCAGGAACCGGGCGGCCTCCGGGTCGCCGGGGTAGGGCCGGGGCACCGGCAGCCGCCGGGCGATCTCGGCGGGGGTGGGAAGTCCGGAGTCCAGGGCGGGCGCCTCACGGATCTCGTCGCGGCGGTGCGGGGTGCGGGCCAGCCAGTGCGCGTAGTCGGGCACGGTGCCCAGCCGTGCGCCGAGCAGCCCGGTGGACGGGGTGAAGTGGGCGGACGGTTCGGTCCGGTCGCGTTTTCCGCGCAGCGCCCTGATCTCGCGCAGCACTCCGCGCAGTTGGCCCGCCATCTCGTCGGCGTCGGCGAACCGGCGTTCCGGGTCCGGGTCGGTGGCCCGCTCCACCACCAGCCGGAAGGAGCTGGTGCCGAGGCCGGGCACGTCGTCGCCGACGGCCCAGCCGGCCAGTTCGGCCAGGGTCGCGCCGACGGTGTGGATGTCGTGGGCGACGGTCAGCGGGCTGCCGCTGACCATCTCGGGCGCGGCGTAGCGGGGGGTGATGACGGGCGGCGGTTCGGTGGAGCCGCTCGCCCGGACCCCGCCGAGGTCGATGACCTTGATGCCGTCGTGCTGGTGGACGACGTTGGACGGCTTCATGTCCCCGTACAGGAATCCCATGCCGTGCAGGTGGGCGAGGGCTTCGAGGATCTGGCAGCCGTAGGTGACGACGTGTTCGATGTCGAGGACGAAGGTGCCCTGCCGGGTCGCCTCGACGACCGCGGAGAGGGTGCGGTCGCCGACGTCCTGCATCACGATGTAGCCGCCGGACACCGTGCCGTCCTCGCTGCTGGTGCTGACGAAGTCCCGGATCTGGACGATGCGTTCGTGCCGGATGGCGACCAGGCTGCGGCGTTCCTCGCCGGCCTGTGCGGCGCCCCGTTCCGCGTACCTGTTGAGCAGGCCCTTCACCGCGACGAGGTCTTCGAGGTGGGTGTCGCGGGCCAGGTAGACCCAGCCCTGGCCGCCGTGGGCGATGGGGCCGAGGATGCGGTACTGGTCCTGGAGCAGCGGTCCGTCGCCGGTGAGTTCGGGGCGGTAGGAGTAGGGGGCGCCGCACCGGGGGCAGTGGCCCTCGTCGGGAGGCGGGGCGGCGGTGTACGGGGGGATGAAATAGGTGGCGCAGGACTTGGCCGAGCAGCTCATCCGGATGCGGGCCCGGGTGACGGCGGCGCCCAGGCGCCGCTCGGGGGTGTTCGGGCGGAGCCGGGGCAGTTCCAGCAGGCCCCTGGGGCCGCACGCGGCGGGGTCGGCGGGCAGGGGCGGGAGTCCCGGGCCGTCCTCGGCGCGTCCGCAGGTGTCGCAGTGGCCGGTGGTCTGTACGGCGCCGTCGCACGGGCCTCCGGTGAAGCGGCGGTGCGGGCAGGGGATTCTCATCGGCGCTCCGCCCGGCCCTGCTCGTCGCGCGGTGCCGGCAGGTCCGTCCCGCCGTGCCGCCCGTGCCGTTCCGGGTCCGCCCGGAGTTCGCGCAGCAGGGCGCGCAGGGCGGCGAGCCGCTGGTGCGGGTCCTCGACGGTGCGCAGGGCGGCCAGTCGGCGGCGGTGGCGGGCCGCGTCCGTCCGCGGCAGGGGGGCCATGGAGGCCGATTCCACCAGGCCGTTCAGCGCGGCCCATTCCCTCTCGATGTCCTCGGCGCGGCGGATCAGCAGATCGGCCCGTTCCTCCAGGGCGGGCAGCAGCAGGTGCCGCGCGACCTCGGTCACCCCGGCGCCCCCGCTCTCCCGGACGACGACGAGGACCCGGAAGCCGAGCGCCCGTACCCGTACGAGCAGCGGGACCAGCCGGTGCGGCTGCCGGTCCTCGTCGAGTCCGATCACGGCGAGGGTGGGGCTCGCTCCCCCGGCTCCCGCTCCGGGCGGCCGTTCCGGCGGGGTGCCGCCCGTGAGGAGCCAGTCGCGGTACGCGGCGGCCCGGTGGCGGGGCGGGCGGAGCCGGGTCACCAGTTCGTCGACGAAGTCCTCGGGGGTGGTGCGCCCGCCCCGGTAGACGAGGTGGGCGCGGTGCAGCTGGTGGCGCAGGGTGCGGTCGCGTCCGCCGCCGTGCGGGACGACGCTGAGCCGTACCTCGGGCTCGTCACCTCCGGCGAACCATCTCCGCAGCCGCCGCGCCAGCCCGTGGTCCCAGCCGTCCGGTCCGCTCAACTCGGCTACCAGGGGCACGAGTTCGGCGATCTTGTCGATCGGGACCATGTACGAGAACGCCAGGTCGTTGTCGACGGGCAGCGCCAGGTCGCGGTCGCCGCGCCAGCTGACGACCATGCCGACCACCCGTTCGGGCGGCCCGCCGGGGCCGCCGCGCACCTGCACGGCGGCCCCGCTGAACCCCGGGCGCACCACCTGTTCGTTGCGCCCGGCGTCGAGCTGGACCCACGCCCCGTGGACCCCGCCGATCCGCCCGGTCAGCCACATGCCGTCGGCGAAGGCCCGCGCGTATCCGCCGATCCACACCTCACGGCCGCGTTCCAGGCTCCGGTCGAGGGAGGCGGGGGTGGCGTGCGGGCGCGGGCTGTCCAGGGCGAGCACGGCGATGTCCTCGCGGGTCGCGCCGAGGCCGGGCAGCCAGCCGCCCTCGGCGACGCGCGCCCCGACCGGGGCGATGCCGGGGTTCTCCGCGAACTCCACCCACATCCGGGCGTCCGGATCCTTCACGACGTGCGCGCAGGTGAGGGCCCGGTCCTGGGTGAGCAGCACACCGGCACCGCAGACGGGCCCGTCCGGGGCGCCGCGCCGCAGCCGCAGCCGCCAGTCCGCTCTCAACTCCCCCATACCGCACGAGAATACGCGTGCGACAGGCACCGTTCCCAGTACTCGGACCCACTCCGGTCACCCGGTGTCTACCGGACGTCACACCGAAGGGTGACGCCCGCGGTGCCCGGGTCGACCCGGAGCACCAGGCGCCGGCCGGTGGCGCGCACCTCGATCCCCGGGTCCGCGGAGACGACCTGCCGCACCGGCCGGTCCCACACCACCTCCACCGGGGTGCCGCTGCGGTCCGGTCCGCTCACGCACAGCGTCGTCGTGCCCTGCCGCTGCCGGACGAGCACGCTCGCCGGGGCCGTGGCGGAGAGCGGTCCGGCCGTGCCCGCCCGCCAGAAGTTGGCGGCGGTCAGCCCCAGCGCGCGCACCTCGACCGCCTGGGCGGTGGCGGTGTTGGCGAGCACGGTCAGCCATCCCTCGTCGGCGGCGCGGTCGGCGACGGCGCGGCGGGAGGCGCCGGGCATCAGCAGGTAGACGTGGTCGGCGGCGGCCGGGTCGGTGCCGTGGTCGAGCCAGAGGGTCTGGTAGCGGCGGGTGCGGCGCTCGGTGGAGCTGGTGGTGTTGATGTCGGACCAGGCGCCGGTGCGGTCCTCGCGCAGGGTCCGCAGGTCCGCCCCGCCGGGCAGGACCCAGCCGCCGTGGCCCTCCAGGTGGGCCCAGCGGGGTCGGGTGCGGCTGTCGACGGTGAGCGGTTCGGTGCCGTGCTCGCCGAGCATGCGGTTGTCGACGATCGTCTCGACGGGCACCCCGTCGGTGGCGGTGATGCCCGCGCCGAGGCAGATGACGGTGTCGGCGGCGCAGAACCACGACTTGCGGGCCTCCAGGGTGGAGCCGAGGCCCTTGAGGTGCTGGCCGACCGCGCCGTACTCGCCGTCGGTGGCGCCGCCGACCCAGTTCGCCGCGGGCTTGGCCGCGCCCCATTCGCCGCCCGCCCGGTCGGCGAGCCGCTTGGTCGAGACGGTCGTGCCGGGCAGCCGGTAGGGGTCGACGGTGGGCCAGAACCAGTCGGTGTACTGGTCGTTGTGGTCGGCGCCCGGCCACCAGTAGAGCATTCCGGCGCCGGTGTGCCAGCCGCGCGGGTTCTCGCCGTTGCCGCATTCGTAGTACGAGATCCGGGCCGAGGCCATGGAGATGCCGGCGGCCCAGTCCGGGCGCCGGTGGACGGCGCGGGCCATCTGGGCGAAGAGGTGGTGGCCCACCCGCTCCGGGGCGGCCGGGACGGCGGTGGCCTGCACGGCGTGCAGCCGGGCCAGGTCCGCGACGGGGAACTGGCGGGCGGTGAGGACGGGGCTGGTCCGGTCCCGGGCGATCCAGCCCTTGATCATGCCGTGCCACCGGTCGCGTTCGGCCGGTGAGGCGCCCGCGGCGATGAGGGCGATCCCGGCGATGATGCCCTGGCCGTGGAAGTGGTCGCCGCGCATCACCTGGAGGTCGTCGTTCTTCAGCAGGCCGCGGCTGATGGCCCGGCCGTTGACGCTGTCCATGACCAGGCCGTTGTAGACCAGCGGGGCGTAGGCGCGCTCGACGCTGTCCAGGACGATCTGCCGGTTCGGGTCGGTGACGGCCCAGGTCGATCCGGCGAGCAGGGCGAAGAGCCGGCCGAGTCCGTCGAGCATGACCTGCCCGTAGGTGCCGGAGTAGGCGACGGTGGTGTGCTGGACGAACGACCCGTCCGCGTACAGGCCGTCCCCCTTGGTGACGTAGGGGAAGACGGGCGACAGGGCGTCCCTGGCCAGGGCGACCTTGGCGGGTGCCCGGCCGAGGACGCCGCGCAGGGCGACGGAGCGGCACAGGTCCACCCGGTTGGCGCCGGTGGAGGTGCCGCTGTAGTCGCGCAGGACCGCGTCGGGGATGAAGTGGTCGACGGCGGCGCAGGCGGCCTCGACGCGGGCCGTGCCCAGCTGTTCGTACAGCACGGCCGCGATGTCCATGAGGATGCGCGGGCTGCCGATCTGCCACTCCCACCAGTTGCCGTAGGGCGTGACGGAGGCGTGGTAGGCGGTGGCGGCCAGGTGGTCCCAGCCGCGCAGGATGTCGGCGAGGAGGGCGGCGTCGCCGGTCGAGCCGGTGCCGGGCTGCGCGTACGCCTGGGTCATCGTCCACAGCCGGCTGTAGCTCTGGGTGATGCCGGACGGCGGGTCGAAGGTGAAGCCGGGCCACAGCGAGTTCGCGGCCGGGCTCATCGTCGACCGGAACCCTCGGGCGAGCGTGCCCGTCCCGGCGAGGCGGGAGGCGAAGGGTTCGGCGTTCGCGTCGTAGCCGGTGCCGAGCGCGATGCCGGTCCAGCGGTGGCGGAGGGTGTCGAACTCGTCGGCGCCCGTGGTGGCGGCCGTGGCGGAGCCGGGGAGGGTGACCGCCAGGGCGGTGGCGGCGGAGAGGGTCAGCAGGGTGCGGCGGGACCAGACGGGCTGGTTCGGCATGTGCGGGCTCCATGTCGTCGGAGACGGCCGCCGGGGAACGACCACCGAGGGATGGCCGTCGGGAAGTGGCCGTCGGGGGGAATGGCCTTGCATGCACGACGCGGGACGGGCGCGCAGCCGGTGGGCGCCCGTCCCGCATCATGGTGGATCAGTTACCGCACCGGAAGCGGGCGTCGCCCCAGTCCGCGTGGTCGTTGCCGTTGCCGTCGCCGCCGTCGCCGACGACCAGGTCGACGTACTTGGCGCCGGTGACGTCGGCTGTGAGCGACCAGGCGCTGTCGGCCGCCTTCAGCACCGGGGACTTCACCTTCTCGGTGCCGTCGGCCAGGACGGAGAACTGCACGCTGCCGGCGCTCTTCTGCACGTCGTCCACGCCCACCTGGGCGGTGAACGAGGTGCACTTGCCGCCCAGGTAGTAGCGGACCTTCGCCGGGGCGTGGGTGCCCAGGCCCTTGGTGTAGACGGTGCCGCCGATGGTCAGCGGGGTGCCGTCACCGGCGCCGGTCTCGCCGTTGGAGAGGTTCCGTTCGACGGGGCCCCAGCCGTTCTCGGCGGCCGTCCAGTCCAGGTCGCCGGCCCAGCTGTCGGTGGTGGGCGGCGGGGGCAGGGTCCGTACGGAGGTCTGCGCGCCGAGCGTGCGGTGCGCGGCGCCGACGGTGTACTTCGCCTCGGAACTCAGGCTGTACGTCCGGTACTCGGCGTCCACCGGCGGGGTGACCCGCCAGGTGGCGGTGGCCCTGGCGCCCGGTGCGACGGAGTCGAAGGCGACGGCGCCCGACGGCTCGGCCGTCCAGCCCTCGGGGACGGTCAGGCTCAGGGCGACGCCGGTGGCCGCGGTCGCCTCGTAGTTGGTGAACGACGCCTCGACGGTGTTGGCCGTGCCCGGTTCGAGGGTCTCGGCGCCCGGGTCGATGCCGAGCGTGCCGCAGGCGGCCTGTTCGGAGGCCGGGGCCGGGCCGAGGTCGGTCACGGTGAAGGAGTCGAGGACGAAGTCGGCGCCGTCGGGGGCGTCGCCGCGCTTGCGCAGCCCGGTCCAGGTGTCGCCGCAGCCCGCGGTGACGGTCTCGGTGAAGTGGCCGGTGGTGCGCTGCTGCCCGACGGCGGTGGTCCGGGTCTCGACGGATTCGGGCTTGCCGTCCGCGGTGATCCGGTCGTAGCCGTCGACCCATTCGTAGGCGCCGGCGTGGCTGGACTGGTAGTCGTACTCGACCCTGTAGCGGTGGCCGTCGGTCATCGGCACGGTCCACGGGGCGGTGCGGTAGACGAGTCCGGTGTTCTCCTCGTGGGCCTTGAGGGACTCCTCGCCGCCGATGACGTCGTCGACGAGCTTTCCGTTCCAGCCCGCCTGGGTGTACGGGGCGTGCCGCCGGGTGATGACGGTGCGGGGGTCGGTGGAGCCGCCCGCGTTCCCCTTGAGGAAGGGGCCCCAGCCCTGGTCGACGTCCTCGAAGTCCTCGTGGACGACGGTGTTCGCCCTGGTCTTCGGGGCGTTGGCGACGATGCGCACGTCGTCGACCCGGACCTTCGCCGTGCCGTTCCCGGCCGCTTCGATGCGCAGGGTGGCGCGGCCGTCCGCGGGGGCGGTGAAGTTGACCTTGGCGCGCTGGAAGTACGTGCCGTGCCAGTCGGACGCGGCGACCTGGTCCTTGACGGTGGAGCGGTCCACGGCGACGGACTTCCCGCCGATCGAGAGGGTCGTGTGCCGGGTCTTCCCGGGCTGGACCTCGATGAGCGCGGACGCGGTGTAGCGCTTGCCGGGGACGAGGCCGTCGATGCGCTGGGCGAGCGCGGCCGTGGCGCCCGCGGGGAGTGCGGCACTGTTGCGACCCCGACCGTCGGTGTCACGGGTGACGGTTCCGGTCTTCGACCAGGACCCGAGCCCCTTGTCGTTGAAGCCGGGGTCGTGGACCGGGGTGCCCTCGCCCCACCGGGGGTCGGCGGCCTTCGGTGCCTGCTGCGGGTAGAGGACGTACGGCTGCCCGGCCTCGGCGGTCAGCGTGATCCTCCCGTCGACGGGCTTGACCGTGCCGGCCTCGACCCGCCCGTTGTCGGTGAGCCGGTAGACCGTGTACGTGCCGTTCGACGGCACCTCCCAGCTGCTCGTGCCGCCGGACTTGCTGTAGTGGTACAGCTTCTTGCCACCGTCCCAGGGCAGCAGGTAATCGGTGCCGTCGAGGACCTTGCGGCCGTGGTCGTAGAAGGTCCGCCTGCCGTCCTCGACGGTGCCCCGGACGCCGCCGGTGAGGGTGACGTCGTTGCCGTCCCAGCGGGTGATCTTCTGCTGCTGGAGGTACTTGGCGGGCAGGTTGCGCTGCCAGATGTTGTCGTGGAAGGCGTTCCAGTCGGTCTCGCCGGTCCAGCCCTCGAACTCCTCGATGGCACTCTGGCCGAGGACCGGGTCGTTGTTCCAGACGTCCTTCTCGCTGTTGCGGATGAACCGGATGATCTTCGAGTTGAGGCCCTTGTTGGTGGCGCCGCCGTAGTCGAGGTCGTTGGCCCAGTGCGACCAGAGCGAGCCGCGCTCGAACTTGTCGGCCCATTCGGTGGCGACGTTCCAGCCCTGGTTCCGCACGGTCTGGAGGGTCTTGTCGGCGATCCAGCCGTGCGTGTAGTAGACGTCGATGTAGAGGAGGCTCAGGTTGCGGTCGGTCTCGTCGCGCAGCTGCTGGAAGCGCTTGGCCAGGTCACCGCTGTTGATGTCGCGGCGCTGGTCGATGTAGTAGCTCTGGCCGAGCCAGTTCCAGCCGGGCTTCGTCTTGTCGACGAGCTTCTCGTCGAAGGCGTCGGCCTCCGGGTACGCCTCGGTGGCGTTGACGTGGACGCCGAAGGTGGCGCCCCACTTCTTGCCGTCCTTCAGGAGCGTGTTGAGGTCCTTCAGCCCGCCGGCGCGCTCGTTGTAGTTGCCGCCGTAGTCGGGGTGGGCGGAGTCGTGGCCCTCGGAGGCGTAGCCCTTGAGGAGCGCGAGCTGCCCGAGGCCGTCGGTGGCGAGCGAGATCCGCTTGACGTCGTCGAGGGTGCGCAGGAAGGGGTGGGTGGCCTGGCTGGCGAAGTTGAACGGGATGTGGGTGACGACCCGGTCCGGGGTGTCCTTGCCGCCGGGCGCCTCGATCCCGATGGTGCGGAACGCGACGGCGCCGTCCTGCCAGTCCACCACCTTGTCGCCGTTGGCGTCGGGGGTGACGACGACCTTCGCCCAGGGCAGGGCGTCGCCGCTCTCCGGCTTCGGCGCGCCGGCACCGCGGTAGGTCCACTGGCCGGACCAGACGCCGACCCGGACGCTGCCGTCGTCCGCGGTGCGGGCCTGGTGCCAGAACCGGGCGTCGTCGCCATTGGTGGCGCCGGACGGCTTGTCGTACGAGGAGTTGGACTCGACGGCCGCGGCGAGCGAACCGGTGTTGAGAAGCGCGTACGAGGCACCGACCGGCGCCTTGTCGGCGGCGGTGTCCGCGGTGACTTTGCCGAAGACGTCGGCGGTCTTCGTCGAGTCGTTGTCCAGCCGGGTGAAGGCGGTGGCGGCGCCGGTGTCCGTGGAGCCGACGGAGACCAGGTCGTGGCCGGGGATGTCGATGGTGCCGACGCGGAACGCCTCGGTGTCGCGCACGGCCGTCACCTTGAACGTGGTGACGCGTCCGGAGACGGAGAGCGAGGCGTCGATCTCGACACCGGGCAGGTCGGTGAAGGTCAGCGTGTAGCGGGCGGCGGAGTCGGTGATCTCGGGGGCGCCCTTGAGCTTCACCGGGTGCGCGGTGCCGTTGAGGGTCACGGCGGTGACCGGCTGCGTACTGCCGAACAGCCGGTTGCCGCTGGCCCTGTCGGTGTACGCCAGGACGCGCGGGAAGTCGTCGGCGACGGCCACCGAGAGCTGTGCGGAGCCGATGACGGTGGCGCCCGCGGGCACGGCCGGCCCGGCTGTTGCGGACGGAGGAGCTGCGGCGGTGGCGGGGAGCGCGGTCCCCACCAGCGCCAGCACGGCGGCTGATGCGGCGGCGACGGCGCCCGCCGAAGTGAATCTTGGCGACATGTGCTCTGCGTAGTGCCCGTGACCGGACACCGTCAACGACCTGCGACGACTCGGGACGCTCCAGTCCAACAACCGCGTTGCGTAAGTCCAAGTGGACGCTGCGCGTTCGTGGGACGACTCGCCATGAACCATCGGCAGAGGCCGTGGATCACCAGCGGAAAGCCGTGAATCACCAGCACAGGGCCGTGAATCACCAGCGCAGGGCCGTGAAGTCGATCGGCCGGGGCTTCAGCAGCCCCGTGCGTTCCGCCAGGGCGTGCAGTCGCCGGGACATCTCGTCGGCGTCCAGGCGCCGCCGGTCGCCGTGGCCGGGCAGCACCCACTCGAACCGCAGTTGCCCCGCCGTCCTCGCCAGGGAGGCGGCCAACTCCTCGATGGAGTACCAGGTCACGCTCTCCGCGACTTCGAGGTCCTCGGTCGTGCGCGACCAGTAGAAGCTGTCGCCGCTGAAGCAGTACCGGTCGTCCGCGAGGTAGAGCACGCTGCCCCGGGTGTGGCCGGGCAGCGGGTGGACGGTGACGCCCTCGCCGACCTCCACGGGGTCGAGGCCCCGGATCACCCGGTCCGCGTCCGGCGCCGCGTCGAGGTCGCCCTCGTGGATCCACAGCCGGGCGCCGAAGTGGTCGGCGTAGCGGCGGCCGTGCGCGGCGTGGTCGCGATGGGTGAGCAGTACGTCGGTGACGGGCCCCGTGGCCGCCACGTACCGCCCGGCGAGTTCGGGGCTCCAGCGCGGGGTGTCGATCATCATGACCGTGCCGGAGGGCCGCCGCAGCAGGTAGGAGTTGGCACCGGCGGTGTGCGTGGAGTTGTGCCCGCAGATCAGCACGCCGTCGTCCAGCGCCATCGGGAACGGGTCGAGCGCCGGGTCGGGCCGCCCGGACGCGGGGCGGATCGAGCGAGTGTGGCAGGCGAAGACGGCGGCGTGTAAGCGCCGGTTCTCCGCATCGTCGTCCGGCTGCCGCAGGATGCGCGACGTCCCGTCCTCCTCGCCGATCAGCTCGGGCGCGAACTGCCGGGCGACGTCGCAGTTGGTGCAGCGGTCGTCCACGTACCAGCTGTCCATGGCAGGGTTCCTTCCACTTCGCGTTCACGGGAACGGCCCGGTGGGGGGCCGCCGCTCCAGGGGTATCCCACCCACCGCCGGAACCGGTAGACCGCACCGACCTTGTGTCTCACCCGCCGAGCGGATCTGACGCCCCGAATGCAGCAGGGGGGATACCTGACACTTCGATCACATATGCACCCCCGCCTGCCTCCCCTACGCGCGGACCCGAACCCGTACCCCGAACTCGCACCACACCACCTTGCCCGGGTTCCGCTCCCCCACTCCCCACTTGTCGGCGAGCGCCGCAACCAGCAACAGCCCGCGCCCCCGCTCCTCCTCGTCGGGCGCCGCTCCGGAATCACGGGGGCGGACCTCCCCGTCACCACTGTCGTGAACCTCGATGCGCAGGACACCGTCGCCCTGCTCCCAGTGGAGGCGCACACGAAACCCACGGCCGGGCGGGACGCCGTGCAGCACGGCGTTGGTGGCGAGTTCGCTCACGCAGAGCAACACGTCGTCGGACCGGACGTCGCACGCCCAGTCGACGAGGGCCGCATGCACGAACTGCCGTACGAGCGGCACGGCACGGCGTTCCCGACGGTGGAACACCTCACGGAAGCAGGAGAGTTGAGTTGTTTCGTTCACGCAGCCAACGTCACACAAAGTCACTAGCGTTGAGCACCGTGTGGGGTCGTACAACGCGTTTGTACGGCTCCTGACGTGTCATCCGGGGTTCGCAACGGGGAGAGGCAGCTCATGCAACCGGCAAAGAAGAAGAGCAAGCGGATCACGTCCTGGCACCTGATCGGTGCGCAGTTGGCGATGTTCCGCAAGGCTGCGCGAATGACACAGGTGGAGCTGGCCGACCGGTGCTCCGTGGGAGAGGACACGATCGCGTCGATCGAACAGGGCCGCAGGACACTCCAGTTGGACCTCGCGATCCTGCTCGACGAACTGCTGGACACGAAGGGGGCGTTGCGGGTCGCGGTGGAGAAGGTGCCGATGAAGGAGCGGTTCCCGGCGTTCGTCCAGGACTTCGTGGAGTACGAGCAGAACGCAGTGACACTGCTCTGGTACGAGAACCAGGTGGTGCCGGGATTGCTCCAGACCGAGGAGTACGCCCGGCTTGTCTTCTCCTGCCTCTACCCACCCCTCGAAGAGGACGAGCTGGAGGAATGGGTGGCGGACCGGCTCGACCGACAGAAGCTGCTCAGCCGCAAGCCCCGCCCCATGCTCCACTTCCTGCTGGAGGAGAGCATTCTGCGCAGCGAGATCGGCGACCCCGCCGTACTGCGGAACCAGATCCGGCATCTGCGTCAGTGCATGGAACTCCCTTTCCTGGGACTCCAGATCATGCCGATGAAACTGCCGAAGCACGCAGCACTCGACGGGCCGATGGTGCTGCTGGAGACCCCAGAGCACGACCACCTCGCATATGTGGAAGGCCAACTGACCAGCTACCTGCATCAAGATCCAGACGACGTCAGCGTGCTCCAGCAGAAATGTGGGATGCTGCGTTCGCAGGCACTTTCCGTCGAGGCGAGTGCACGCCTACTGGACGAACTGCTTGGAGAGACATGACCCGCGCAGCACATCCGGCCCCCCGCACCGCCACCCTCGCCTGGTTCAAATCCAGTTACAGCGGCAGCCAGGGCGGCGCCTGCCTCGAAGTCGCCTACGACTGGCGCAAGTCGAGCTACAGCAGCGACCAGGGCGGCGCCTGCGTGGAGGTGGCCGCCCACCCCGCCGCCGTCCACATCCGCGACTCCAAGGTGACCGACGGTCCCGTCCTCACCGTTCCCCCCGCCGCCTGGACCGCCTTCCTGAACGCCACGGTCTGAGAACCCCGGAACCACCCCTGCCCCGCCCCGCCGCCCCTCGGGCCGGCCCCGGCGGGGCATCGTGCTTCCCGGGCGCGAAACACCAACCGGGCCGCCGGTCAGAGCAGCTCCAGGCACAGCACCGTGTCTCCGACCTCCGCCTCGTAGTCGTCGGTCCCGGACCATCCCTCCACGGCCCTGGAACACCCGTCGGGCGGATCGCGGTGGAGGACCTTCGAATAGGTCTTGGACTCGTTGCCGTCGTTCAGGAACGCGCGGATCTCCATGAAGACGCACGGCTTCGTGATCCAGTCCGCGTTCCTGTTCCCCTCGGGGTACTCCTGGGCGACACAGTCGCCCTGGCGCACCTCGCGGATGTCACCGCTGAAGAGCGAGCCCTGCGCACCGAGCAGCCCGATGACGACGACGAGGGCCGCTGCGACGAGGCAGCCGAAGGACATCAGGGCGACCCGGCCCACGCGGAACCGGCGCACGCGCGGGACCTTCGCCCCCGGTGTGCCGATGCCCGCGACGACGGAACCGATGCGGGCCGACGCGCCGTCGCCGCGGTACACGGCCAGGAGCGTGCCGTCGGCCGGGGAGGTGATCACGGTCTCGCCCCGGACGGACGAGACGTCGATCAGCGGCTCGTCCACGGCTATCTCGTCGCCCACCTGCTTGTGCCAGCGGACGATCCTCGCCCTCCGCGCCCCGGCCGTCCTTCCCGGCAGCCAGGGCAGAGCCACGGGTGTGTACCCGATCGCGGTCTTCTGCCCGGTGGCCCGGACGTGCTGGGCGGGCCGGGGCGCGCCGGCCTGGGCGGCGGCCTGCTCGGCGGGTTCGGTCGTCGGCTCCGGGGACGGGGGCAGGGGCTGCGGTGGCTGCGGTGGCTCCGAGGGTTTCGGCGGCCGTGGGACCGCCGGAGCGGTCAGTGCCTTGGTCCGTGCCGTCTGCTCGTTGATCAGCTCGGTCACGCCGTCCGGGAGCCGGAGGCCGTCGGGTCCGGCGAGCGCGGCGCACCGGCTGAGGAATTCGTCGATGCCGGGTCGGTCGTCGGGCGCCTTGGCGAGCCCCGCCGCGACGATCGGGGCGAGGTCGGCCGGGAGGCGCGAGAGATCGGGCTCGTCGTGCACGACCCGGTAGATCAGGGCCTCGGTGGGGCCGTCCCCGAACGGACCCTTGCCGGTGGCGGTGTACGCCAGCACGGCGGCCAGGCAGAAGACGTCGCTCGCCGGCCCCGCCTCCTGGCCCCGGATCTGTTCGGGCGACATGTAGGCGGGGGTGCCGATCGCGCCCGTCCGGGTGAGCTGGGAGGTGGCGTCCAGGGCGCGGGCGATGCCGAAGTCGATGACGCGCGGCCCGTCGTCGGCGAGGATCACGTTTCCGGGCTTGAGGTCGCGGTGCACCACTGCGCACGCGTGGATGGCCTTCAGCCCTTCGGCAAGGCCCGCGCCGAGCGCCGCGACCGCCTCGCCGGGGAAGGGGCCGCACTCGACGACCGCCTCGCGCAGCGACGGGCCGGGGATGTAGGACGTGACCAGCCACGGCGGTGCGGCCTCGGTGTCCGCGTCCACCACCTGCGCGGTGTAGAAGCCGCCGACGCGCCGGGCCGCCTCCACCTCCCGGGCGAAGCGCAGCCGGAACTGCGTGTCCTCCGCGAGCCCCTGCCGCACCACCTTCACCGCGACGGTCCGCCCGCCGGGGGAACGTCCGAGGAACACCTCGCCCATCCCACCGGCTCCCAGCCGCGCCAGCAGGCGGTACGGACCGACCTCCCGGGGGTCGGTGGGCAACAGCTCTCTCATCCGGTCGTCTCTCCCCCAGTGGCCCAACACATGATGGTCACTTCCAGATGCTCGCAGGTCCAGGGCGGGTTCGGAACTGATCTCCAACATCCGCCTCCTGGCTGCGAGTTGTGAAGGACTGAGACATCTGAGAGCGCTCTCAGTCATAAGTCTTGACGGCAGGAGCGGCCCTCGCGAGAGTGAAGGACATCCCCCACATCTCAGGAGTCCCCGTGATCTCACGCAGGCTTTTCCTGACCGGTGGCGTCGCCGCCACCGCGACCGCCCTCACCCGCCCCGCCTGGGGCAGCGCCCCGGGCCCGAGCGCTTCCGCCGCCCCCACGACCTGCGAACTGGCCCTGGAGAACCGCTCGTTGCCGGGCAGGGTCAACGCCTACGTCACCGGCCACGAACAGGGCACCGACCGCTGGGTCCTGCTGCGGGCCGACGGCAGCGTCTACCGCCCCGACTCCCCCTCCGCACCGCAGACCCCGCTGCCGGTCGACTGCGCCATCCCGCTGAACGGGGCGGGCGGCGCGCCGGTGGTCCTGACGCTGCCCCAGATGTACGGCGCCCGCGTCTACTTCGTACGCGACGACACCCTCACGTTCTACCTCAACCCCGGCCCCGCCCTGGTGGAACCGGCGTTCGCGACCTCGACCGACGCCAACTACGGCCGCACCTGGTCCTTCTGCGAGTTCACCTTCAACCCCCAGCAGCTGTACGCCAACATCAGCTACGTCGACCTGGTCACCGCGCTGCCGATCGGCCTGACGCTGACCGGCGACGCGACACACACCGTGGCCCCGCTCCCGGACGGGGCGGTGCAGCGCATCGCGGACGGCCTCGTCGCCCAGGCCGCCACCGACGGGCAGCCGTGGGACAAGCTGGTGATCCGCGGCGCGGGCGGCGACGTACTGCGCGTGATCTCGCCGCAGAACCTGATGGCGCCGTTCTTCGACCGTCCGGACGAGATGCCGTTCCGCGACGTGTTCACGTCCTACATCGACCGGGTCTGGGAGAAGTACCGCTCCACCGACCTGCGCATCGACCTCCAGGGCGGCCGAGGCGTCCGCACCGGCCGGGTGAACGGGGACGTCCTGACGTTCGAGGGCGGCCACACCTTCACCAAGCCCACCTCCAAGGACGTCTTCACCTGCAACCACGGCCCGTTCGCCAACAACCCGGCCGACCCGGACGACAAGAAGGCCCTCCTGGCCCGCCTGGCCTCCGGCTTCAACCGCTCCCTGATGCTCACCCACCCCGAGCAGCCCAACGGCACCTCCACCGCCGACTACTACCGGGACCCGACCACCAACCACTGGTCCCGCGTCGTCCACGCCAACACCCCGATCGGCTACGCCTTCCCCTACGACGACGTCCGCCCCGACGGCGAACCCGACGTCTCGGGCGCAGCCAACGACGGCAACCCCCGCCGCTTCACGGTGACGGTGGGGGCCTGAGCCACCCGGCCCCGGCCCGCACCCTCGCAAGGGGCGAGCGCGGGCGCTCGGGCCGCCGGGCAGGCCCGGTCAGCGCACCAGCTCGGCGGCCAGGAGATCCATCAGGAGGCCGTCGTGCCAGGTGCCGTCCGCGCCACGCTCGTACTGCCGCATGATGCCGACCGGCCGGAAGCCGACCTTGGCGTAACAGCGGATCGCCACCGCGTTGTCGGCTGCCGGGTCGATGACCAGCCGGTGATAACCGTGGTCGTCGACGAGATGGCAGGCCAGCGTCCGTACGGCATCGGTGCCCAATCCCCTGCCGTGCACCGCGGGATCGAGGAAGAGGTCGATGCCGGCATGCCGGTAGTCGGGCTCTTCCTCCGCGTACCACTGGATCATGCCGACGATCTTCTGCTGGTACTCGATGGTCAGATGCTGACTGCCGGAGTCTTCGAGATCGGCCGAGACCTCCGCCTCAAGATCGTCCCCACCCCTCCACCGCGCCCGCACCTCGGGCGTGGCCCGGATGGCAGCCAGGGCGGGAACGTCCTCGCGAACAGCGGGACGAAGGAAGACGGAAGCGCCACGCAGCACAGTCATGGCCAGGAACTCTACGTCCCCGCACCATCGAGCCACCAGGCACGGGACCAGGGCAGCCGATCACCAGATTTCCGGCTCCTGCCATTGCACACACGTCGGACGCTGCCCTCCGGAAGAAAGGAATTCCTTCGCGGCCTGACGCACCAGAGCAAGGGGGATTTCTGCAGTTTCGGGAAACTCCGTCGGGTTCTCTACCACAAAGTAGACAACCTCCGCCCCCCTACTCCCCGAGGAACCGAGCGAGAGGAAGTCCTTCTCGTCCACAAAGCTCAGAACACCTACCTGCCGCTTCCCATCGACACCGACCATGAACTCGTGATCCGGAAATCCCGATGGCAGAAGCTCACGCTCCGAACTGTGCAGAACGGCCAAGTTCTCGAACTCAGGCCCCGTAGCGAGAGCATCGATCAGCACATCGGCATCCTCAGAGGTTCGAACTACCGACGGTTCGTCTGCATGCTCCTCGCGGTAGTACGCCTGAACCCTGTTACGCATCGCTTTCCACCCATCCCTACGCGGTCATTTCCGCCCGGCCCCATCGCACGACAGGCCCATCTTGGACGACGCGGTGGACCTAGGTTCAACCAGCCCATGACCGAAGGCCCCGCGAAGCTGAGCCCCGCCCCCTCAAGCAACCAACACCAAAGTTAAAGCCCACTATCGGAGAGACAGAGCCAATCGCACCACCAGGAGCATTGCCCCGAACCAGCAGACCGAAGGGACGAGAACCCCCAAAGAAAGCCGACCTGTCATTATTTGCCCGACTCTCAACTTGGTCGCGCCCTTGGTGGTGAGGCGGACTTCGGTGGCGCCGAGGTAGAGGACGGTGTCGCCGTCTCCGGTCGGGCGGCGGATGAGGGGTTCGCCGTCGGCGTCGGTTGTTCGGCTGACGGTCCCGAGTCGGCGGGCGAGGCACTGCCGGGCCGTTGCCGTGCCCCACCCCCGGCCCCGGTTCGGGATCCCGGCCAGACGGTCGGTGGTCCCGCCGCCGGTGCACATGTCGTCGCCGGCGGCTGCCGGTCAGCCGAACTCCCCTGTAGGGCGCGTCGAGTTCGGGCCGCAGTCGCTCTCCGAAGGGCCCTCGGCCGCATGGCCTCATCCTCGCACGCGCATCGACACCATCGGCCGTCGTGCGCTTCGCGCACAAATCGTTCGCGTACCGAATCGCTGGCGCACAAATCGCTGGCGGGCACGCGGCCTCGCGGACGAACATGGCACGCATGAACGACCAACCCACACGCTGGACCCGGGCAACTGTCTACCCCGACATGTGGACCGACCCGGACGACGACCCCCGAAACAACAACGGGACCAGTCCGGACGGTGAACTCGCCACACTGGAAGACTTTCTGACTGGGTATCGACTGACCCTGCGGATGAAGTGCGAGGGACTGGACCCGGAGCAGCTGGCCCGGCGGTCGGTTCCACCGTCGACGATGTCGCTGCTCGGTCTGCTCCGGCATCTGGCCGAGGCGGAACGGGACTGGCGCAACTGGATCAGTGACGGTGAACCGCTGCCGAAGCTGTACGGCAGGCGTGACGCGGACTTCGACGAGGCCGTCGCCGACCAGGCCCTGGTGGACGCCGCGTACGCGGATCTGGAGCGCGAGCAGGCGGCGACCGATGCCGCGCTGGCCGAGCACCCGGATCTGGGCGAGCGCCTGGGGAAGGACCGGACAGCGGTCCGTGAGCTGCTGGTGCACCGGATCGAGGAGTACGCCCGTCACTGCGGGCACGCCGATCTGTTGCGCGAGTGCATCGACGGCAGGGTCGGCCAGTGAGCGGGGTCGATCAGTGAGCAGGGTCGGCCGGTGAAGCGGGTCGGCCGGTGACGGGGGCGAGGGCCTGAGCCCGAGGGCGGGGGGCGGCGCCCCCGGTCGGCTGTCGTGACGGCGCGGGGGGCCGCCACGGCACCGGTCCCGCACTGTTCGTCCGTGCCGCCCCCGTGGCGGCGCGGACGAACAGTGCGGACGGTCAGCCCGAGATCGACGGGGTGTGGCCGTCCGCCTCGCGCCGGCCGATCTCCAGGAAGTGACGCAGTTCCTCCGGGGTTCCGTCGATGGCCCCCTGGGCCGCCGCGCCCAGGGCGTCACTGATGCCGGGGTCCGCCAGGACGCGTGCGGTCGCGAAGCGGAGTTCCTCCTCCGACGTCGAGTCGCAGGAGGAGTCCTCGTACGGGTCCGCGTCCGGGGTGGTCACCGTGGTGGCCGACGAGGGGGACGGCTGCGCGGCGGAGGACGGGGTGGGGAGCAGCAGGGCCGGGGCCAGGGCGACTGCGGCCACCACCGGTGCCGCACGGGTCGCTCTCACGTGGGTACCTACCTCGGTCCGGGAACGACCGGGCCCCTCGTGTGCCGTTCTGCCACACGGAAGTTGACGGTACGTCGGGTCAGCACCGTCGCGCGGTGTCCGGCGGCAACGCATCGTGTCAAGGCATGGCGCCCGGCTCACTGCCCGGACCGGGCAGTCTTCACCACCGGCTCATTGCCGACATGATCATGCCCACGTACGAGTGCCCCCGTTCCGGCGGAACGGGGGCACTCCTGCGAGCACGCGCGGCGCGGAGGTCAGCAGCCGCCGCAGTTGTAGTACGTCACGTCCCAGTGGTTGCCCTCGTCGGCGTAGATGTTGCCGGAGCCCGCCTTGTACTGGGGAGCGCCGTCGCCGCGCACACCGATGTAGGTGAAGGTGTTGTGGACGTAGTTCGTGAGACAGGTCGACTTGGCGAAGTCGAGCTTGTAGCCGTTCCAGTGCGAGTACGTGCCACTGGCGTGCCCGGTCTCGGTGCCGCCGGTGATGTTCAGGGCGCAGCCCGTGGCGCTCTTGAGGGTCTGGGCGCCCTGCGCGGTGGCCAGGTTGAGCTGGTCGAACGAGGTGCAGGTGGAGATGTTGCGGTCGGAGCAGCCACCGGAGGACGACCAGGTGATCCCGGAGGAGCTGAACCGGGCGGTGGCCTGGGAGTGGGTGAGCTTGGTGACGGCGTGGGCCTGGGTGGCGCCGCTGCCGAGGACGCCGATGCCCGGGGCGAAGAGCACGCCGAGGACGAGGGCGAGGGCGGTCAGGACGGGGCGCAGTGTCATACGGGACACCATGGGGGGACTCCTCCTGTTCATGACAACAAAGACATGCAGATACTGCCCGAGCTCTACGCGCGTCCGCCAGAGGGAGGCGAAGACATGGCGGGAGTTGTCCCATCGTTCCGGTGTCGTTCACGGCTGCCCGGCCCCTTGTTTCGCAGTCGCCGGGCCTGCCGGCCCACTACGGCCCGGCCCCTCGAGCCGGGGTGATCCGAAATTGCCCGAACCCCAGATGTTGAACTTTGAACTAGATGCCGCTACAGTCGATCTCGTTGAAGGTTAAACAACAACTTCGACCCCGCCGATCGCGTCCCCCGAGCTCGATCACGTCCCCCGAGGAGGAGCCATGGCTCTGTTCAGCCGCAAGAACAACACCGCCCCGGCCACTGCCACTGCCGCCGCCCCCGCCGTGGACCCGGCGCTGGCCGCTCTCACCGGTGACTACACGATCGACCCGGCCCACAGCAGCATCGGCTTCACCGTGCGCCACGCCATGGTCACCAACGTGCGCGGCACCTTCGGCGACCATGAGGGCACCCTGAAGCTGGACGGCTCCGACCCCGGGAACTCCACCGCCTCGATCGACGTCAGGATCGCCAGCATCGACACCGGCATCGCCGACCGCGACGCCCATCTGGTCAGCGGCGACTTCTTCGACGCCGAGAAGTTCCCCCTCATGACGTTCCGCTCCACGCAGGCCGAGCAGCTCGGCGGCGACGACTACCGGATCACCGGCGACCTCACGATCAAGGACGTCACGCGTCCGCTCTCCATCGACCTGGAGTTCAACGGCTCCGCCACCGACGTCTACGGCAACGAGCGCGTCGGCTTCGAGGGCAGCACGACCATTCTTCGCTCCGACTGGGGCCTGACCTGGAACGCGGCGCTGGAGACCGGCGGTGTGATGGTCAGCGACAAGGTCAAGCTCACCTTCGACATCTCCGCGATCAAGGCCGCCGCACCACAGGGCTGACACCCCGCGGCCCCGCACGGCCCCACGCCGACCCGAGAGCGCCCGCTTCTCCCTCCCCGCCGGGGACGGGAGGCGGGCGCTCGGCGTCGGCTGCCCGCACGGCCCGTACCGCCCGCACCACCTGCACCGCCCGCCCGCACGGCCCGCACGGTCCCGGGGCGGGACGGTCACCCGGAATCCGGCCGCTCCGGGGGGTCACCGCCGAGCTCGTCGTCCCCGAAGGAGTCGTCACCGAGCACGGCGTCGCCGAACACGCCCTCCATCGCCGTGTCCTCCCCCTCGGATTCGCCGACCGTCTGCTCCGACCAGATGACCTTGCCGGTCTCCGTGTAACGGGTGCCCCAGCGTTCGGCGAACTGGGCGACGAGGAACAGGCCCCGGCCGCCCTCGTCCGTCGTCGCCGCGTACCGCAGGTGCGGGGCGGTGCTGCTGGTGTCGGAGACCTCGCAGATCAGGTTGCGGTCGTACAGCAGGCGCACCTCGATGGGGCCCTCGCCGTAGCGCACCGCGTTGGTGACCAGCTCGCTGAGGATCAGCTCGGTGGTGAACGCCTCCTCGTACAGGCCCCGGTCGGCGAGCCACTGGGCGACCTTCTTGCGCACCCCGGCGACGGCCGCCGGATCGGTGGCCACCGCCCACCGCGCGACCTGGTCCGGGTCGAGGACGTGGGTACGGGCCACGAGCAGGGCGACGTCGTCGCCCGGCTGCTCGGGCAGCATCGCGGACAGCACGTCGTCGCAGGTCTGCTCGGGCGTCCGGACACGGCCGGCGAGGCAGTCGCGCAGCAGCTCCAGGCCGGTGTCGATGTCCTGGTCCCGCCGTTCGACCAGACCGTCCGTGTAGAGCACCAGACGGCTGTCCTCCGGTACGTGGAACTCGGTCGCCTCGAAGGGCATGCCGCCGATGCCGAGCGGGAGCCCGGCCGGGACGTCGGGGAACTCGACGGTGCCGTCGGGCAGGACCAGCACCGGCCCGGGGTGGCCCGCCCTGGCCACCGCGCAGTTCCCGGACACTCCGTCGTAGATCGCGTACAGGCAGGTGGCCCCGGCGATCTCGACGCCGCCGTCGTCGCCGGCCTCCTCCCGGTCGATCCGGCCGACCAGTTCGTCGAGGTGGCCGAGGAGCTCGTCGGGAGCGAGGTCCAGCGCGGAGAAGTTGTGGATGCCGGTGCGCAACCGTCCCATGGTGGCCGCGGCGTGCAGCCCGTGCCCGACCACGTCGCCGACGACCAGCGCGACCCGGGCGCCGGACAGCGGGATCACGTCGTACCAGTCGCCGCCCACCCCGGCCCGCGCCGGCAGGTAGCGGTGGGCGACGTCGAGGGCGCTCTGGTCCGGCACGGCGCGCGGCAGCAGACTGCGCTGCAGCGTCACGGCCATCTCGTGCTCGCGGGTGTAGCGGCGGGCGTTGTCCACGCTGACGGCCGCTCGGGCCACCAGTTCCTCGGCGAAGGACAGGTCGTCGTCGTCGAACCTCTCCGAGTCGCCCACGCGCCAGAAGTTCACCAGCCCCAGGATGACGCCGCGGGCGTGCAGCGGTACCGAGATCATCGAGTGGAACCCGCGGTCCAGGAGCTCCCTGGCCTGCTCGGAGTCCCAGTACCGCCGCCCCAGCAGCGTGACAACTTCGTGCTCCAGCCCTTCCCCGTCCCACCGCACGTGCACGGCCCTGGTCCGGGAGGGCACGAAGCCGACCCGCCGGCCGAGCGGGTACAGGAGCCGGCCCGTCTCCGGGCCCGCGATGGCGGTGCGCCGCATCTCCAGTCCCCCGTCGGCCGACACGGCCGCCTCCTCCCCCGGCGGCGCCGGGCCGACGAGGTCCACGGTCGTGGCGTCGGCGAAGCCGGGCGTGGCCACGTCCGCCAGCTCCTGGGTGGTCCGGGTCACGTCGAGGGTGGTGCCGATCCGGGCACTCGCCTCGTAGAGGAGCAGCAGCCGTTCGGTCACGGATTCCGCCTGGCCCGTCACCGCGCGCAGTTCGGTGGTGTCCCGCAGGGTCACCACGGTCCCGGGCGGTCCGCCGCGCGCGTCGGTGGGGCGCAGGTTCACGGCCAGCAGCCGGTTGCCGGAGCGCAGCACCTCGTCGCTGACGCTCTCGCCGGAGACGAGCAGTGCCGCCGTGTCGGGGGCGAGGCCGAGGTCCGTGACCGCCCGGCCCTCGGCGTCCGGGGGCAGGTCGAGCAGGCGGCGGGCCTCGTCGTTGGCGAGGGTCAGCCGGTGGTCGCCCCCGAGGATGAGGACGCCCTCGCGGACCGCGTGCAGCACCGCGTCGTGGTGCTCGTACATGCGGGTCATCTCGGCCGGTTCGAGCCCGTGGGTCTGGCGGCGCAGCCGTCTGCTGAGCAGGGCGGCGCCGCCCGTGGTGAGGGCGAGGGCGACCGCCGCGACCGCCATGCTCGGCGGGATGGAGCGGTCCGCCGCGCTGTTCACCGTCTCGATGGTGATTCCCACGGCCACCAGGCCGGCGACCGATCCGTCGGGCCGTTCCACGGGCACCACGGAGCTGACGGTGGGCCCGTTGGGGCCGATGAAGGTCCGGGTGTAGCTCCGTCCGGCCAGCGCCGCCTGGTACGGGCCTATGAGGTGCTTCCCGATCAGGGTGGGGTCGTGGTGGGTGTAGCGGATGCCGTGCGTGTTGGCGACGATGACGTATTCCACGTGGGTCCGCTCGCGGACCCGTTCGGTGCGCGGCTGCAGGATCGCGGTGGGGTGCGCGCTCTCCAGCGCGGGTACGATGCCCGGCGAGTTGGCGAAGGCCTCGGCGACGCTCAGGGTGCGGGCGCGGGCCTGTTCCATGCTGTCCCGGCGGCCCTCCACGAACAGGGCGACCGTGCCCACCGTGACGAGGAGCAGGACGAGGGCGAGCACCAGGCAGAAGACCTGGCCGGCCACGGTGCGCACGGTGAACAGCGAACGCAGTCCGCCGCCCCGGGAGCGGCGTGCCGGGCCCCGCCCGGTCGGCGCGGAAGCGGCTCGGTCCGGGCGTCCCCCCTCATGCCGTTGTGATTGCCGGGTGGACCGTTCCAGCCACGCCCGGAATCGGCCAATACCAGACATAACTCCAGGTCTAGCACGAATCACATCCGTACGAGAGGCCGCCGGTGGACGGCTCAGAACCCGCCGCCGTCGAAGCCTCCACCTCCTCCGAAGTCGCCGCCGTCGAAACCTCCTCCGTCGAAGCCCGAGGAGTCGAAGTCCGCTCCGGAGAAGTCGCCGCCGTTCCAGTCGCCGGGGCCGAAGTCGCCGCCGCCGTACTGCGCCGCGTACGCCGGGCTCGACAGCATGGAGCCGAGCATCGTGCCGACGAGCAGTCCGGGCAGCAGCCCGCCGCCGAAGTAGCCGCCCGCCCAGGGGCCGTACGCCGGGCCCGCCTCCCAGTACGGGCGGCGTCGGCCGTCCCCGGTGTCGACGGTGCGGCCGGGCGGTTCCTCGCCCGCGCGCAGCCTGGCCCCGTCCGCCGCGCAGACCGGGATCTCCCGGGCCGCGCCACCGGCCGGGGACCACCGGAGGTCGGCGACCGAGGGGCCGTGGCGCGGGTCGAAGAAGCACGGCGGGCGGCGGGCGGGCGGTTCGCGGCCGGTGCGGCGGGCCTCCAGGACGGCCAGGGAGAACCGGCCGTCCTCCAGGGCCCGGGTGACCCCGCGCACGTCGGCCGGACGGCGGGCCCCGGACATGCGGGTCTTCGCGGTCTCGTAGGAGTCCAGGGCCCGTTCGTAGTCCGCGCGCATGGCGTCGTCGGCGCCCGGTTCCGCGGGGTGGAAGTCGAGTCGGTCCAGGGTCTCGCCGTAGGCGGTGATGTCCTCGTCCACGACGACCCGGAGCTTTTCGAGGGCGGCGCGTTCCTCTTCCTCCTTGCGCCTGCGGTTGCGGCGGACGACCGCGTAGGCCGTGCCGCCGCCCAGTACCAGGACCCCGCCGACCACGATCAGGGCGGCGGTGGACGACGGTCCTCCGCCGCCGGCCGGGCCGCCCCAGGAGGCGGGGGCACGGCCGCGGGCCTGTTCGACGGCCCGGTCGACGAAGGCGTTCAGCTGGGTCGCGGCGTCGGTGCCCGTGCCGGGGGCCTTCACCGCGGCGGTGAGGTTGTGGACCGCCCGGGTGGGCATCACCTGCGGGTCGGCGCCCGCGTCGAATCCGTCGCCGAGGCGGACGGCGTAGACGCCGGTGATCCCGGTGTCGGTGCGCAGGGTGGCCAGCAGGTTCTGCTCGGGGAACGCCGCGGTGCGGGGCAGTACCGCCACGAACACGGGCTTGTCGGCGTCCTTGATCTTCCTGGTGAGCGCGGCCGCCTGGGCCGGGGAGAGCTGTCCGGCGGCGGCCGGGTCGACGTACACCGGGCTCCTGCGCAGCGCCTGCGCGACGTCCTGGACCGTGGCGGCGCGGACGGTGGAGGAGCCGGCGACGGACGTACCGGCCGCGGTGGAGCCGGCCTCGGCGGCACCGGTGGTCGCGGGCGCACCGGGTGCCGTGCCGAGGACGGCCGCCGCGAGGATCGGCAGCAGACCGGCCGACAGGGACAGGAACCGTCCATTCCGCATACTTCGAAGCTAACCCGGGCGGGCCGCTCGTGCGCTGCCGTCCGGGCCCCGGGTGACGGGCAGTCCGGCGGCGTCCGCCCGGCACCCGCGGCGCGGCGCCCCGCCCTCCGGTACGGGCGGCGGCGGGCCCACCGCGAGCGCGTGGTGGGCCCGCCGCCGGCGGTCACTCCGTGGGCTCGACGCCGGCCCGCAGGAGGCCGTAGGTGTACGCGTCCTCCAGTGCCTGCCAGGACGCGGCGATGACGTTGTCGGCGACGCCGACCGTGGACCATTCGCCGTTGCCGTCGGCCGTGGTGATGAGGACCCGGGTGGTGGACTCGGTGCCGGTGCGGCCTTCGAGGATGCGGACCTTGTAGTCGGTCAGCTCCAGCTTGGCGAGCTGCGGGTGGAGCCGCTCCAGAGCCACCCGCAGCGCCCGGTCGAGGGCGTTGACCGGGCCGTTGCCCTCGGCGGTGGCGACGATCCGTTCGCCCTTGGCCCAGAGCTTCACGGTCGCCTCGTTGGCGTGCGTGCCGTCGGGACGGTTCTCGACGATGGCGCGCCAGGACTCGGTGCGGAAGTAGCGGCGGGGGCGGCCCTCAACCTCGGCGCGCAGCAGCAGTTCGAAGGAGGCGTCGGCGGCCTCGTAGGTGTAGCCCTTGAGCTCGCGTTCCTTGACCCGCTCCACGACCCGGCCGACGAGGTCGCGGTCGCCGCCGAGGTCGATGCCGAGCTCCTTGCCCTTGAGCTCGATGGAGGCGCGGCCCGCCATGTCGGAGACGAGCATCCGCATGGTGTTGCCGACCAGGGCGGGGTCGATGTGCTGGTACAGGTCGGGGTCGACCTTGATCGCGGAGGCGTGCAGTCCGGCCTTGTGGGCGAAGGCGGAAACACCCACATAGGGCTGGTGGGTGGAGGGCGTCAGGTTGACGACCTCGGCGATGGCGTGCGAGACGCGGGTCATGTCGGCGAGGGCGCCGTCGGGGAGGACGCTCTTGCCGTACTTGAGTTCCAGCGCGGCGACGACGGGGAAGAGGTTGGCGTTGCCGACCCGCTCGCCGTAGCCGTTGGCGGTGCACTGGACGTGGGTGGCGCCCGCGTCGACGGCTGCGAGGGTGTTGGCGACGGCGCAGCCGGTGTCGTCCTGGGCGTGGATGCCGAGCCGGGCGCCGGTGTCGGCGAGAACGGTGGAGACGACCGCGTGGACCTGGGCGGGGAGCATGCCGCCGTTGGTGTCGCAGAGGATGACGACGTCGGCGCCCGCCTCGGCGGCGGTGCGGACGACGGCCTTGGCGTACTCGGCGTTGGCGCGGTAGCCGTCGAAGAAGTGCTCGCAGTCGACGAAGACCCGGCGGCCCTGCTCCCGGAGGAAGGAGACGGTGTCGCGGACCATCTCCAGGTTCTCCTCCAGCGTGGTGCGCAGCGCGAGTTCCACATGGCGGTCGTGGGACTTGGCGACCAGGGTGATCACCGGGGCGCCGGACGCCAGCAGCGCCTTGACCTGGGGGTCCTCGGCGGCCCTGCCGCCGGCCCTGCGGGTGGCGCCGAAGGCGACCAGTTCGGCGTTCTCGAACTCGATCTCCTGCTGCGCACGGGCGAAGAACTCGGTGTCGCGGGGGTTGGCGCCGGGCCAGCCGCCCTCGATGAAGCCGACGCCGAATTCGTCCAGGTGCCGGGCGATGGTCAGCTTGTCCGCGACCGTCAGGTTGATGCCTTCACGCTGGGCCCCGTCGCGCAGTGTGGTGTCGAAGACGTGGAAGCTGTCGTCGGTGGGCTTGGCCTTGGTGGTCATGCTGGTCTGACTCCTGTCGGATGAGCGGATCCGGACGATCTGGCTCCACTTGCCCCCATCATCCCGCGCGTCCCGTCCCGGCCGGGGTGCGGGCCGGAAAACGAAAAAACCCCTCGCGGGTGCGAGAGGTCTGCGCGCGGGTCTGGGGCACGGTGGCCGCGTCGCACGTGGTGGTGCGGAGCGGTCACTGCGGACCGGCGCGCCTGCTGCCGATAATCATGACGAACGAGGGCACGGAGGCAGTCTTGCACAGGGCCGCCTCCGCGCCCTTCCCCGTCTCAGGATGCGGGCGTGACGCCGGCCGCTTCGGACTTCTTCGCGCGGGCCCGGTCCGTGCCCTCGGCGCCGATCCGGCCCAGGTCGATGTCGCGGGTCTCGCGCATGGTCAGGTAGACGACCAGGGAGACCGCGGCGCAGCCGGCCACGTACCAGTAGAAGCCGGACTCGATGCCCGCCTTCTTGAACCAGAGCGCCACGTACTCGGCGGTGCCGCCGAAGAGCGCGTTGGCCAGGGCGTACGGGAGGGCGACGCCCAGGGCCCGGATGCCGGTCGGGAACAGCTCCGCCTTCACACAGGCGTTGATCGAGGTGTAGCCGGTGACGATGACCAGGGCGAGCAGCGCCAGGCCGAAGGCCGGCCAGAACGTGCCCGCGTGCTTGAGCATGGTCATGATCGGCACGGTCAGGAAGGTGGAGCCGACGGCGAAGCCGATCAGCAGCGGGCGGCGGCCGATGCGGTCGGAGAGCATCCCGGCCAGGGGCTGGAGGCACATGAAGACGAACAGCGCGCAGAAGCTGACGAGCGAGGCGGTGGACTTCTCCATCCCGGCGCTCTTGGAGAGGAACTTGGTGAGGTAGGTCGTGTACGTGTAGTACGCGACGGTCCCGCCCATGGTCAGCGCCATCACGAGGAACGCCTCGCGCCGGTGCTGCCACAGTGCCTTCAGGGTGCCCCGGTCCTCCTGCTCGGCGGCGCCGGAATCCGCGTACACCTCGGTCTCCAGCATGGAGCGGCGCAGGTAGAAGACGATCCCGGCGCCGAGCGCGCCGACGATGAACGGGATGCGCCAGCCCCAGCTGTGCAGGGCCGCTTCGGACATGTTGCGCTGCAGGACGATCTGGAGGCCGAGGCCGACCAGCTGTCCCGCGGTCATGGACACGTACTGGAAGCTGGAGGCGAAGCCGCGCCGGTCGGGGGCGGACGCCTCGGTGAGGTAGGTGGCGCTGGCGGCGTACTCGCCCCCGACGGACAGCCCCTGGAGCAGCCGGGCCACCAGCAGGACGGCGACGCCGCCGTATCCCGCGACGTCGTACGTCGGCGCGACGGCGATGAGGATCGCGGAGGCCGACATGAGGGTGACGGTGAGGGTGAGCGCGGCCTTGCGGCCCCTGCGGTCACCGATCCGGCCGAGCAGCCAGCCGCCGACCGGCCGCATGAAGAAACCGACGGCGAAGATGCCCATGGTGTTCATCAGGTTGGCGGTCTCATTGCCTTCGGGGAAGAACGAATCCGCGAAGTAGACCGCGAAGGTGGCGTACACGAACCAGTCGAACCACTCGACCATGTTGCCGGCGGAGCCGACCCAGATCTTCTTCCACTGCTCTCGTCCCATGGTCCGCCACCGTGCCCGAACGGCGGGGGCCGGAACAAGTACGCCATGCGCAACGATCGCGCGTACTTGCGTACGTTTCGTTCACGGTCCGGCGGCCGTCAGCGGGCGGTGAGCGATTCCTCGACGAACTCCCTTGTCTGCGCGATCACTTGGGAACGTCCGGTGCCGGGTATGCCGACCGCGACATGGACGCTGAAGCCGTCGAGCAGCGCGCGCAGCCGGGTCGCGAACCGCTCGGCGTCGACGGCACGGAACTCGCCGGCCGCGACGCCCTCCCGCACCAGGGTCACCAGGTCGCGGTGCCAGGCCCCTTCGATGGCGGCCTGTCGGGCGCGCGCGTCGTCGTCCGCGTTCCGCGAGCGGTTCCACACCTCCAGCCAGAGCGTCCAGTGCGGGTCGTGGTCGCCGTCGGGGAGGTACAGGTCGATGTATCCGTCGAGCCGTTCGCGGGCCGTCGCCCGCCCCGAGAGCAGGGCGCGCCGCTCCGCGCCCAGCCGTCCCTCGCTCCACTCCAGGGTCTGGAGCAGCAGTTCGTCCTTGGTGCGGAAGTAGTAGAGGAGGTGTCCGCTGCTCATGCCGACCTCGCGGCCGAGCCCGGCCATGGTGAGGCCGTCGAGCCCCCGTTCGGCGATGGTGGCCATGGCTGCGGCCAGCAGTTCCTCACGGGGCGGGGCGGTGTTGCGACGGCGGGGCGCGGGGGGCACGTTTCAGACCTTCGGCTGCTGCTGTGTGATGCAGTGGATGCCTCCACCGCCGGCAAAGATGGTACGGGCGTCGACGAGCGTCACCGTGCGGTCGGGGAAGAGTCCACCGAAGATCTCCGCCGCTTCCTTGTCGCGCGGGTCGTCGAAGGCGCAGAGGACGACGCCGCCGTTGCAGAGGTAGTGGTTGATGTAGGAGTAGTCGACCCACTCCCCGTCGGCCTTCAGCACGGTGGGCGCCGGGACCTCCACGACCTCCAGGGAACGGCCCCTGGCGTCGGTGGCGGCGCGCAGGATGCGGACGGTCTCGCGGGTGATCTCGTGGTCGGGGTGGGCCGGGTCGGGCTGGACGTGGGCGACGACGGTGCCGGGGCGGGCGAAGGCGGCGACGATGTCGACATGGCCGAGGGTGCCGTACATGCCGTAGTCGCCGGCCAGTCCGCGGGGCAGCCAGATGGCCTTCTCGGTGCCGAGCCGGGCGTGGATCTCCGCCTCGACCTGCTCGCGGGTCCAGTCGGGGTTGCGTTCCTTGCCGAGCTGGACGGTCTCGGTGAGCAGGACGGTGCCCTCGCCGTCGACGTGGATGGCACCGCCCTCGTTGACGAGCCGCGAGCCGTGCACGGGGACGTCGGCGAGTTCGGCGACGGAACGGGCGATGTGCCGGTCGTGCTCCCAGCGGGCCCAGCCCTGGGCTCCCCAGCCGTTGAACGTCCAGTCCACGGCGGCCAGTCGCCGGCCGTCGGTGACGAAGGTGGGGCCGATGTCGCGCATCCAGGCGTCGTCCAGGGGGCGGACGGCGAGGTCGACGTCCGGGCCGAGAAGTGCGCGGGCGCTGTCCTCCTGGCCGGGTCCGACGACCATCGTGACGGGTTCGAAGCGGCGGACGGCACGGGCCACGGTGGCCCAGGCCTCACGGGCCGCGGCCAGTTCGGCGTCGGTCTCGAAGGTGGGGTTGGGGCCGGGCCAGGCCATCCAGGTGCGTTCGTGCGGGGCCCACTCGGGCGGCATGCGGAAGGTCATGAGGCGTCCTGAAGGGGGGTCAGAGGAAGTAGAGGCGGTTGAGGGAGACGGATTCGGCGGGCTCGGAGCGCAGCGGGTCGCCGTCCAGGGTGACCAGGCCGCTGCGGGCGTCCACGGCGACTTCTCCGGTACGGGAGTTGTGCACGAGGTCGCCGGGGCCGATGCCCCGGGTGCCGCGCACTGGGACGCGGCGCCGGCGGGTGGGCATCGAGTCCGCCCCGAGCTGGGTCGCGGCCCGTGAGACGAAGGCCACGGAGAGGTCGGCCGCGGTCGCCCCGTACGCCCCGAACTGCGGTCCGAGCACGAGCGGTTCGCAGGTGTCGGTGGCGGCGTTCGGGTCGCCGGTGACGCCGTACGCGGGGAAGCCGGCCTTCAGCACCAGCTGGGGCTTGGCCCCGAAGAACTCGGGCCGCCACAGCACGATGTCGGCGAGCTTGCCGGTCTCGATGGAGCCGACCTCGTGGGCGAGTCCGTGGGCGATGGCGGGGTTGATGGTGAGTTTGGCGATGTAACGGAGCACCCGGGCGTTGTCGTCGCCGGGGCCGTCGCCGTCCATCGGGCCGAGCTCGGCCTTCATCTTCCCGGCCATGGCGAAGGTGCGGCGCACCGTCTCGCCGGCCCGCCCCATGCCCTGCGCGTCGGACGAGGTGATGCCGATGGCTCCCAGGTCGTGCAGCACGTCCTCGGCGCCCATCGTCCCGGCGCGGATGCGGTCGCGGGCCATGGCGGCGTCGCCCGGCAGGTCCGTCTTGAGGTCGTGTACGGAGACGATCATCCCGTAGTGCTCGGCGACGGCGTCCCGGCCGAAGGGCAGGGTCGGGTTGGTGGACGAGCCGATGACGTTCTCGACGCCCGCCATCTTCAGGACGTTGGGGACGTGTCCGCCGCCGCAGCCCTCGATGTGGAAGGCGTGGATCGTGCGGCCCTCCAGGACGCGCAGGGTGTCCTCGACCGACAGGCACTCGTTCAGCCCGTCGCTGTGCAGGGCGACCTGGACGTCGTGCTCCTCGGCGACCCGCAGCGCGGTGTCCAGGGCGCGGGTGTGGGCGCCCATGTCCTCGTGGACCTTGAAGCCGCAGGCCCCGCCCTCCGCGAGCGCCTCGACCAGCGGCGCCCCGTGGGAGGAGGAACCGCGGCCCAGGAAACCGATGTTGACCGGCCAGGCGTCGAAGGCGTTGAAGGCGTGGCGCAGCGCCCAGGGCGAGTTGACGCCGACGCCCCAGACCGGGCCGAACTCCTGGCCGATGATCGTGGTGACGCCGGAGGCGAGGGACGCCTCCATGATCCGCGGCGAGAGCAGATGGACGTGGGTGTCGACGGCGCCGGCCGTGGCGATCATCCCCTCGCCGGAGACGATCGTGGTGCCCGTGCCGACGACGACGTCCACGCCGTCGAGGGTGTCCGGGTTGCCGGCCCGGCCGATCGCCGAGATCCGGCCCTCGCGGATGCCGATCGACACCTTGCGGATGCCCTGCACGGCGTCGATGACCAGCACGTTGCTGATGACGACGTCACAGGTGTCGCGGACGGCCGCGGCCTTGAGGTGCAGCCCGTCGCGGGCGGTCTTGCCGAATCCGGCGAGGAACTCGTCGCCGGGCCGTTGCGCGTCGGACTCGACGCGGACGGTCAGCCCGGAGTCGCCGAGCCTGACCCGGTCCCCGGCGCGCGGGCCGTGCACGGAGGCGTACTCGTACGGGTCTATGCTCATCGCTCGGCTCCCAGATATCCGCAGGCCGCGGCGCGCCGCAGGGCCTCTTCCCGCGCGCCGGGCGCGTCGAGCGGTCCGTCGACCAGGCCCGCGAAACCGATCGCGATCCGGTCTCCGCCGATGGGTACGAGCCCCACCTCGACCGACTCCCCCGGCCCGAAGCGGACGGAGGACCCGGCGGGGACGCCCAGCCGCATCCCGTACGCGGCCGAGCGGTCGAAGTCGAGCCGCGGGTTGGCCTCGAAGAAGTGGTAGTGCGAGGTCACCGAGACCGGCACGGTCGCGGTGTTGTGGACGCTCAGCCGCACGGCGGGCTCCGGCTCGGGCTCGGCGGGGCCGGGCAGGACGGCCCCGGGCGCCGCGTCGCCGAGGCTTCCGCCCAACGGGTCGGAGACCACGGCGAGCCGGGAACCGTCGTCGAAGACGGCCTCCACATGGACCTCGGTGACGACGTCGGCCACGCCGGGCAGCACGTCGTCGGGGCCGAGTACGGAGCGGGCCGCCTCGATGGCCTCCGCCAGCCGGAGTCCGTCCCGGGCGGCCTCGCAGACCGTGTCCGCGATCAGCGCGGTCGCCTCGGGGACATTGAGCTTCAGCCCCCGGGCGCGGCGGGCCCTGGCCAGTTCGGCCGCGCCGAAGAGCAGCAGCCGGTCGCGTTCCGTAGGAGTCAGTCGCACGTCTCCACACCTCCCGGTTAGAGCAGCACTCTAACCCATGGTTAGAGCGACGCTCTAAGGATGGTGGGTGTCGCCCCTGTCACAGCCGGGCGCCCCGCACGGAGGACCGCGCCCACGGGACTCACGGACCGTCGGCGTACGGGAACGCGAAGGCCCCACGGACCGTCGGCGCACCGGCAACACGAAGACCCCACGGACCGTCGGCGCACCGGCAACACGAAGACCCCACGGACCATGGGCGTGCCGGGAACGCGCAAGGCCCCGCGGACCCTCGGCGTGCCGGGAACGCGCAAGGCCGCGCCCGGGGACGGCCGGGCGCGGCCTTGTGCGTACGCATGCGTGCGGGGCTCCGGGCCCGCACCGGACCGGCCGCCACCGGTCCGGTGCGGTACGGGCCCGGCCGGGCAGCCGGAGGGCGCTCAGCCGAGCGGGTGCATCCAGCCGTGGGTGTCCTCGACGGTCCCGCGCTGGATGTCCAGCAGCCGCTCGCGCAGCTTCATCGTGACCTCGCCGGGCTCGCCCCCGCTCTGGGTCCACTCGCCGCCCTCGGACTTGACGGTGCCGACGGGGGTGATGACGGCCGCGGTGCCGCAGGCGAAGACCTCGGTGAGGGTGCCGTTCTCGGTGTCGGCGCGCCACTGGTCGATGGAGACGCGGCCCTCCTCGGACTCGTAGCCGAGGTCGCGGGCGACCTGGAGCAGCGAGTCACGGGTGACGCCGGCGAGCAGGGAGCCGGTCAGCGTCGGGGTGATGATCCTGTTCCCGTACACGAAGTACAGGTTCATGCCGCCGAGTTCCTCGACCCACTTGTGCTCGACCGCGTCGAGGTAGGCGACCTGGTCGCAGCCCCGGGCACTGGCCTCGGCCTGGGCGAGGAGGGACGCGGCGTAGTTGCCGCCGGTCTTGGCGTCGCCCACGCCGCCGGGGACGGCGCGCACCCGGTTCTCGGAGAGCCAGATGGAGACCGGCTTCACACCGCCGGGGAAGTACGCGCCGGCGGGCGAGGCGATCACCACGAACAGGTACTCGTTGGCGGGCTTCACCCCGAGACCGACCTCGGTCGCGATCATGAACGGGCGCAGGTAGAGGGACTCCTCGCCGCCGTGCGCGGGAACCCATGCCTTGTCCTGCTGGACCAGCAGGTCGCACGCCTCGATGAAGGTCTCGACGGGCAGCTCCGGCATGGCCAGGCGGCGCGCCGACGCCTGGAAGCGCCTGGCGTTGGCCTCGGGACGGAACGTGGCGACGCTGCCGTCGGGCCGGCGGTACGCCTTGAGCCCCTCGAAGATCTCCTGCGCGTAGTGGAACACGGTGGTGGCGGGGTCGAGCGAGAGCGGGCCGTAGGGGACGAGCTGGCCGTCGTGCCAGCCGCGGCCCTCGGTCCACCGGATCGTCACCATGTGGTCGGTGAAGCGGCGGCCGAATCCGGGGTTGACCATGTTCGCCTCGCGCTCCGCGTCGGACAGCGGGTTCGAGGAGGGCTTGAGCTCGATCGTGGGCGTCGTCATGAGTGCGTGTCCTTCACCTGTTGTGTGTGTTGGACCGCGCTCACGCCTCTCCCGCCAGGCAGGTACTAGGACGTCCGAGCTTCAGTACGAGCCGCGGCCCCGTTCGATTATCGCTCCCGGGCGGCCTGGCACGAAATGACGCGAATGCGGTCCAGTGGTCGATGGTGGCACCCGGGGGCCGCACAGGAGAAGCCGCCGGGTGCGTTGCGCCCCGGCGGCCTCGGAAGTGGAGTCGTCGGGTCAGCCTGCTACTCGTACCGCGAGCGCGTCGCCGATCTGGTCGGTCGTACGGGCCGCCGCACCGTCGCGCTCCGCGAGGTCGGCACAGACGGCGTCCTCGATGCGCACGGCCTCCGCCTCGTGGCCGAGGTGGCGCAGCAGGAGGGCGACGGAGAGGATCGTGGCGGTCGGGTCGGCCTTGCCCTGGCCCGCGATGTCGGGGGCGGAGCCGTGGACCGGTTCGAACATCGACGGGAAGGCGCCCGTCGGGTTGATGTTGCCGGACGCGGCCAGGCCGATGCCACCGGTCACGGCGGCGGCGAGGTCGGTGAGGATGTCGCCGAAGAGGTTGTCGGTGACGATGACGTCGAAGCGCTCCGGCTGGGTGACGAAGAAGATCGTCGCCGCGTCGACGTGCAGGTAGTCCGTGGTGACCTCGGGGTACTCGGTCGCGACGCGGTCGAAGATGTTCTTCCACATGTGGCCCGCGTAGACCAGGACGTTGTTCTTGTGAACCAGCGTCAGCTTCTTGCGCGGGCGGGAGTTCGCCCGCTCGAACGCGTCCCGGACGACGCGCTCGACGCCGTACGCGGTGTTGACGCTGACCTCGGTGGCGACCTCGGCCGGGGTGCCGGTGCGCAGCGAGCCGCCGTTGCCCGTGTACGGGCCCTCGGTGCCCTCGCGGACGACGACGAAGTCGATGTCCGGCCGGCCGGCCAGCGGGGTCGCGGTGTTCGGGAACAGCTTCGACGGCCGCAGGTTGACGAAGTGGTCGAAGGCGAACCGCAGCTTCAGCAGAAGCCCGCGCTCCAGGACTCCGGACGGCACGGAGGGGTCACCGATCGCGCCGAGCAGGATGGCGTCGTGCGCCTTGAGGGCTTCGAGCTCCGCGTCCGGGAGGGTTTCGCCGGTGCGGTGCCAGCGCCGGGCACCAAGGTCGTACTCCTTGGTCTCCAGCTTCACATCCTGCGGGAGCACAGCACTGAGGACCTTGAGGCCCTGGGCCACGACCTCCTGGCCGATTCCGTCACCGGGGATCACTGCGAGATTGATGCTGCGAGACATGTCCGCACCTTACTGCTCGTCCCACCCCATGACACGTAGCGTCCACCATACGGACGCGGGGGCTGTACGTGCACCGTTCACCCATCCGGCGCCCCGCGCCGATCGGCGAGCGCACGGGCTGCTTCGAGATCGGCCGCGGCAGGCCCCGGTCATGGCCGTGGACCGGCCGCGGCCCGGTTGTCCGGTGGCGGCCGGCCTTCGGTGCGGTCGGTCTCGGTGGCGGTCGGCCTCAGTGGCCCGTGGAGCCGCCGTTGTCCCGGCGGTCGAGGGCCCGCTGCAGGGCGGCGGCGGCGTTCCGGCGCTCCGGCTCGGTCGGGCGGTGGGTACGGCGGACGCGGCGGACAGTCGTCTCGGCCATGGTGGATCGACTCCTTGAGATCGCGAGGATTTCGAGATCGAAAAATCGTGAGGGTGATTTCGAGATCAGGATTTCGAGGTGCCGGAAGGGGCGGGAGGCGGGCGCCGCAGGGGTTGCCTGCACGGGGCGCGCGCTCAGGACCGCCAATCGCTGGTTCCAGCGAGACGTTCGGCTCCTACAAAGCTAGGGCAGCCCGGCCGGTCTGTCTCCACAATTACTCGGACTTCCTACTATCTGAGACGGAGGTTTGCGCCGGACCGCCCCCGATCCTCCGCCGAGAGCCCGCACGACAGGCGATCGTGCCTGGTCAGAAGGGGTGATGCGGCGACCGGGAGCACCGGTGCGAGGAGCGTCACACATGCCGCCCGAACGCCCGCGTACGCCCCGGCGCGCTCGCAGCACGCCCCCGTCCCGCCTTGCGCCCGGCCCCCGGGTACTCCCCCGCCAGGTACTCAGTCTCGTTTGAGTACCTACCACGTGTCGAACGATTGTGCCTCGCACGAGAGTTGACCCCATGAACGGCCTCTACGCTCTCAAGCCCTGGTACGCGGACCGGCTCTCCGGTGTCCGCGCCTCGCTGGTCCGCCGTGAGGTGTCGCCCGACACCCTCACCGCGGCCGGTGTGGTCGCGGCTGCCGGTGCCGCCGCCGCGCTGGCCTGGCTGCCCGCCGGGCTCGCGGCCCTGCCGGTCGCCGTGCTGCTCGCGGCCCGGCTCGCCTTCGCCAACCTGGACGGCGCGCTGGCCCGTGACACGGGCCGGACGACCAGGCGCGGCGCAGTGCTCAACGAACTCGGCGACCGGGTGGCGGACCTGGTCGTGCTGGCCGGTTTCCTGACGCTCGCCCCGCTGTGGCTGGTGGCGGTGGCCGGGCTCGCGGCGACGCTGCCGTCCTGGGTGTCGCTGGCCGGTGCCGCGGCGGGCGCACCCCGGCGCAACGGTGGCCCGGTCGGCAAGACCGAGCGCTGCCTGCTGGTGGTGGTCGCCGCGGCGAGCGGCTGGGCCGTGCCCGTCCTGATCGTGATCGCCGCCGGTTCGCTGCTGACCGCGGTGCTCCGGCTGGCGGGCCTGTGGCGGGAGCTGGCATGAGCGCCGTGCTGATCGCCGAGGAGGCGGCCGTGCGGGCCGTGCCGCTGGTCGCGGGGGTGCTGGGGGCGGGCGGTGTCGCCGTCGCCGTACTGCCGTCGAAGGTCCGGATGCGGGCCGAGCTGCGCAAGCGGTGGCGCACCTGGGCGCTGGTGGCACCGGTCTTCCTGGGGGCGTACTTCCTGGGCGGCGGCGGCACGTTCGCGCTGGCCGCGGGGCTCGGGGTGGTGGCGGCGGGCGAGTTCGCGCGGATGGCGGGGCTGCGGCGCGGCGACCTCGCGGTGCTGGTGGCGGCCTCGGTGGTGCTTCCCGCGCTGGCGTGGCTGGTGCCGGAGGTCCTCGACGTGCGGGCGGCGGCGCTGCTGCTGGTCGTGGCCGCGCTTCCCCCGGTGCTGGGCGGGGACGACCGGACCGGCTTCACCCGCACTGCCCGTACCGCCTTCGGGCTCCTGTGGATCCCGGTCGCCCTGACCGGTCTGGTGACGCTCGGCGAGACGGGTGTGGCGGTGGGGCTCGCGGTGGCGCTCGGCGACGTCGGCGCCTGGTGCGGCGGCACGGCGCTGGGGCGCCGGGGCCCGCTCGCCCGCCCGTTGTCGCCGCTGTCCCCCAACAAGACCTGGGCGGGGGTGCTCGGCGCGGCGGTGGCCACGGCCCTGCTGCTGCTCGTGCTCGGTTCGTTCACGTTCCCGCTGTGGGCCGCGGTGCTCGGCGGCTGCGTCCTCGGCGACCTGCTCGAATCGATGGTCAAGCGCGAGTCGGGGGTGAAGGACGCGGGCAGCTGGCTGCCCGGCTTCGGCGGCCTCCTCGACCGGATCGACTCCCTGCTGGTGGCTCTTCTCCTGGCGATGGTGATGACATGACCTCCACCCTTCCCCGCGTCCGCGACCGGATCGCGCTGCCCGTCCGTTCCCGGTTCTCCGCCGCGCTCCGGCGCGGCCTGTGGTGGAGCGTCCTCAGCCTCACCGGTGGGGTGGAGCGGCGCGGCCGGCTGCCGCGCGGCGGTTGTGTCGTCGTCGCCAACCACTCCTCGCACGCCGACACGGCGGCGCTCCTCGCCGCGCTCGACGCCCGGCACACCCCGGCGATCGGGGCCGCGGCGGACTACTGGTTCGCCTCGCCGTGGCGGCGCCGGATCTGCCGCAGGCTCGCCGCCGGGTTCCCGGTGCGGCGCAGCGGCGGCGGCATGGACGACCTGCTGACCATGGCGGACGAGCTCCGGGCCGGCCGGGCGGTCGTCCTGTTCCCGGAGGGCACCCGCGGCCGGGACGGCGAGCTGGGTTCCTTCCACCGGGGCGCGCTGGTGCTGGCCGAGCGGGCGGGCGTTCCGGTGGTGCCGGTGGGCATCGCGGGCACGGACCGGCTGCTGCCGAAGCACGGCAGGCTGCGCTCGGCGCTGGTGCGGGTGTCGATCGGCGACCCGCTGCCGCCTGCGGTCGGCCCGCAGGAGGCCCGCGACGCGGTGGTGGCGCTGCACGCGCGCACGGTGGCCGAGCCGCTGCGGGACTCCGCGACGCGGCGCCGGGTGGCGTCGGTCGCCGCCTCCCGCTGGGGTGTCCCGCTGGCGTTCCTCTGGGCGCTGGCGGAGGCGCTGAGCTGGCCGCTGATGCCGGAGCTGCTGCTGGGCGCGGTCTGTGTGGCGGTGCCGAGGGCGGCGCTGAAGCTGTCGCTGGGCGCCCTGGCCGGGAGCCTGGTCGGTGGCCTGCTCGCCCTCCAACTGGCCTCGGCCGGGGTGCGGCTGCCCGCGCCGCTGACCACGGACCGGATGCGGGCCGAGGTACGGCACGAGCTGGCTCTGGAGGGCGCGTCCGCCGTGCGCCACCAGCCGTGGAACGGCATTCCGTTCAAGGTGTACGGGGCGGAGGCGGGGCGCGCGGGGGTGCCGGCGTCCGACTGGCTCGCCGCGTCGGCGACGGCCCGCGGCTCCCGGACCCTGACGGTCGGCCTCGGCTTCGCGGCCTTCGGTCTGCTGATGCGCCGCCACCGTCGCCACTACGGCCGCTACCTGGTCCTGCTGGGCGGCGGCTTCGCGGCCGGGCTCTCGATGATCGTCGCGGGCTGGGGCTGAGCGGACACTGACCGACGGGCGTGCCGGTTCTGTCCGGTGAGACCCTGGTCCGGACCTGCCCTCGCCCGCCAGACTGCCGCCATGTCCGACACCACACCCGTACCCGTGCCCCCGCGATGGACGCCCGTCCACGGCGAGCCCTACCGCCCGGTCCCCTACCGTCCCGAGCGGATGCCCGCCGACGAGTCCCTCTCCCGTTCCGCGCGGCTGAGGCGGCGGATGGACGAGCGCAGGACCGTACGCCGGTTCTCGTCCGATCCCGTGCCCGAGCAGGTCGTCCGGGACGCGATCGCCTGCGCCGCGACCGCCCCGTCCGGCGCGCACCAGCAGCCGTGGACCTTCGTCCTGGTCAAGGACCCCGAGGTGCGGCGGCGCATCCGGGAGGCGGCCGAGCACGAGGAGCGGATCAGCTACGACGGCCGGATCGGCGAGGAGTGGCTGGCGGCGCTGCGCCCGCTGGGCACGGATGCCGTCAAGGCCCACATGACGGACGCCCCGGCCCTGATCGTGGTGTTCCAGCAGAGGTACTGGGTGGGCGAGGACGGCACGAAGCACAAGCACTACTACGTCGACGAGTCGGTCGGGATCGCCGTCGGGATGCTGCTGACGGCCCTGCACCTCTCGGGTCTGGCGGCGCTGATCCACACACCGAGCCCGATGCGGTTCCTGCGCGAGGTGCTCGACCGCCCTGAGAACGAGAAGGCGTTCGCGGTGATCCCGGTCGGATATCCGGCCGACGACTGCCAGGTGCCGGACCTGGTGCGCAAGTCGCCGGACCAGGTGATCGTGGAGATCTGACCCCGCAACCTTCCGGGCCCCGAAGTCTTCCGGGACCTTCCAGAACATGGAAACCGCCTCCCGGCCGGCAGGGGAACCGGTCGGGAGGCGGAGTTCACGGCGGGGCGCCCGGGGTGTCGGCGCCCCGGGGGTGTCAGCCCTGGTGGGGGTAGGTGTAGTCGGTCGGCGGGACCAGCGTCTCCTTGATGGCCCGGGTCAGCGTCCAGCGCTGGAGGTTCTGCGGGGCACCCGCCTTGTCGTTCGTGCCCGAGGCCCGGCCGCCGCCGAAGGGCTGCTGGCCGACGACGGCGCCGGTCGACTTGTCGTTGATGTAGAAGTTGCCCGCGGCGTACCGCAGCTTCTCCATCGTGTACGCGGCCGCGGCGCGGTCGTTCGCGATGACGGAACCGGTCAGCGCGTAGTCGGAGACCGACTCCATCTGCTCCAGCATCTCGTCGTACTTGTCGTCCTCGTAGACGTGCACGGCGAGGATCGGGCCGAAGTACTCGGTCGTGAAGACCTCGTTGGCCGGGTCGGTGCACTCGATGACGGTCGGGCGGACGAAGTAGCCCACCGAGTCGTCGTACGTGCCGCCCGCGACGATCGTGCAGGACGGGTCCGACTTGGCGCGGTCGATCGCGGCCTTGTTCTTGGCGAAGGAGCGGTCGTCGATGACGGCGCCGATGAAGTTCGACAGGTCGGTGACGTCGCCCATGGAGATGGAGTCGACCTCGGCCGTGAACTTCTCCTTGAAGCCGGAGTTCCAGATGGAGGCCGGGATGTACGCGCGGGAGGAGGCCGAGCACTTCTGGCCCTGGAACTCGAAGGAGCCACGGGTCAGCGCGGTCTTCAGGACGGCGTGGTCGGCCGACGGGTGGGCGACGACGAAGTCCTTGCCGCCGGTCTCGCCGACGAGCCGCGGGTAGGTGCGGTAGTTGGCGATGTTGTTGCCGACCGTCTTCCACAGGTGCTGGAAGGTGGGGGTCGAGCCGGTGAAGTGGATGCCGGCCAGGTCGCGGTGGTTCAGGGCCACCTCGGAGACGGCGATGCCGTCGCCGGTCACCAGGTTGATGACGCCCTCGGGCAGGCCGGCCTCCTCCAGGAGCTGCATCAGCAGCACGGCGGCGTGGGTCTGCGTCGGGGACGGCTTCCACACCACGACGTTGCCCATGAGGGCGGGGGCGGTGGGCAGGTTGCCCGCGATGGCCGTGAAGTTGAACGGCGTGATCGCGTAGACGAAGCCCTCCAGCGGGCGGTGGTCCATGCGGTTCCACACGCCCGGCGAGTTGGCCGGGGGCTGCTCGGCCAGGATCTGGCGCGCGTAGTGCACGTTGAAGCGCCAGAAGTCGACGAGCTCGCAGGGGGTGTCGATCTCGGCCTGCTGGGCGGTCTTGGACTGGCCGAGCATCGTGGAGGCGGCCATCGTCTCGCGCCACGGGCCGGCCAGCAGCTCGGCGGCGCGCAGGATGATCGCGGCGCGGTCGTCGAAGGACATCGCGCGCCACGCCGGGGCGGCGGCCAGCGCGGCGTCGATCGCGTCCTGCGCGTCCTTCTGCGTGGCGCCCGCGAAGGTGCCGATGACGGCCTTGTGGTTGTGCGGCTGCACGACGTCGAAGCGCTCGCCGCCGCCCATCCGCTTCTTGCCGCCGATGGTCATCGGGAGGTCGATCGGATTCTCGGCGAGCTCCTTGAGCTTCGCCTCCAGGCGGGCACGCTCCGGGCTTCCCGGGGCGTAGGAGTGGACCGGCTCGTTGACCGGCGCGGGAACCTGGGTCACAGCGTCCATGAGTGCCTTGTCTCCTTGGTGTCGGCGGGGATGGGGCGGCCTGGGGCCGGTTCAGCCCTTGGTGAGGATGGAACGGCCGAAGAACATCAGGTTCGCCGGCTTCTCCGCGAGACGGCGCATGAAGTAGCCGTACCAGTCGGTGCCGTACGCGGTGTAGACCCGCATGCGGTGGCCCTCGGCCGCGAGCCGGAGGTGCTCGTCGCTGCGGATGCCGTACAGCATCTGGAACTCGTACTCGTCCAGTTTGCGCCCTGCCTTGCGTCCCAGCTCCTGGGCGATGGCGATCAGACGCGGGTCGTGGGACCCGATCATCGGGTAGCCCTCGCCCTCCATCAGGGTCTTGAGGATGCGGACGTACGCCTTGTCGATCTCGGCCTTGTCCTGGTACGCGACGGAGGCGGGCTCCTTGTAGGCGCCCTTCACGATGCGGACGCGGCTGCCGTTGGCGGCCAGGCGGCGGGCGTCCTCCTCGGTGCGGAACAGGTACGCCTGGATCACACAGCCGGTCTGCGGGAAGTCCTTCCGCAGCTCCTCGTGGATGGCGAACATCGAGTCGAGGGTGGTGTGGTCCTCGGCGTCCAGGGTGACCGTGGTGCCGATCGCGGCGGCGGCCTCGACGACCGGGCGGACGTTGGCGAGCGCCAGCTCGTGTCCGCCGTCCAGCGACTGGCCGAACATGGAGAGCTTGACGGACATCTCGGCCCTGGTGCCCAGGTCCAGGCCCTTGAGGTGCTCGATCAGCTCCAGGTAGGCGTCGCGGGCGGCGGCGGCCTGCTCGGGGGTGGTGATGTCCTCGCCCACCACGTCGAGGGTGACCTCGAGGCCCTTGGCGGCGGCGTCCTCGATGATCGGGACGACCTGGTCGACGGTCTCACCGGCGATGAACCGGTCGACGACCTGCTTGGTGCCAGGTGCCGCCGAGATGAAACGACGCATCTTGTCGCTGCGGGACGCGGCGAGAATCACGGGACCCAGCACGGGGCACCTCCACGGAAAGTACGAGCGAAGGCCGTACCGGCACATGGGGGACAGAGCGGTACAGCACGGAGAACCACCGTGAAATCTAAGGATCTCCCCGACCGTGTGCCATCGACAGCTGTCACGCATCCGTTCCCCGGTTCTCAGACATTTGTCTGAAGGGGTGCGAGAATGGCCGGGTGAAGGGCGATTACCAGGAGCTGGTGGACGAGATCTCCGGGCTGCTCGGCGCCCCGGCGACGCTGGAGGACCGGGATTTCGCCCTGGTGGCCTTCGGCGCGCACGACAGCGACGACGACACCGCGATGGACCCGGTCCGCACCCGCTCGATCCTGACCCGCCGCTCCACCCCCGCGGTCCGCGCCTGGTTCGAGGGCTTCGGCATCACGCGCGCCACCGGCCCGGTCCGCATCCCGGCCGCCCCGGAGGCCGGGGTCTTCCGGGACAGGCTCTGTCTGCCGGTACGCCATCGGAGTGCCGTGCTCGGTTACGTATGGCTGCTCGACGCCGAGCCGGGGCCGACCGACGAGCAGCTGAGGGCGGCGATGGAGGTGGCGGCCCGGATCGGGGCGCTGCTCGCCGCCGAGGCGCGGGCGGGCTCGGACCCGTCCCGCGAGTTCGGCGCGGTCCTCACCGCGGGGCGGGGCTGGCAGCGCGACATGGCGGTGGCCGCACTGCACGAGGCGCTGGGGCCGGACGCGGAGGGGCTGCACGCGGTGGTGTGCGTGACGCCGTGGCCGGACGATCCGCCGTCGGTCCGTACGGTGCCGTCGGCGGCGGCGCTGGCCGCCGTCCCGGTCCCCGAGGCCGGGCTCCCGGCGCTGGCCGCGCTGGTCCGGCTGCGCTCCGCCGAACTCCTCGCCCCGGCCTTCACCGCTGCGGACCGGCTGCGTTCCACCGCCGGCCGGGCCGCCACCGCCGGGGTCTCCGCACCCCGCCGGGGCCTCGCGGACCTGGCCGCGGCCTGGCAGGAGGCGGCCGCCGCGGCCCGCGCCGCGGCGGCCGAGTCCCGTTTCGGGCCGGTCGCCGGATGGCCCGCGATCGGCCCGTACCGGCTGCTGACCGCGCTCCCGGCGGGGGCGGCCGCGGACCTCTCCGTCCGCACCCTGCTCACCCCGCCGCACAAGGACCTGGTCCACACCGCAGAGGTGTTCCTCGACTGCGCGGGCCAGGCGTCCCGGACCGCCGCCGAGCTGGGTGTCCACCGCCAGACGCTGTACTACCGGCTCTCCCGCATCCAGCAGCTCACCGGCCTCGACCTGAACGACGGCGAGGACCGACTGCTGCTCCACATGGCGCTCAAGACCGCACGCCTCCACACCGTCCAGGGACCGGCGGCCCCACCGAGGTCATGACGGGCGGCGCCCACGTCCCACCGACCACCGCGCCCGCGACGACCGGCCGCCCCCGGTGCACGGGAGTGCGGCCCCCGGCGGTCGGGCGGGCGGATCCCCGGGCCGCTCGCAGGCCCCGGCCCCGGACGGGCACGGCCCGCGGTCCGGAGCCCCGAAGCGGACCCCCGGCCGCCGTCCGTCGGCCGCCGGGGATCACCGGTCGTCGGCGTCCGGGACGGTGACGGGCTGAAGGCCGGCGAGTGCGGTCGGCACCAGCGGCGCGTCCCCGTCGCTGTGGCCCACGCCCGGCGCGACCCAGCGGCCGGTGCCCGCGACCGGGCCCCGGACCGGCAGCAGTTCTTCGATGTCGGCCGACGCGCGGGCGGTGGTGAAGGTCTCCCCGGCGCGGGCGCTCACGGGGCGCCCCGGTGCGCCGGGGCCGTCGCTCCGGGGAGCGGTTCCACGAGCCGTCCCGCCTGCGGCCCCCGCCGCCCCGGTCCCTGCGCCGTCAGGACTCCCGCCCTTCCAGCACCGCCTTCAGACCATCCGTCAGATCCTGTGCGGACGGCGCGGATTCGCTGTCCATCAGCCACTGCACCATCACGCCCGCGAGCAGCGCCTGACAGAACAGCCCGGCCACCCGCGCCTTCTCCGGGTCCTTCTCCGGATCGATGCCGAGCATGTTCTCGGCGAGGCCGTCGCGGCCCTCGCGCTGCGGACCCATCAGGGCCTTCCGCAGCTCCGGGTCCTGGTCGATCCGGGAGACGACCTCCATCTGGAGCTGCCAGACGGACCGGGTCTCCTGGAAGCTGTCGATCACCCGCTGCCAGGTGTCGCGGAACTGGTCGAGCGGCGGCCGGGACGCCTCGTCGCCGTCCGCGTCCCGCTTCTCGGTGAGCACATCGCCCCACTCCTCCGTCACCTTGAGGAAGGCGAGGTTGAGCAGCGCCTCCTTGGAGCCGTAGTGGTAGCCGATGGAGGCGAGGTTCGTACCGGAGGCGGCCACGATGTCGCGTGCCGTCGTCCGTGCGTACCCCTTCTCCAGCAGGCAGCGCTTGGCGCCTTCGAGCAGATCCTCACGGTGTCCCATGACAGCAGCGTACCCGGGACCCAGACATCCGTGTAAGACGGTTGTCTGGATTCCGGGTACGTGCGGAGCCGGGACCGGTCAGTCGGTCAGGTTCACCGTGCGGGCCGAGGCGGCGCCGATCTCCGAGGAGATCTCGGCGAGCACCGAGGCCGGGACGTCGTCGTCGACGGTGAGCACGACCAGCGCCTCGCCGCCCGCGTCCGCCCGCGAGACCTGCATGCCCGCGATGTTCAGACCGGCCTCGCCGAGGATCCGGCCGACCGTGCCGACGACGCCGGGACGGTCCTCGTAGCGCAGCACGACCATGTGGTCGGCCAGCGCCAGGTCCACGTCGTACTCGCCGACGGCGACGATCTTCTGGAGGTGCTTGGGCCCGGCCAGCGTGCCGGAGACCGCGATCTCCTCGCCGCCCGAGAGCGTGCCGCGGACGGTGACCACGTTGCGGTGGTCGGGCGACTCGGAGCTGGTGGTGAGGCGGACCTCGACACCGCGCTCCTGCGCGAAGAGCGGGGCGTTCACGTACGACACGGTCTCGTCGACGACGTCCTCGAACACGCCCTTGAGCGCGGAGAGTTCGAGCACCTTGACGTCGTGCTGGGTGATCTCGCCGTACACCTCGACGTCGAGGCGGACCGCGACCTCGCCCGCGAGCGCGGTGAAGATCCGGCCGAGCTTCTCGGCGAGCGGCAGACCCGGGCGCACGTCCTCGGCGATCACGCCGCCCTGGACGTTGACCGCGTCCGGCACGAGCTCGCCGGCGAGCGCCAGGCGCACGGACTTGGCGACCGCGATGCCCGCCTTCTCCTGGGCCTCGTCGGTGGAGGCGCCGAGGTGGGGGGTGCAGACGACCTGGTCGAACTCGAACAGCGGGGAGTCCGTGCAGGGCTCCTTCGCGTACACGTCGAGGCCGGCGCCCGCGACGCGGCCCTCCTTGAGCGCGGAGGCGAGCGCCGCCTCGTCGACGATGCCGCCGCGCGCGGCGTTGACGATGCGCACCGAGGGCTTCACCTTGTGCAGCGCCTCGTCGCCGATCAGGCCGATCGTCTCGGGGGTCTTGGGCAGGTGCACGGTGATGAAGTCGGCGACCTCCAGCAGCTCGTCGAGCGTGAGGAGCTTGACGCCCATCTGCGCGGCCCTCGCGGGCTGCACGTAGGGGTCGTACGCGACGATCTTCATGCCGAAGGCCGACATGCGCTGGGCGACCAGGACGCCGATGCGGCCGAGGCCGACGACGCCGAGGGTCTTCTCGCTCAGCTCGACGCCGGTGTACTTGGAACGCTTCCACTCGCCGTTCTTGAGGGCGGTGTTGGCCTGCGGGATGTTGCGCGCGGTGGCGACCAGCAGACCGCAGGCCAGCTCGGCGGCGGTGACGATGTTGGAGGTCGGGGCGTTGACGACCATCACGCCCGCCTTGGTGGCGGCGGAGACGTCCACGTTGTCCAGACCGACGCCCGCGCGGGCGACGACCTTCAGTTTCCCGGCGGCGGCGATGGCCTCGGCGTCGACCTTGGTGGCCGAGCGCACCAGGATCGCGTCGACATCGGCGATCGCGGGGATGAGCTCGGCGCGGTCCGCGCCGTTGCAGTGCCGGATCTCGAAATCCGGGCCCAGGGCGTCCACCGTGGCGGGCGACAGCTCTTCAGCGATGAGTACGACAGGTTTCGGGCTCACGTGGGTCCTCACAGATCCAGTGCGGACGGCCGTCCCGACGGCCGCAGGCGTGGAGGGGCTTGCCGCGTGGAAGACGCACGACACTGTGGGCCTGACGCGTGTATGTGTGGAGAAGTGTAGTCATGCGACCGGACGCATACTGCGCCCCGTTGGAAGGATCACCCACACGGGGGTGGACGACTTGTACACACGTACGGCGCCGCTTCTTCCGGCGGTGGAACGACAAGAACGCCCCGGGGGCGGGCCCTGCGGCCCGCCCCCGGGGCGCCGGTGTCACGCGTCCTCGTCGTTGACCCAGCTCATGAGCTTGCGCAGCTCGCGGCCCGTGGTCTCCAGGAGGTGGTCGCTGTCGGCCTTCTTGTACTCGTTGTACTTCTTCAGGCCGCCGTGGTACTCGTCCATCCAGTTCTTGGCGAAGGTGCCGTCCTGGATCTCCGCGAGAACCTTCTTCATCTCGGCCTTGGTGGCGTCGGTGATGATCCGCGGGCCGGTGACGTAGTCGCCCCACTCGGCGGTCTCCGAGATGGACCAGCGCATCTTCTCCAGGCCGCCCTCGTACATGAGGTCCACGATGAGCTTCAGCTCGTGCAGGCACTCGAAGTACGCGATCTCCGGCTGGTAACCGGCCTCGGTCAGGGTCTCGAAACCGGCCTTGACCAGGGCGGCGGTGCCACCGCAGAGGACGGCCTGCTCACCGAACAGGTCGGTCTCGGTCTCCTCGGTGAAGGTCGTCTTGATGACGCCGGCGCGGGTGCCGCCGATGCCCTTGGCGTAGGACAGGGCGAGCGCCAGGCCGTTGCCCGAGGCGTCCTGCTCGACGGCCACGATGCACGGGACGCCGCGGCCCTCCTCGTACTGGCGGCGGACCAGGTGGCCCGGCCCCTTCGGGGCGACCATGCAGACGTCGACGTCGGCCGGCGGCTTGATGAAGCCGAAGCGGATGTTCAGGCCGTGGCCGAAGAACAGCGCGTCGCCCGCCTTGAGGTTGTCCTTGATGGACTCCTCGTAGACCTGGGCCTGGATCGGGTCCGGGACCAGGATCATGATGACGTCGGCCTCGGCGGCGGCCTCGGACGGGGTCACCACGCGCAGGCCCTGTTCCTCGGCCTTGGTCTTGGACTTGGAGCCCTCGTGCAGACCGACACGGACGTCGACACCCGAGTCACGCAGCGACAGCGCGTGGGCGTGGCCCTGGCTGCCGTAGCCGATGACCGCGACCTTGCGGCCCTGGATGATGGACAGGTCGGCGTCGTCGTCGTAGAACAGCTCGGCCACTGGGTCTCTCCTTGGTGTGCAGATGTTGCGTCCCACCGTACGGCGGGGTGCGTCGGGTGCGTTTTCGGGTCTCGCCATCCGGGCGGCGAGGCGGCGGGTTCAGGACCTGTCCGGCGGACAGGTCCTACGCCGTACGGTCGAGGGCGCGCAACGAGCGGTCGGTGATCGAGCGCGCGCCGCGCCCTATGGCGATGGTGCCCGACTGGACCAGCTCCTTGATGCCGTACTGCTCCAGCATCTTGAGCATGGCCTCCAGCTTGTCGGCGCCGCCGGTCGCCTCGATCGTGACGGCCTCGGGGGAGACGTCCACGGTCTTGGCCCGGAACAGCTTGACGATCTCGACGATCTGGGAGCGGGTCTCGTTGTCGGCGCGGACCTTCACCAGGACGAGCTCGCGCTGGATCGCAGCCGACGGCTCGAGTTCGACGATCTTCAGGACGTTGACCAGCTTGTTGAGCTGTTTGGTCACCTGCTCCAGGGGCAGGTCCTCGACACTCACGACGATGGTGATGCGGGAGATGTCGGGGTGTTCGGTGGTACCGACCGCGAGCGAGTCGATGTTGAAGCCGCGGCGGGAGAACAGGGCGGTGATCCGGGCGAGGACACCGGGCTTGTTCTCGACCAGGACGGAGAGCGTGTGCTTGGTGGACATGGAGTCGGTCTCTCTCTGTCTCTCAGTCGTCTTCGTTGTCGCCGAAGTCGGGGCGGACCCCGCGGGCGGCCATGACCTCGTCGTTCGAGGTGCCCGCGGCGACCATCGGCCACACCATGGCGTCCTCGTGGACGATGAAGTCGATCACGACGGGGCGGTCGTTGATGGAGTTGGCCTCTTCGATGACCTTGTCCAGGTCGGCCGGGTCCTCGCAGCGGATCGCGTGGCAGCCCATGGCCTCGGACAGCTTGACGAAGTCCGGGACGCGGGTGCCCTTCGCCGGGACGCCCTCGGTGTCGGCGCCGGAGTGCAGGACGGTGTTGGAGTACCGCTGGTTGTAGAACAGGGTCTGCCACTGGCGGACCATCCCGAGCGCGCCGTTGTTGATGATCGCGACCTTGATCGGGATGTTGTTGAGCGCGCAGGTGGTGAGTTCCTGGTTGGTCATCTGGAAGCAGCCGTCGCCGTCGATCGCCCAGACCGTGCGGTCCGGCATGCCGGCCTTGGCGCCCATCGCGGCCGGGACCGCGTACCCCATCGTTCCGGCGCCGCCGGAGTTCAGCCAGGTGGCGGGCTGCTCGTACTGGATGAAGTGCGAGGCCCACATCTGGTGCTGGCCGACGCCCGCCGCGAAGATCGTGCCCTCGGGGGCGAGCTGTCCGATGCGCTGGATGACCTGCTGCGGCGAGAGGCTGCCGTCCTCGGGCAGGTCGTAGCCGAGCGGGTAGGTGTCGCGCCAGCGGTTGAGGTCCTTCCACCATGCGTCGTAGTCACCGACATGGCCGTCGGTGTGCTCGGCCTGGACGGCCTGGACCAGGTCGGCCAGGACCTCGCGGGCGTCGCCCACGATCGGGACGTCGGCGGCGCGGTTCTTGCCGATCTCGGCCGGGTCGATGTCGGCGTGGACGATCTTGGCGTACGGGGCGAAGCTGTCCAGCTTGCCGGTGACGCGGTCGTCGAAACGGGCTCCGACGGCGACGATCAGGTCGGCCTTCTGCAGCGCGGTGACGGCGGTGACCGCACCGTGCATGCCCGGCATTCCGACGTGCAGCGGGTGGCTGTCGGGGAATGCGCCGAGCGCCATCAGTGTGGTGGTGACGGGCGCTTGGGTGAGCTCCGCGAGGACCTTCAGCTCGGCGGTGGCCCCCGCCTTGATGACGCCGCCGCCGACGTACAGCACCGGCCGCTTGGCCTGGGTGATCAGCTTGGCGGCCTCGCGGATCTGCTTGGCGTGCGGCTTGGTGACCGGGCGGTAGCCGGGCAGGTCCTGGGTGGGCGGCCAGCTGAACGTGGTCCGCGCCTGGAGGGCGTCCTTGGCGATGTCGACGAGGACCGGGCCCGGACGGCCGGTGGAGGCGATGTGGAACGCCTCGGCGATCGTGTGCGGGATGTCCTCGGCCCTGGTGACCAGGAAGTTGTGCTTGGTGACCGGCATGGTGATGCCGCAGATGTCGGCTTCCTGGAAGGCGTCCGTCCCGATGGCGCTGGAGGCGACCTGGCCGGTGATCGCGACCAGCGGGACGGAGTCCATGTGGGCGTCCGCGATCGGGGTGACCAGGTTGGTGGCGCCGGGGCCCGAGGTGGCCATGCAGACACCGACCTTGCCGGTCGCCTGGGCGTAGCCGGTGGCGGCGTGTCCGGCGCCCTGCTCGTGGCGGACCAGGACGTGGCGGACCCGGGTGGAGTCCATCATCGGGTCGTACGCCGGGAGGATGGCGCCGCCGGGAATGCCGAATACCGTGTCGGCGCCCACTTCCTCCAGGGAGCGGACGAGGGACTGCGCGCCCGTGACGTGCTCGACGGTGGCGGCGGGGGATCCGCCGTTACGGGCCCGCGGCTGGGGGTGGTGGGCCCCGGTGGCCTGCTCGGTCATCGGCATTCTCTTCTCGAAGCTGAGGGTTCGTGCGGGTTTTTTGAGACGTTTTGCCTGGGTCGGTGCAACAAAAAACCCCTCGTGCCGTGAGGCAAGCGAGGGGAGCGCGTCGGTGGGGTCCTGCAGAGTGTCGAGCGAGGGACTCTGCTTCAGCCGACGCGCTTTCCAAGTACGAGAATTCGGGTGCGCATGGCAATGACCCTCTCTCCGACGCACTCGACATGTCAAGTGGGTGGGATGGCCGTCTCAATATGTGAACCGCCTGCACGGGGGGCGGGGCCCCCGGCCAGGACCGGGCGCGCGGCGCCGCTGCCGCCGGGCACCGGGAACTCGCCGCGGGCCAGGGCACGGCGCAGCCGGTACTCGTCGAGCGGGCCGGAGAAGGCCATCCCCTGGCCGTGCGTGCAGCCCATGGCACGCAGCGCGAGGACCTGTTCCGGCATGTCCACTCCGTCGGCCACGGACTGCATGCCGAGATCGCAGGCGATGCGCAGGAGGCCGCTGGTGATCTTGTGCAGCCGGGCGGACTCCACGACGCCCTCCACGAGGCCGCGGTCCAGTTTCAGTACGTCGATGGGGAGCCGGCGCAGGGCGTTGATCGCGGCGTAGCCGCTGCCGAAACCGTCGAGCGCGATGCGGACACCGAGGCGGCGCAGGGCCACGAGACGTTGCTCCAGTTCGTCGAAGGAGATCCGGGGGTCGCTGTCGGCCACTTCGATCATCAGGGCCCCGGAGGGCAGTCCGTGCCGGGTGAGCAGCGCCTCGACGGAGCTGTACGGGAGCCCCTTGTCGAGGAGCCTGCGGGCGGAGAGCCGCACGGCCACGGGAACCGGGTGCCCCTCTCTCGCCCGCTCGGCGGCCTGGGCGACGGCCTCTTCGAGGAGCCAGCGGCCGAGTTCGGCGGTGCGGTCGCCGTCCTCGGCGACGCGGAGGAATTCGGCCGGGGTGAACAGGATGCCCTGGGCGGAGCGCCAGCGGGCCTGGGCGGCGACGGCGGCGACCGTGCCGCTGGCGAGGTGCACGACGGGCTGGTGGAGCAGGGCGAACTCGCCGTCGCGCAGGGCGGTGCGCAGCCGGGCCGTCAGCTCGGAGCGGCGCACGACCTCGGCCTGCATCTGTGGGGCGTACAGCTCGACGCGGTTCTTGCCGCCCGCCTTGGCGCGGTACATGGCGAGGTCGGCGTTGCGCATGAGGTCGCTGGGGCTGATGCCGGGCTCGGCGAAGGCGACCCCGATGGACGCGGCGACCCGGACGTCCCCGGCACCGATCCGGTACGGCTGGGAGAGGGTGACGCGCAGCCGGTCGGCGATCTCGTGGACCTGGCACTCCCGGGCTGCCTGGTCGCGGGTGCCGTCGCCCAGGATGATCGCCGCGAACTCGTCGCCGCCGAGGCGGGCCGCGGTGTCGCCGGACCGGACGGATTCGTGGAGGCGGTGGGCGGCCTGGACGAGGAGTTCGTCGCCCGCCTGGTGGCCGAGGCGGTCGTTGACCGACTTGAAGCCGTCGAGGTCGATGAAGAGCACGGCCGTGCCCGGGTCGCCGGCCCGTCGGCCGCCGAGGGCCTGGCGGACCCGCTTGGTGAACAGGGCGCGGTTGGGCAGGTCGGTGAGCGGGTCGTGCTCGGCGTTGTGCTGCAACTGGGCCTGCAGCCGCACCCGTTCGGTGACGTCGCGGCTGTTGAGGATCAGCCCGCCCTGGTGGCGGTTGACGGTGGACTCGACGTTGAGCCAGTCGCCCGTGCCCGAGCGGAAGCGGCATTCGATGCGGGTGGTGGGTTCCTGGCTCGGTGGGGCGGCGAGGAACCGGCGCACTTCGTGGATCACCCGTCCCAGGTCTTCCGGATGGATGATCGAGGAGAGCTCGGCCCCGATCAGCTCGTCGGCGTCGCGCCCGTACACCCCGGCGGCGGCGGGACTGACGTAGCGCAGGACACCGGTGGGGGCGGCGATCATGATGACGTCGCTGGAGCCCTGCACCAGGGAGCGGAAGTGGTTCTCCTTCTGCGCCAGCTCCTGGGTGAGGGCGATGTTGTCGACGAGCATGATGCCCTGCCGGACCACCAGGGCGAGCACCACCGCGCAGCCGGTGAGGACCACGACGCGGTCCACCCGGCGGCCCTCGATGACGTTGTAGAGGATGCCGAGGGTGCAGACGGCGGCGGCGAGGTACGGCGTCAGCGCGGCCAGCGAACCCGCGACGGGGCGGCCGTCGGAATGCGGCTCCTTTCGCGGCAGGACAGCGTTGTCCGCCGCCCTGTTGGCGCCCCAGGGGGCGTATGCGAGGAGCACGGAACCGGCGAACCAGCCCGCGTCCAGCAGCTGGCCGGAGTGGTAGCTCTGGCGCAGCAGCGGCGAAGTGAACAGGGCGTCGGACAGCACCGTCACGGCGAGCGCGGCCACGGCGGTGTTCACCGCGGAGCGGTCGGCGCCGACCCGCCGGAAGTGCAGCGCGAGCACCATGGAGACCAGCACGATGTCGAGCAGCGGGTAGGCCAGCGAGAGCGCCGCGCGGGCCACGCTCGTGCCCTCGGCGTCCACCAGGTGGGCGGTATGGGCGAGGGCGAGGCTCCAGGAGAGCGTGAGGAGCGAGCCGCCGATCAGCCAGGAGTCCAGCGCGAGGCAGACCCAGCCGGCTCTGGTGACGGGGCGTTTGGCGAGGACGAGCAGCCCGACGATGGCGGGCGGCGCGAAGCAGAGGAAGAGGGCGTCCGCCAGGGAGGGAGTGGGTACCGCACGCCCGAGCACGACCTCGTACCAGCCCCAGACCGCGTTGCCCCCGGAGGCCATGAGCGAGGAGAACGAGAACAGCAGCCAGGCCGGCCGGAACCGGCTGCCGGCGGCGCGGGCGTAGAGGAAGCAGGAGACGGCCGCGATCAACGCGACCGCACTGAGGCCGAAGTCCCCCATGATGAGCGACAGTCGGCGCGAGCCCCAGCCGAGGGCCGCCCCCACGGCATAACCGGCGCAGACGAGGCCGAGCAGGAGCTGCCAGACCAGGGCGGAGGGGCCGTACGCGGCCGACCGGCGGGAGAGGAGCGCGCCGAGGGCGCCTGCCGGCGCGCTCACCGGGGCGACCCCGATGCCGTCGGGTGCGCCCGCACCCGGCACCCCGCCGGTCCTCGTCGACTGCTCCGTGGTGTCGGATCGTCCGCCCATCGGCCGTGCATCGCCCGTCGCCCCCCTCGTGTGTCGCGTCCTCCCCGGCGCCGTCCCTTCCACGACGTGGCGCCCCTTTCGGGACGATACACCAGAGTCGTCACTCAGGGACATAGCTCCTCTACTCTCCGTGACGAACCAGGGTGTTGTCGGCACGCTGCGCAGTGACTGGGATCCGCAACGTGGTCAGCCGGTGGTGCGTACGACGTTCCGCAGCGGCTCGCCCGTGGCGAACCGGTTCAGCTGCCCGGCCATCAGGCGCCTGGCGCGCGGCAGGAACGCCGATGTGCTGCCGCCGACGTGGGGCGTGATCAGGACATGGGGAGCATGCCAGAGGGGATGGCCGGCGGGCAGCGGTTCCGGATCGGTGACGTCGAGGGCTGCCCGCAGCCGACCGGACTCCAGTTCGGCCAGCAGGGCCGCGGTGTCCACGACGCCACCGCGTGCGACGTTCACGAGCAGCGCCCCGTCCCGCATCGCGGCGAGGAAGCCGGCTCCCGCCAGTCCCTGCGTGGACGGGTTCAGCGGGGTGGACAGCACGACGACATCGGCCTCGGGCAGGAGTTCGGGCAGATCGTCGAGCGAGTGCACGGGGCCGCGTGCGGTCGTCCGCGCGGAGCGCGCGACGCGCGCCACCCGCGCGCACTCGAAGGGCGCGAGCCGGTCCTCGATGGCGGAGCCGATCGATCCGTACCCCACGATCAGCACGGACTTGTCGGCGAGCGCGGGGTAGAAGCCCGACCGCCACTCCTCCTCGTCCTGACCGTGCACGAAGCGGGGGATGCCGCGCAGGGAGGCCAGGATCAGGGTGAGGGCGAGCTCGGCGGTCGACGCCTCGTGGACCCCCTTGGCGTTGCACAGCCGCACCCCGGCGGGGAGCAGGCCGAGGCCGGGTTCGACGTGGTCGATGCCGGCGGTGAGTGTCTGCACGACCCGGACCGACGCCATGCCGCCGAGCGGACGGACCGAGACTTCCGAACCCTTCATGTACGGCACCACGTAGAAGACGCAGTCGGCCGGGTCGGCGGGGTACTCCGGGCTCCCGTCCCAGAACCGGTAGTTGAACCCCTCGGGAAGTCCGTCGATCTCGTCGGCGGGGAACGGCAGCCACACGTCGGGGGTTCTCGTCACGTCGGAAGTCTTCGTCGGAGTCATGGTCAGGAGGCTAGTGCCCCTCCCGGGGAGCCGGTCGGTGGAGGCTGCGCGAGGAGCGGTGGGCGGCAGAGGTTACTTTGGGTGCGGTGTGGTCCCGTGATCGCGGGACACGAACCCGGTCGTCGAACTGCCGTCGTCGCCCGCAGGGACGCCGCGCGGCGTCCGGCGCGCGGTCGCGGGGCGCCGGGGAGTTCCGGGGCCGGGACAGGGGTCTCCCCTGCCCTGACGGAGCCGGGAGCTCGGGGAAGCGCCGGGCGTCCGTGACGGACGGCGGTCCGGTGGCGGGGCCCAGGGAGGGTACGGGGAGTTGGAGCGCAGGAGTCTCGGTGCGGCGGCGCTCGCCGTGGGGGCGATCGGTCTCGGCTGCATGCCGATGAGCTGGGCGTACAGCGCGTCACAACGACGTGGTGACCGTGCGTTGCGGGCGGTGCACGCGGCGCTGGACGCGGGGGTGCAACTGCTCGACACCGCCGACATGTACGGCCCCTTCACCAATGAGCTGCTGGTGGGGCGGGCGTTGAAGGGCCGTCGGTCCGACGCGTTCGTCTCCACCAAGTGCGGGCTGCTGGTGGGTGACCAGCACATCGTGGCCAACGGCCGTCCCGGCTATGTGCGGCGGGCCTGCGACGCCTCGCTGCGCCGGTTGCAGACCGATGTGATCGATCTGTACCAGCTGCACCGGGCCGATCCCGAGGTGCCGGTCGAGGAGACCTGGGGCGCGATGGCGGAGCTGGTGACCGCCGGCAAGGTGCGGGCGCTCGGGCTCTGCGCCGTCGGGGCGCGGGCTTCGCGGCGGCCGGGCGCGCGGATGTACGACGAAACGATCCGTCAGCTGGAGCGGGTGCAGCAGGTCTTCCCGGTGAGCGCGGTGCAGGCGGAGTTCTCGGTCTGGTCCCCGGAGCCGCTGGACGCCCTGCTTCCGTGGTGCTCGGCGCGGGGCGTGGGGCTGCTGGCGGCCATGCCGCTTGGGAACGGTTATCTGACGGGCACGCTCACGCCGGGGCAGGGCTTCGAGCCGGACGACCTGCGGGCCCGGCATCCCCGGTTCACCGCGGAGATGATGGCGGCGAACCAGCCGGTGGTGGTCGGGCTGCGGCGGGTCGCCGAACGGCACGGGGCGACCGCCGCGCAGGTGGCGCTGGCCTGGGTGCTGCGGCAGGGCCCGCACGTGGTGCCGGTGCCGGGGACGAAGCAGGAACGCTGGGCGGTGGAGAACGCGGGGGCGGCCGGGCTGGAGCTGACCGCGCGGGACCTGGCGGAGATCGCCCGGCTGCCTGAAGCCCAGGGGTCGTGGGACTGAGTCCGGCATGCCCCGGACGAAAGGTCCGGGCAGAATCGACGGGCACCGGAACCGATAACGGGGCGACGGTGTTTGAGGAGTGGTCAGGTGTCCGTCGAAGGGATCGGTTCTGTGCGCGGTGTTCTGTTGGGATCTGTACGGGGCGCGACGGGGCCCCGTGGGCGGCGTCGGGGCCCGTGCCGCGGGGCGGTGCGGCGGGGGGCGCTGGCCGCGCTGGCCGCCGGTTCGCTGGTGCTGACCGCGGGGTGCTCCGGTGACGGTTCCGGCGGCACGGCGGGCGTCGGCCGGACGCCGTCGGCCGCCCCGTCCGCCCCGTCCGCCCCCTCCTCCCCGTCCGCCACGGCCTCCCTGCCGCCCGCGAAGGGTTCGGTGAAGGTGGTCTCCACGCTCACCGAGGGCCTGGATTCGCCCTGGGGCCTGGCGGAGCTGCCCGACGGCGATCTGCTGGTCTCCTCGCGCGACAAGGGCACGATCACCCGCGTCGACGCGAAGAGCGGGAAGAAGACCCTGCTGGGCTCCGTGCCCGGGGTGGCGCCCGCCGGTGAGGGCGGGCTGCTGGGGATCGCGGTCTCCCCCACGTACGACTCGGACCATCTGGTGTACGCGTACTTCACGACCGAGTCCGACAACCGCATCGCCCGGATGCAGTACGACGAGGACGGCACGACACCGGGCCGGCTGCTGGGCGCGCCGGACACGATCCTGCGCGGCATCCCCAAGGGCTCGATCCACAACGGCGGCCGGATCGCCTTCGGCCCGGACCACATGCTGTACGCGGGGACCGGCGAGACGGGGGACGGCGGTCTCGCGCAGGACCGGAAGTCGCTGGCCGGCAAGATCCTGCGGATGACCCCGGACGGGCAGCCGCTGCACGGCAATCCCGAGGCCGACTCCGTGGTGTATTCGTACGGGCACCGCAATGTGGAGGGGCTGGCCTGGGACGGGCACAAGCAGTTGTGGGCGTCGGAGTTCGGGCAGGACACCTGGGACGAGCTGAACCGGATCGTGCCGGGCGGGAACTACGGCTGGCCTGAGGTCGAGGGCAGGGCGGGCAGGAAGGGGTTCGTCGATCCCGTGGCGCAGTGGAAGCCGTCCGAGGCGTCCCCGAGCGGGATCGCCTTCGTCGAGGGTTCGATCTGGATGGCAAGCCTGCGTGGTGAGCGGCTGTGGCGGATTCCGCTGTCCGGTACGGAGAGCAGGGAACCCCTGGCGGCCCCGCAGGCGTTCCTGGAGAAGAAGTACGGCCGTCTGCGCACCGTGCTCGCCGCGGGCGGCGACAAGCTCTGGCTCGTCACGAGCAATACGGACAGCCGTGGCACCCCCAAGCCGGGAGACGACAGGATCCTGGTGCTGGAGGTGCGATAGCGGCTGCGGCAGGGAAGGGGCGTGCGACCAGTGTTCAACTTCTTCGAGGAACTCTTCTCGCCGGGCCGCAAGCACACCGCCGAGGAGCAGAAGCGGCTGGAGCTGTCCCGGGTGGACCTCGGCATCGGCGATCCGGGGCGCGGGCCGATAGACCTGGCCTCGGGCAAGGTCACCGTCCGGCCGTCCGGCACCCCCGGCGCGCGGGAAAAGGGGTCTTCCGGGGCGGAAGCCGCCCCGGAAGACCCCGGTCCCGCCCCCGGCCCGGGGCCCGATCCCTCCCCCGATCCCGGATCGGACCCTGCTGCCGGCCCCGGCGTCGCTCCGGGCCCCGGTTCCGGCCCGGGTTCCGGTTCCGGCCCGGGTTCCGGTTTCGGGCCGGGGGCGACGGGCCCGCGCACGTGACGCGTGCCCGTCACCTCCTCCGGGCCGTTCAGCCGGCCCGGTCGAAGGCGTCCTGGAGCGGGGGGACGTAGTCGGCGACGGCGGGTGCCCAGCAGCCGTAGTTGTGGCCGCCGTTGCATGTGGGAGACAGCGACGAGCCGTTGCCGTAGTCGACGAACCGGCTGTTCAGGCCGAGCTTGTCCATGCGGGCCTTGACGTTCCTGGCGGCGATCGCGGTGAAGTGGTCGATCGGGTCGTTGTCGCCGGTGTAGAGCGTGACGTCGGTTCCGGCGAGCTTGGCCAGGTTGACCGGGGCGGCCGGGTCGACCGCCTTCCAGACCCGGTCCGCGTCGAACACCGGGTAGGGGGAGCCGAAGATCGCGTCGCTGTCGACGATGGGCCCGTAACCGGTGCACTTGCCGGTGCCGGGCGGGGTGGAGGAACTCACGGCGCACCAGGCGCCCGTGATGTTGAGTTCCGTGGCCAGAACCGCCGCGCGGACCTCCGCCATACCGAAGTCGATGCCGCCGGACAGCGAGGCGACATGGCCGAAGAGGTCGGGGCGGGCCTCGCCGTAGTGCAGGGCGCCGAAGCCGCCCATCGACAGGCCGACGACGGCCCGGTGGTCCCGGTCGGCGATGGTGCGCAGGTTCGCGTCGATGAAGGGAACGACCTGCTTCAGGTGGAAGGTCTCCCAGTTCGCCGCGCCCTCGGCGGTGTTCTGCATGAGCCAGTCGGCGTACCAGCCCTTGCGGCCGCCGTCCGGCACCACGGTGATCATCGAGTCCGAGCGCAGCGCCGGGACGGCCGCGGCGTCGTCCGGATTTCCGGGCCCGCCGTGCAGGAAGTACGCCACCGGCCAGCGCTTGCCGGGCTCGGAGCGGTAGCCGCTGGGCAGGAAGATGCGGATCCTGTGCGGCCCGGCCACCTGCGAAGTGGTCACGGTGATGGTGAAGTCGGTGTCCGAGTGCACCTCGGTTCCCCCGGCGACCTGGGTCAGGCCGAATCCGTCGGACAGCACCGGCGGGGCGGCGCCCTCGGCGTGCGCGAGCGGGGCCGCGAGGGCCGCGGTCATGGTCAGCGCGGCGGCGGCGACGGCCGTTCGCGTCCGGGCTCGCCAGGTGGTCGGCTGCGTTCTCATCTGATGTCCTCTCCGAGAGCGGGTGGCTCTCGCGGGTGGGTGGGGGCGGCCGGGTCGGGGCCGGCCCGCGCGGCCGGGTCGTGTCGTCTCATCGATCCGGCCGCGCGGGAAGCTCCCTTCCGGCCCCGGTGTTCAGAGCGCGCAGAACGCGTCCGTCATGGCCTTGAACGTGTGGGTCTGCCCCGGCGTACCGCCGAGCAGATGGAACTCGTTGTTCGCGTGCACCACCTGCTCGGTGCCGTCCTCGCTGCTCAGCCACTCGCTGAAGTAGCCGAGCACCGCGCCGTTGTGCCCCCAGGCCCACTTCCCGCAGGACAGCTTCATGTGCTCGATGCCCAACCCGTAGCCGACGTCGGCGGTCACGGGGACGGTGGTCTTGAGCTCGGCCATCTGCGCGGGTTCCAGGAGCTTTCCGGTCAGCAGCGCCCTGGAGAACGTGGCGAGGTCGTCCATGGTCGACACCATGGCACCGGCGCTCCCGGTGACCTGCACGTTGGAGACCGTGGCGTCGTCGATCAGGATCGCCCGGATCACGTAGCCGTTGAGGTGGTTGCCGTAGAGGGCGGGGTCGGCGGTGGGGAAGTCGGTGTCGCGCAGGCCGAGGGGCTCGATGATGCGCCGCTGGACCTCCACGGCCGGTTCCGAGCCGGTGACGGCCTTGATCACCATGCCGGCGAGCACGTAGTTGGTGTTGGAGTAGCCGAACTTCTCGCCCGGCGCGCTTGTCGGCGCGCGCATGCCGAGGGCGACGTCGACCAGGGACTGCGGCGGGAAAACCTGCCTCGGATTGGTGTTGAGGAAGTACGGCCCGTTGATCTGCAGGGAGCCGAGGTAGTCGGGCAGGCCCGAGGTGTGGTTGAGCAGCTGGCGGATCGTGATCTTCGAGCCGTCGTAGCCGTTGGCGGCGACCGCCCCCGGCAGCCATCGGGCGACGGTGTCGTCCAGCGAGAGCCGCTTCTCGCCCTCCAGCTGGAGCAGCACGGTGGAGATGAACGCCTTGGTGTTGCTACCGATCCGGAACTTGGCCTTCGGGTCCGCGGGCACCTTGGTCGCGCGGTTGCCGACCCCCGCGTGCACGTACTGGGTGGTGTCGCCCTGCCGGACCATGCCGATCACGCCCGGGTATCCGTCGGCGATCCCCTGCTGGGCCCCGGCCTGCAGGATGTCGGCCGGGGTCTGGGCAGTGGTCGAGGAGCCGGTGGTGGTGGAGCCGGCGGCCGGGGCGGCGGCGGTCGCCGTGCCGACACCGGTCATCAGCAGGCAGGCCGCGGTGGCCACCGGCAGCAGCCAGCGCCGGGGCCTGCGCGTCGGCGAGGGGCACCGGGCCGCGCCGTCGGCGCCCGCGTTCTCCGTGCCCGTCGGGATACGGGCCGCGGAAACATCACGCATGCTCATTTTCTTTTCTGTCCCTCTCAGTTGGCCGGTCATTCCAGCTGTTCGGTCGAGTTCGTTCCGAATGCCGCCCGGACGACGTTCCGTTGTCGTCCGGATTACGTTCCTTTGCCGTCCGGGGCGGCGGGTTCCACGGGTTCGTCGCCGCGCGGGCACGGGCGGGGCCAGGGCCCCGGACCCGGCTCAGCGCTGGCACGCGGCGGCGATGATCAGCAAAAGGACGATGATTCCCAGCACCGAAAGACATCCACCGCCTTCCGGGTCCTTCCGGTTGGCCTCCACGTGGCCGCCAGGGAGAATTCCGGGGTGCTGCTTCTCGTAGTGCTCCAGCTGACGCTTCTCGCCCTGGGACTCGCTGAGCCATGGCGTCTTGAAACCGCATTCGCCACACCAGAACCGATATGACATGTCAACTCCTCATATGTCGTGGCAGGAGGAATTCATGAGAGGCGATCAGGTCCGGTGCCGGGGCCGGTTCGGCCCTGCGGTCCGCCACGGTCCACCGACGTTCCGTCGTCGGCCGGCCACGTGCGCCATCTGCTTCTCGGAGGTCCTGCGAAGTGCGCCGCCCCGCGTCGGCGCACCGACCGGGCACCACTGATCGTGGCGTTCGCGCTGCTCAGGGGACAGGCCATGCGACCGGCCATATATGACCGGTCGTCACGGTAGGCTCATGGCCGACCGCGCTCGGTGCTGGAGGGGATGTCGAAGTGGCGGATCAGCTGGGCACGTTGTTGCGTCGGCTGCGCACCCGGTCGGGGCTGACGCAGGAACAGACGGCGGAACGGTCCGGAGTGAGCGTGCGCACCATCCGCAGACTGGAGACCGGCAGATCCAGCGATCACCGGCTGGGCACGGTGAACCTGCTGGCGGACGCCCTGGGGGCGGGGCCCGAGGACCGCCAGAGACTTGTGGCCATGCTCACGGGAACGCAGAACGCGGAGGATTCCGGGGCGCCCGGAACGGCCGGGAACGCCCCCGGAGCGGCCGGCAGTCGTTCCGGCACGAATCCCGCATCGGATTCCGTACCGAATTCCGCGTCGAGTTCTACGTCGGGTTCCGCGGCCACACCCATGCCCGTACCCGCGACCGTTCCCGCAACCGCCCCCATTTCCGTCCCCGCGCAGAGTTCCGGACCGGATTCCAGCCAAGAACCCGGTCCGGAGCCCGGTCCGGCGCCCGGCCGGAAATCCGGCCCCGAGCGCTTCGTCTCGCCTTTCCGCAGCACTCTCGTCGCCGCCGCCGATGAATTGGCGCAGGAGATCAGGCGTCGTTGGCAGCGCGAGGAGGAGCACCGCCGGGTCCACGATCCCTTTCCGCTTCCGGTGCGCTGGCAGGACGCGCCCGAGTCCCTGACCGACCATTCGGAGAACATTCAGCGTCTGCCGCCGGGCGCGACGCCGGACCACATGGATCTGAGCGGCGATCTGGGCAGTGTGGCCGAGGTCTACCGGCGCGTCCTGTCCGGGCGGCTGGTGGTTCTCGGCCGGGCGGGGTCCGGCAAGTCGATCCTGACGATCAGGTTCGTCCTGGACCAGCTGGAGGCCCGGGAGCCGCACGAGCGGGTGCCGGTGGTCTTCAGCATCGGCTCCTGGGATCCCACGGCCGTCGCGCTGCGGGACTGGCTGATCGACCGGCTGGTGCGTGACCACCCGCATCTCACCCGCCGGGCCCCCGACGGGTCGACGCTGGCCACCGCGCTGGTCGACGCGGATCTCGTGCTGCCGGTCCTGGACGGCTTCGACGAGATCGCGGAAGGTCTGCGGAGTACGGCCCTCGAAGTTCTCAACTCCACCTCGCTCCCGCTCGTCCTGACCAGTCGGCGCGACGAGTTCGCCGAGGCCGTCCAGGAGGCCGGGGCCCCACTGGTCTGGGCCGCCGGTCTCGAACTGACCGATCTCACCCTCGACGACCTCGTCGCCTACCTGCCCCGGACGGCCCGGCCGGTCCCCCGCGGCGACGGCGAGAGCACAGCGGTCTGGACCGCCGTACTGGCCCGGCTGCGCGCCCAGGAGGGCGGGGAGGCCGCCCCTCTGGCCAGGGTCCTGAGCACCCCGCTCATGATCATCCTGGCGCGGACGATGTACAGCGAGGCACCCGACAGGGATCCGGCCGAACTGCTGGACACCGAGCTCTTCCCCGACGAGAACTCCCTCGAAGAGCATCTGCTGGCGGGCTTCGTACCGACGGTCTACCGGCGCCGCGTCACCGAGCGGAGCGCCACCGGCCACCGGGAGCGGCACCGCGATCCGGAGCGCGCCGAGCACTGGCTCGGCCATCTCGCCCACCATCTGGCCCGGCTCGACCGCGACCAGCAGGACCTCGCGTGGTGGCGGATCGGCGATTCACTGCGGATGTCCACGCGCCTGTTGTCGGTGGTGGTGTCGTCGGCGCTCTGCGTCGCCCTCTCCGAGTGGCTCATCAACCTGATCAACCTGCCGTTCCCGATCGGCCAGGGCCTCCTCCTGGGCGGTCTGCTGGGGGTGGCCGCCGGTCTCGCCTTCGGGTGCGTCCACGCGATCCTGGCCCGGTTCGGCACCACGGTCTTCGAACCGGCCCATGTGCGGCTGCGGCTGCCCGGTGCGGGCACCGGCGTCGGCCGCAGACCGGTCCGTACGTTCACCGCCCGGTTCGGCGCCGTTCTGCTGGGCGGATCCGTGATGGGCGTCGGATGCGCGTCCGCCCTCGCCCTCCAGCGCTGGCTGTTCTACGGAATCCCGATCACGAACGAGATGGTGATCAAGGGCACGCTCATCAACATGCTGGTTCTCGGACTGATCTTCGGGGCGGGCGCCGGACTCGTCTTCGGGATCATGGCCGCGCTCGAAGCACCGCTGGACGTCACCTCCGCGGCCACCCCGGCCGGTCTGCTGGCCTCGAACCGCGCGACGGTGGTCCGGCAGGTTCTCGTACTGGTGCCGATGCTCACCACGACGATCGCGGTCGGCGGGTACCTGTTCACCGGTCTGCTCGACGGAATCCTCGGCCCACTGTCCTGGAAGGCGGAGGACGGGCTCACCATCGGCGCCATCGGCGGGCTCGGCGGCACGTGCTCGTACGCGCTCTCGTTCACCGCCTGGGGGCGGTGGCTGGTCCTGTCGCGGGTGTGGCTGCCTCTGACCGGCAAGCTGCCCTGGGACACGGTGGCCTTCCTGGACGACGCCTACCGCCGGGGCGTGCTGCGCCAGACCGGCGCGGTGTACCAGTTCCGCCACGTCCGGCTCCAGCACCACCTCGCCCGTTCGTACCGCGAACACCAGAGCAAGTACACACCGGCCAGCTTCGGCCCCGGGGCGTAGAGGGCGCGGAGGGCAGGGAGGGCGCGGGAAGCCCGGCGGAAGTGGTGCGCAGGGGCGCGGCGCCCGTTCGACGGTACGCCGCGCCTCCGCTCTCAGTCCTTCCGCGCCCGCCACTCGTGGGCCAGCACGGACCAGATCTCCGAGTCGTGCCGCTCGCCCCGGTACAGGTAGCTCTCGCGCAGGACCCCGTCCCGCTTCATGCCGAGCCGCTCGGCCACGGCGACGCTGCGCCGGTTCGCGGCGGAGGCGATCCACTCCACGCGGTGCATGCCGCGCTCGTGCACCGCCCAGTCGATCAGCTTCCGCGACGCCCGGGTGATCAGGCCGCGCCCCTGCGCCGCCGGTTCGAGCCAGCAGCCGATCTCGCAGTTCCCCGACTCCGCGTCGAAGATCCGGAACAGGACACCGCCGACGAGCGTGCCGTCCAGCCAGATGCCGTAGAGCCGGCCCGTGTCGGCCGCCTGCTTCTCCGCGTACCGCCGGAGCAGGGCGCGCGCCGACTCCAGGTCGGTGGCGAAGGAGGCGAAGGGAATCCAGGGATCGACGAGTTCCCGGGCCCGGTCCATGTGGGTCAGGAACTCCTGCGCCTGCCAGATCTCCAGCGGACGCAGCTCCGCTCCGTCGTCGCCCAGGTATACCGCGAACATCATGCTCCTTCTCGTACCGCTCACATCGTCTTCGCGGCCCCCACCGCCCCGTCCTCGGCCGGTCGTGCCGCCTGCGGGATCTTCGCATGCGGCGCCGGTTTCCCGGGCGGCTCGATGCTGATCCGCGGCAGCAGCCGGTCCAGTCGGCGCGGCAGCCACCAGTTCGCCCCGCCCAGCAGGTGCATCAGGGCCGGGACCAGCAGGGTGCGCAGGACGAAGGCGTCCAGGGCGACGGCGACGGCGAGCGCGATGCCGAACATCGCGATGACCCGGTCCCCGCTGAGGACGAACGCGAGGAAGACCGAAATCATGATCACGGCCGCGGAGTTGATCACCCGGCCGGTCTCGGCGAGGCCGACCCGGACGGCCCGCCGGTTGTCGCCGGTCTCCAGCCACTCCTCGTACATCCGCCCCACCAGGAACACCTGGTAGTCCATGGACAGTCCGAAGAGCACGGACACCATGATCACCGGCAGGAACGGTTCGATGGGTCCCGCGCTGCCCAGGCCCAGCAGTTCGCTCCCCCACCCCCACTGGAAGACCGCGACGACGACCCCGAACGAGGAGGCCACGGCGGCCACGTTCATCGCCGCGGCCTTCAGCGGAATGCCGATCGACCGGAAGGCCAGCAGCAGGAGCAGGCAGCCGAGCCCCGTGACGGCGCCGACGAAGAGCGGGAGCTTGCCGACGATGATCCGGGCGAAGTCGTCGTACCCGGCGGTCACGCCCCCGACGTGGGCCCGGAGCGAAGTGTTCTGCGCCGTCTGTGGCAGCACCTCCGTGCGCAGCCGGTCCACGAGCTCACTGGTCCGCTCCGACTGCGGTGACGTCTTCGGTACGACGGTGACGAAGGCCGTGTCGCCGTCGGCGCTGTACGTGACCGGGCCGACCGAGGCCACGTCCTCGGTGCCCCGCAGCGTGGCGGGCAGGCCGTCCATCGCCAGCCGGTCGTCCGCGCCGTCCAGCCGGGCGACGATCGTCAGCGGCCCGTTGACCCCCGGCCCGAAGCCGTCGGCCAGCAGGTCGTACGCCTGCCGGGTGGTGGAGGAGGCGGGGTTGTTGCCCTGGTCGGCGCTGCCCAGGTGGAGCGAGAAGGTGGGCAGGGCCAGGACCAGCATCACCACGGCGGCGACCCCGCCGAGCAGCTTGGGGTGGCGTTCGACGAAGGCGGACCAGCGGGCGGCGAAACCGGTGGGCAGCTCGGGCTGCGGCCCGTGCTCGGCGAGTCTGCGCCGCTCGCGCCGGCTCAGGGCCCGCGTCCCGATGAAGGACAGCAGGGCGGGGAGCAGGGTCACGGACGCGGCCACGGTCAGGACGACGGTGAGCGAGGCGGCGATCGCCACGCCGTTGAGGAAGCCGAGGCGCAGGATCAACATGCCGAGCAGGGCGATGCAGACGGTGGCCCCGGCGAAGACCACGGCCCGGCCGGTCGTCGCGACGGCGTCCTGCGCCGCCTCGGTGACCGTCAGTCCCCGGCGCAGTCCTCTGCGGTGCCGGGTGACGATGAACAGGGCGTAGTCGATGCCGACGCCGAGCCCGATCAGCATGCCCAGCATGGGGGCGAAGTCGGCGACGGTCATCAGGTGGCCGAGCAGCACGATGCCCGCGTAGGCCGTGCCGACGGAGACGAGGGCGGTGGCGATGGGCAGCAGGCTGGCGGCGAGCGAACCGAAGGCGAGGAACAGGACGACCGCCGCGACGACGACGCCGACGGCCTCGCTGAGGTGGGCGGACGGCGCTTCGGTGAGGGCGGCCACCGAGCCGCCCACCTCCACTTGGAGGTGCTCGCCGGCCGCCGCCTTCGCGGTGTCGACGAGGGCCTTCGCCTGGTGCACCGGGATGTCGTCGACCTGCCGGTCGAAGGTGACCGTGGCGTAGGCGGTGTGCCCGTCCGCGCTGATCTGCGCGCCGCCGGAGGCCCCGTAGGGTCCGGTGACCGTGCCGACACCGGGCAGTCCCTCGACGGCGTGCAGGGTCCGGGTCATCGTCTGGCGGACGTCGTCGGCCCGCACGGTGGAGTCGGTGGTGTGCCAGACGATGGTGTCCGTGTCCCCGCCGAGATCGGTGAAGCCGCTCTTGAGGAGTTCGGTGGCCCGGCCGGACTCGGTGCCGGGCACCTCGTAGTTGTTGGAATACGCGGAACCCGCGAATCCCGCCGCGGTGGCTGCTCCGCCGAGGGCGAGGAGCCAGATGAGAACGGCGATGAGACGGTGCCTGATGCACCAGCGGGCGATGGCGGCCAACGGACGTGCTCCCTGCCGGTTCGTGGCTCTTCGACAGGAGACGAAGCATGATTTATCCGCAAAGAGCGCATGACCTTAGAACTGTCACTCTGGCAGCCAAACGTGATCCTTTGCCTCTTTCGTGTCCTTACTCACACGGGGCTCACTGAGACTCACACGGGCCTCACGGGACACGGGACTCACCACGGGCTTCCGAGGTCGCACGGGCCTCCGGCGGGGCGTCGCGCCGGTCGTCGGCGTCGGCGCCCCGCCGTCGGGGGCCGGGGCCCGGAGCCCGGAGCCCGTCGTCCGTGGTCCGGACCGGCGCCCCGTCGTCCGGATCAGCCCGAGACGCTCGCCCGGCCGTTCTCGATGTGCCCCATCAGGCGGCGCCGGAAGGCGTCGTCCCCCTCGACGGTGACGGCCAGGTCGTACCAGCCGTGCGCGTCGGCCGCCGAGTGCACCACGGTGCGGCTGCGCCCCGGCTTGACCTCGACGGTCCTGGTCCAGCCCCGCAGGTCCGCCTCGTCGACGTAGCCCAGCGGCCGTACGACGAAGGTGAGCACCGTGCTGCCCGTGTTGCGCAGGGTGAGGTGCAGGTCCCGTTCGTGGGCGTCGATCCGCGAGGCGACCTCGGCCCCGGCCGACGCACCGTCCTTGGCGGGCCCGGCGAACTCGCGCCGGAAGCCGTTCGGCCCCGTCACCGTGAAGCGGTACGCGTCACCGGCGAGCGGCACCGTCCACCGGTCCGTGCCCCGTACGTCCCGGTGCTGCGGTACGGGGAACTCGCCCGCGTACGGGTACAGCGCGAAGTGGGCGGACGAGCGGCCCGTGTTGCTGAGGTCCACCCGTATCGCACCGTCCACCAGCCTCGCCTGCGCGTCCGGCTGGTACGGCAGCGGGCGGGCCGGGCGGGTGCCGGGCTCCTGCGCGGGCATCTGCTGCACGGCCGGCGGCTTCGGCGACCAGCGCCCGCTGAACGGCGGGATGGCGGCCGGCTGCTCCACGTCGGGCCTGCGCCGCCCGCGCCGGAAGTCGAAGGCGGAGGTCAGGTCGCCGGTGACGGTGCGCCGCCACTGGCTGATGTTGGGCTCCGCCACCCCGGTCCAGCGCTCCAGGAACCGGATCACGGAGGTGTGGTCGAAGACCTCGGAGCAGACGTAGCCGCCCACCGTCCACGGCGACACGACCAGCAGCGGCACCCGGATCCCGAGCCCGGTGGGCTTGCCCTCCCACCGCTCCTCGGCCACCTCGGGCGGCGCGACCGGCGGCGGCACGTGGTCGAAGAAGCCGTCGTTCTCGTCGTAGTTGATGAGGACGGCGGTGTGCCGCCACACCTCGGGGTGCCTGCCCAGCGCGTCCAGGACCTTGTAGACGATCGTCGCGCTGTGGATCGGCGAGGACACGCTCGGGTGCTCGGAGTCGACGGCCGACGGCACCAGGTACGAGACCTCGGGCAGGGTGCCCGCCGCCACGTCCTTGGCGAACTCCTCGGCCAGCTTCCCGGTCTCCACCCGGCGCAGCGCCCGCTCGAAGAGGCTGCGCTCGGTCTTGTCGAGGGTGGCGACGCCCTCCTCCAGCAGCCCGAACAGCCGCTGCCGCTCCGCGTCGTCGGCGTCGCGTATCGCGGAGTAGAACGACTCCATGTACGTGTGGCCGCCGGTCCTCGACAGCGCCTTGCGGGCGACCGCCTTGAAGGTGGCGAAGAACTCGATCTGGTTGTCGGTGAAGTTCTCCCACTCGGTGTACGTGCGCCAGCTGCGCCCGGCCTTCTCCAGCCGCTCCGCGTACGTGCCCCAGTCGTACCCGGGGTGCGTGCCCTCGTCGTACGCGTCGTTGCCGACGGCCCGCTTGCCGCTCGGCTCGTTGCCCGTCTTCCCGCTCCACAGGTGGTTGCGGTTGGGGCTGGTGGAGGTGTGGATGGAGGAGTGGTAGGCGTCGCAGACCGTGAAGGTGTCGGCGAGTTCGTAGTGCAGCGGGATGTCCCGGCGGTCGTAGTACGCCATGGTGGCGGCCGTCTTCGCGCTCACCCAGCCGTTCATCCACCCCCCGGCCCACGCCTTGCCGCCGCCGCTCCAGGAGTGGTCGAGGGCCCCGATGTACTGGAGGTCCTTCTGCTGCGCCTTTGCGGCGTCCCGCACCGGGAACGGCAGCACGGAGCCGCCCAGCGGGGCGGGCTGCTCGAAGACCGGCCTGCCGGACGGCAGCTCGACGGCGTTGCGGTCGCCGAAGCCGCGTACGCCCCGGAGCGTTCCGAAGTAATGGTCGAAGGAACGGTTCTCCTGCATCAGGATCACCACGTGCTTGATCGCTCCGAGCCCGTCCCGGCCGCCGGACCCCGCCGTGGGTGCCGGCTGCGCGGCGATCGCGGCCTGCAGCGACGGCGGAAGCAACGACCCCGCCGCCGCGGCACCGAGTGCGCCGCCGCCGAGCGCGAAGAGCCGTCGCCGTGAAATGTCCGTGGTCAAGATGGGCCTCCCGAGTCCTGTCGTTTCAGCCGGGAAGCTAGTCAAGCCGGGTGGCGCGGGGAAGGATTCCGTACGGCTCCGTGGTGAACGTCCAACAGGTCGGCAGGGAAGTCCAACCGCGACCGCCCCTCGGCAGCCCTCTCGGCACGCCCGGGAGGCAGCCCCAGGAGGCAGGCCCGCAGAAAGGGGCGGCGCACCCGCGATCGGTGTGCACCGCCCCTTCGGGACGTACTGCGGAACAACCGTCCCGGCCGTACGGAACGGCCGGGACCCGGGCGGCTCAGCCCTCGACGCCGAGCTTCTCCAGGATCAGCTCGCGCACGCGGGCCGCGTCCGCCTGGCCGCGGGTGGCCTTCATGACCGCGCCGACGAGCGCGCCCGCCGCCGCGACCTTGCCGCCGCGGATCTTGTCCGCGATGGCCGCGTTGGCCGCGATGGCCTCGTCCACGGCCGTGGACAGCGCGCCCTCGTCGGAGACGACCTTCAGGCCGCGCTTCTCGACGACGGTGTCCGGGTCGCCCTCGCCCGCGAGGACGCCCTCGATGACCTGACGGGCCAGCTTGTCGTTGAGGTCGCCCGAGGCGACGAGCTCGGCCACCCTGGCGACCTGCGCCGGGGTGATGGGCAGCTCGTCGAGGCCGCGGCCGGTCTCGTTGGCGTTGCGGGCCAGCTCGCCCATCCACCACTTGCGGGCCTGGTCCGAGGGGGCGCCCGCCTCGGTCGTGGCAACGATCAGGTCGACCGCGCCGGCGTTGAGGATGGACTGCATGTCGTGCTCGGAGACGCCCCACTCCTCCTTGAGCCGCTTGCGGCGCAGCCGGGGCAGCTCGGGCAGCCCCTTGCGGAGCTCCTCGACCCATTCCCGGGCCGGGGCGACCGGCACGAGGTCGGGCTCGGGGAAGTAGCGGTAGTCCTCGGCGTTGTCCTTGATGCGGCCGGCCGTGGTGGAGCCGTCCTCCTCGTGGAAGTGCCGGGTCTCCTGCACGATCGTGCCGCCGGAGGACAGCACCGCGGCGTGGCGCTGGATCTCGAAGCGGGCGGCGCGCTCGACGGAACGCAGCGAGTTCACGTTCTTCGTCTCGGAGCGGGTGCCGAAGGTCTCGGTCCCGTTGGGGCGCAGCGACAGGTTGACGTCGCAGCGCATCTGGCCCATCTCCATCCGGGCCTCGGAGACGCCGAGCGCCCTGATGAGCTCACGGAGCTCGGCGACGTACGCCTTGGCGACCTCGGGGGCGCGGGCGCCCGCGCCCTCGATCGGCTTGGTGACGATCTCGATGAGCGGGATGCCCGCGCGGTTGTAGTCGAGCAGGGAGTGGGACGCGCCGTGGATACGGCCGGTGGCACCGCCGACGTGGGTCGACTTGCCGGTGTCCTCCTCCATGTGGGCGCGCTCGATGTGGACCCGGAAGACCTCCCCGTCCTCCAGCTGGACGTCCAGATAGCCGTCGTGGGCGATCGGCTCGTCGTACTGGGAGGTCTGGAAGTTCTTCGGCATGTCCGGATAGAAGTAGTTCTTCCGGGCGAAGCGGCACCACTCGGCGATCTCGCAGTTCAGCGCGAGGCCGATCTTGATGGCGGACTCCACGCCGATCTCGTTGACGACCGGCAGGGCGCCGGGCAGGCCGAGGCAGACCGGGCAGGTCTGGGAGTTGGCGTCCTGCTTGAGCTCGGTGGAGCAGCCGCAGAACATCTTGGTCTTGGTGCCGAGCTCGACATGGACCTCCAGGCCCATGACGGGGTCGTAGGACGCGAGCGCGTCCTCGTACGACACCAGGTCGGTGACAGTCACGGTGAAACTTCCCTCTCAGCCCAGCAGTACGTCGTCATCGCCGATGCGCTTGAGCTCGCGCAGCAGCAGGGCGATGCCCGTGGCGATGGCGGCGGCGGAGACAACGGCGTCGATCAGTCGGAGCGTGTCGTGTTCGGAACGCGCCTTCTTGGCCTGCTTGAGCACGCCGACCGCCCCGAAGGCGGTGGTGCCGATGGACAGGTACGTACCGGTCTTGGACTTCTTGAAGCCCTTGGCCTTGGTCAGTGCACTCACAGTGACGGAGCCTCCTCCAGCAGTGGGTGTCCCCACTTTTCCACGAAGGCGGCCTCGACGGCGGCTCCGACCTTGTACAGCCGGTCGTCCTTCATGGCGGGGGCGATGATCTGCAGTCCGACCGGCAGTCCGTCCTCGGAGGCCAGGCCGCAGGGCAGCGACATGGCCGCGTTGCCCGCGAGGTTGGTCGGAATGGTGCACAGGTCCGCGAGGTACATCGCCATCGGGTCGTCGGCGCGCTCGCCGATCGGGAAGGCGGTGGTGGGCGTCGTCGGGGAGACGATGACGTCGACCTGCTCGAAGGCCTTCTCGAATTCCCGGGTGATGAGGGTGCGGACCTTCTGCGCCGAGCCGTAGTACGCGTCGTAGTAGCCGGAGCTGAGGGCGTACGTGCCGAGGATGACGCGGCGCTTGACCTCGTCGCCGAAGCCGGCCTCGCGGGTGAGCGCGGTGACCTCCTCGGCGGACTTCGTGCCGTCGTCGCCGACCCGCAGGCCGTAGCGCATGGCGTCGAAGCGGGCCAGGTTGGAGGAGCACTCGGACGGCGCGATCAGGTAGTACGCCGACAGGGCCAGGTCGAAGGTCGGGCAGTCCAGCTCGACGACCGTGGCGCCGAGCGACTTCAGCAGCTCGACCGACTCGTTGAACCGCTGGACGACGCCGGCCTGGTAGCCCTCTCCGGCGAACTGCTTGACGACGCCGACGCGCATGCCCTCGACGCTGCCGTTGCGGGCGGCCTCGACGACCGGCGGGACCGGCGCGTCGATGGACGTGGAGTCCATCGGGTCGTGCCCGGCGATCGCCTCGTGCAGCAGGGCGGCGTCCAGGACGGTGCGGGCGCAGGGCCCGCCCTGGTCCAGGGAGCTGGAGAACGCCACCATGCCGTAGCGGGAGACACCGCCGTAGGTGGGCTTGACGCCGACGGTGCCGGTGACTGCGGCGGGCTGGCGGATGGAGCCGCCGGTGTCCGTGCCGATGGCGAGCGGGGCCTCGTACGAGGCGAGGGCGGCCGAGGAGCCACCGCCGGAACCGCCGGGGATGCGGGTGAGGTCCCACGGGTTGCCGGTCGGGCCGTAGGCGCTGTTCTCGGTGGAGGACCCCATGGCGAACTCGTCCATGTTGGTCTTGCCGAGGATGACGACGTCGGCGGCCTTCAGCCGCTGGGTGAGGGTCGCGTCGTACGGCGGGATCCAGCCCTCGAGGATCTTGGAACCGACGGTGGTCGGCATGTCCTTCGTGGTGAAGATGTCCTTCAGCGCGAGCGGGACACCGGCCAGCGGGCCGAGCTTCTCGCCGGCCGCCTTCTTCGCGTCGACGGCGCGGGCCTGCGCGAGGGCGCCCTCGCGGTCGACGTGCAGGAAGGCGTGGACCTTCTCGTCGACCGCGTCGATCCGGGCGAGGTGGGCCTCGGTGACCTGAACGGCCGTCAGCTCGCCGGAGGCGATCTTCGCGGCGATCTCGGCGGCGGTGAGCTTGATGATGGTGCTGTGGTCCGTCATGGCTGTTAGTCCTCCCCCAGGATCTGCGGCACCTTGAAACGCTGCTGCTCCTGGGCCGGGGCGCCGGAGAGCGCCTGCTCGGGGGTGAGCGACGGACGGACCTCGTCCGCGCGCATGACGTTGGTCAGCGGCAGCGGGTGGGAGGTCGGCGGTACGTCTTGGTCGGCGACCTCGGAGACGCGGGCGACCGCGCCGATGATGTCGTCGAGCTGACCGGCGAAGTGATCGAGCTCTTCGCCCTTCAGCTCCAGACGCGCCAGCCGGGCGAGGTGGGCGACCTCCTCGCGCGTGATGCCAGGCATGCAGCGATCCTCAGGGGTTGGTGTGCGGTTTTGGCCCAATCCTATGGGGTAGCCCGCCACCGCTCCCGCCACCCGGGCGAACACCCTGGTCGGACGAGGATTTCCACTCCGCGGCCCCGGTCGGGGGCAGCGGCTGCCCGACCCGCCGCCGGACGGTCGGGCGTGCACGGCACCGGGCGGTCGCTCGGGCGCGGCGCCGGGCGTGTACGGCACCGGACGGCCGGGCGTACGTGGCGCCAGTCGTGTGCGGTGTCGGGCAACCGGGCGTACGCGGCGTCGGGCCCCTCCTTCCGCGCCCCGGTCTCCCGCGTCCCGGCGGTCCGTGCCGGGCGGCGGGCTCAGGTCGTGGCGGGGCGGGAGTCGATCGCCCGGCCGGAGGTCCGCTGTTCCAGCTCCTGGGGCGTACCGGCGGCGGCTGCCGCCGCCAGCTCGGCGGGGCGGCGCCAGCCGTGCCGGCCCCGCGCCCGGAGCCAGGCCGTCGTCTCCTGGGGCGGCATCGCCGCGGCGACCAGCCACCCCTGCACCGCGTCGCAGCGCAGATCCCGCAGCCGCTCCCAGGTCTCGTCGTCCTCGACGCCTTCCGCGACGACCAGCAGGCCCAGCGAATGGGCCAGGTCGATGGTGCAGCGGACGATCTCCGCGTCCTCGTTGTCGACGGCCAGCCGGGCCACGAACGACCGGTCGATCTTCAGCTCGCTGACCGGCAGCCGCCGCAGGTGGACCAGCGAGGAGTACCCGGTGCCGAAGTCGTCCAGGGACATCTTCACGCCGTGCCCGGTCAGTCCGGCGAGCGTGTCGGCGGCGCGCTGCGGGTCCTCCAGCAGCACGTGCTCCGTTATCTCCAGCTGCAGCGCACCGGCCGGGACGCCGTGCCGGGCGAGCCGGGCCGCGACACCGCCCGCGAAACCGGGGGTGTGGACGTCGCGCGGGGAGACGTTGACCGCGACCGGGACGAACAGGCCCTGTGCCCGCCACCGGGCGACCTGGGCCAGCGCCGTCTCCAGGACGTACTCCGTGAGGTGCGGCATCAGCCCGGACGACTCGGCGATGGCGATGAACTCGTCCGGAGGGACCCGCCCGCGCTCCGGGTGCACCCAGCGCACCAGCGCCTCCAGGCCGGCCACCTGGCCGTCGAAGCGGACCTTCGGCTGGTAGTGCAGCTCGACCTCGCCCGCGTCCAGCGCCCGGCGCAGGTCACCCAGGAGACCGAGCCGGTCCGGGGTGTTGCTGTCCCGTTTGGACTCGTACACCTCGACGCCCGTGCGGTCGCGCTTGGCCTGGTACATCGCCACGTCCGCCCGCCTGAGCAGTCCCTCGGCGTCCAGGGCGTGGTCCGGGTAGACGGCCACCCCGGCGCTGGCCTCCAGCACCAGGGTCAGGCCGTCGAGGTCCAGCGGGGAGGACAGCTCGGCGACCAGGTGGCGGGCGACCCGCTGGGCGCTGGTGGTGGAGCCCGCCGCAGGCAGGAGCACGGCGAACTCGTCGCCGCCCAGCCGCGCGGCCTCCGCTCCCCGGGGCAGCGCGAGTCTCAGCCGTTCGGCTATCTGCAGCAGCAGCCGGTCCCCCGCCAGATGGCCGAGAGTGTCGTTGACCGCGCGGAACCGGTCGAGGTCGATCAGGACGAGGGCGGACCTGGTGCCGGTGGACTCGGCGTCCTCCAGCGCCGTCCAGGTGCGTTCCAGCAGCCACTGCCGGTTGGGCAGTCCGGTCAGCGGGTCGCGCAGTTGCTCCTCGGCCCGTGCCCGAGCGATCCAGAGCGCGGAGTCCAGGGCGATCAGCGGGACCGCGAAGAGCGGCAGGAGCAGTGGCGTGGCCATGGCGACGACGCAGATCAGCGGCGCGATGCCGAGCAGGGCGACGGCGACGAGCCCCTGGCGCAGCAGGGTGGTGCGGGCGATGGTCGGCAGCCCGCCGCCCTGGGGGGTCCTCGCGTACCACAGCAGCACCCGGGTCACCAGGAGGTAGGTGGAGGCGGCCAGGAGGACTTCCGGGACCGCGGCGATGCCCCAGTCGAGTGGCTGCCAGGGCGATTCGACGGTCTGCACCTCGCCGAACGCGGCGAGCACCAGGGCCGCCGCGCCGATGCCGATGATGTCGACGGCTCCGTGCAGCAGCCCCTGCCACCAGCGGTGTCTGCGGGCGATGCCGACGAGGACGACGACGACCAGACTGACCAGTCCGGCGGGCACCCAGCCGTAGAGCAGCAGCACGGCCAGGGTGAGCGAGGCGCCGGAACCGGTCCCTCCCCACCAGCGGTCGCGTCCGAGCGCGACCAGATGGCCGACGATGATTCCGGTCAGGACGGCGAGCGACCAGCCGGGCCCACCGTCGGGGAAGAGCGCGTGGCCCTCGCTCACGGCCCGGTAGAAACCGGTCGCGAGCTGAGCCACGGCGATCACCACGAAGACGGCACCCACTTTCGGCGTGAGGCCGACGAAACCTTGCAGCCGCGACACCGGTGCGGCGCTCTCGGTCGGTTTCATTCCGTCCCTCTCACAGCCGGCGGTGCCGATGTCACCCGATGGTTCCGCTCCATGCCGCACTGCCCGGTCTCCCACCCCGCTGCCGGACACGGCAGGTGTACGTCTCAACAGTAGGCCGCGAAAGGCCACTACGGGCAGCGCTCGGACGCTGTTGCCCGAATGCGGACCGACCATCCGTCAACATCTGGTATGCGCCGATCGGGTGAACCAGCCCCCAGCGCGACCGACTTGCCCCGTTTCGCCGACCGACGCCCTTTACGCCCCCTTCTGTTTGCGGCGCCCGTCCGTCAACCAACCCGTTCCCAGGGGCCCGTGCGCTCCGAAGGCCGGTCCGCCTCCGCGGACCGGCTCCACTCCCCTCGGCCGCGTCCTCTCCCGCCGGGCCTATCCGGCCTCCGCCGCTTCCCCGGCCGGTACGGCCGCCTCGCGCGCCGCGTCCGGCCCGTGTTCGAGGAGGACTGCGAAACCGCTCTCGTCCAGCACCGGCACCTTCAGCTGCATCGCCTTGTCGTACTTCGATCCGGGGTTGTCACCGACGACCACGAAGGAGGTCTTCTTCGACACGGACCCCGTCACCTTGGCACCCAGGTTCTGGAGCGCCTCTTTCGCGCCATCCCTGGTGTGCCCGCCCAGCGTGCCGGTGACGACGACGGTGAGCCCGTCGAGCGGGCGCGGTCCCTCGTCCTCCCCCGCCGCCTCGTCCGCCATCCGGACTCCGGCCTCGCGCCACTTGCGGAGGATCTCCCGGTGCCAGTCCTCGGCGAACCACTGTTTCACGGAGGCCGCGATGACGGGCCCGACCCCGTCGGCGTCGGCCAGCTCCTGCTCGGTCGCCTCGTCGATCCGGTCGATGGAGCGGAACTGACGGGCCAGCTCCGCGGCGGCGACCGGGCCCACATGGCGGATGGAGAGCCCGGTGAGGACCCGGGCCAGCGGCGCGTCCTTGGCCGCGGCGATGGCGTCGAGCATGGCGACGGCGTTCTTCCTCGGCTCGCCCTGCTGATTGGCGAAGACCCGGGCGGTCTTCTCCTCGCCGGTCTCCGGGTCGCGCTTGGGCAGCCCGCTGTCCTGGTCCAGGACGTAGGCGCGGATCGGCAGCAGTTCCTCGACCGTCAGCCCGAACAGGTCGCCCTCGTCGCGCAGCGGCGGCTCGTCGGGTTCGAGCGGCTTGGTCAGGGCGGCGGCCACGACATAGCCGAAGTGGTCGATGTCGAGGGCCTTGCGGCCCGCGAGATAGGCGACGCGTTCGCGCAACTGGGCGGGGCAGGAGCGGGCGTTGGGGCAGCGGAGGTCGACGTCGGCCTCCTTCATGGGCTTCAGCGCCGTACCGCACTCGGGGCAGTGCGTCGGCATCACGAAGGGCCGCTCGGTGCCGTCGCGCAGGTCGACGACCGGGCCGAGGATCTCCGGGATCACGTCGCCCGCCTTGCGGAGCACCACCGTGTCCCCGATGAGGACGCCCTTCTCCTTCACCACGTTCTGGTTGTGCAGGGTGGCGAACTCGACCTCGGAGCCCGCCACTTCCACCGGTTCGACCTGCGCGTAGGGCGTGACCCGGCCGGTCCGGCCGACGCCCACCCGGATGTTGACCAGCCTGGTGTTGACCTCCTCGGGGGCGTACTTCCAGGCGATCGCCCAGCGCGGGGCGCGCGAGGTGGAGCCGAGCCGGCCCTGGAGCGGGATCTCGTCGAGCTTGACGACGACGCCGTCGATCTCGTGCTCCACGGAGTGGCGGTGCTCGCCGAAGTGCGCGATGAACTCCCGTACCCCGTCGAGGGAGTCCACCACCTTGTTGTGCCTGGCGGTGGGCAGACCCCATTCGTGCAGCAGCTCGTAGGCGTGCGAGAGGCAGTCGATGTCGAAGCCCTCGCGGGCGCCGATGCCGTGCACCACCATGTGCAGCGGTCGGGTGGCGGTGACCTTCGGGTCCTTCTGGCGCAGTGAACCGGCCGCCGCGTTGCGCGGGTTGGCGAAGGGTTTGTCACCCGCCTCGACGAGCCGGGCGTTGAGCCCGGCGAAGGCCTCCATCGGGAAGAAGACCTCTCCGCGGATCTCGACCAGCGCCGGGACCCGGTCGCCCTTCAACCGGTGCGGGATCTCGGCGATCGTACGGACGTTGGGGGTGATGTCCTCGCCGATGCGGCCGTCGCCCCGGGTCGCGGCCCGGGTCAGCCGGCCGTGCTCGTAGGTGAGGTTGACCGCCAGGCCGTCGACCTTCAGCTCGCACAGGAAGTGGTGGTCGGCCGTGCCGACCTCCTTCGCGATCCGCTCGCCCCAGGCGGCCAGTTTCGCGTCGTCGAAGGCGTTGTCCAGGGAGAGCATCTGTTCTCGGTGCTCGACGGAGGTGAATTCCGTCCGGTACGGCCCGGCGACCTTCTGGGTCGGCGAATCCGGCGTGCGCAGCTGCGGGTACGCGTCCTCCAGGGCCTCCAGCTCGCGCATCAGCCGGTCGAACTCGGCGTCGCTGACGACCGGCTGGTCCTTCACGTAGTACCGGAAGCGGTGCTCCTCGATCTGCTCGGCGAGGAGCCCGTGCTGCTCCTGGGCCCGTGCGGGCACCGCCGTCTGCTGTTCGCCGGCCATCGTCTCGTCCTCCCGTTGCCCGTTGCCCCGTTACTCAGGGTTGTCCGCGAGCGATCTCGCGGCCCGGACGCAGTGGGCGAGCACGGCGCGCGCGTACGCGGGCGACGCACCCGCGAGCCCGCACGACGGGGTGACGGCCACGGACTCCGACAGAGTCCCCGGATTCAGCCCCAGCCTGCGCCACAGCGTCCTGACACCCATGACGCTACCGCCCGGGTCCGACAATCCGCCCGAGGCCGGGTCCGTGCCCGGCACCACTCCGAGAAAGAGCTGGGTGCCGCCCTCGACCGCTTCGCCGATCGCCTCCTCCTCACGCTCGGTGAGCAGCGAGAGGTCGAACGAGATGCCGCCGGCCCCGGCCCGGCGCAGCAGCGCGAACGGTACGCCGGGGGCGCAGGTGTGGACGAGCGTCGCCCCGTCCCCGGCCGCCGCCAGGACGTCGCGCAGGGTGCCCTCCACGACCTGGCGGTCCACGGCCCGGTGGGTGCGGTAGCCGCTCGCCGTCCTGATCCGTCCGCGCAGCACGGCGGTCAGCGACGGCTCGTCGAGCTGGAGGATCACCTCGGCGCCGGGCACCCTGCGCCGTACCTCCGCGAGGTGGGCGCGCAGCCCCTCCGCCAGGGAGGCCGCCAGGTCGCGGCAGGCCCCGGGGTCGCCGAGGACGGCCTCGCCGCCCCGGCGTTCCAGTGCGGCGGCCAGCGTCCAGGGGCCGACGGCCTGGACCTTGAGCGGGCCCTGGTACCCCTGGGTGAACTCCTCCAGGGCGTCCAGGTCCTCACCGAGCCAGGACCTGGCGCGGCGGGTGTCGCGGCCGGGCCGGTCGCTGATCCGCCAGCCGCTGGGCTCGACGTGGCCGTACAGCTCGACGAGCAGCCCGACGGTCCGCCCGATCATGTCCGCGCCGGGCCCGCGGGCGGGCAGTTCCGCCAGGTACGGCAGCCCCTCGCCGCCCGCGAAGGAACCGGTGACGGTCTTCGCCGCCTCCCGCGCGTCTCCCCCGGGCATGGATCCGATCCCCGTGGCCGGGCAACCCCTGAACTCGTTCTTCTCGCTCACACGGGAAGCCTAAAGCGTGTTGCAGAAGGTCGTGTTCGGGCAGGCCTGGGCCTCCCGTGCGGCCGGAGGCCGGCCCCGTGGGCGGTCAGCGGCCGGGGCGGACCGTCAGGTCGTTGACCTCGGCGTCGCGCGGCAGGTCGATGGCCATCAGGACGGTGGTGGCCACCGACTCCGGGTCGATCCAGCGGGAGGCGTCGTACTCCTTGCCCTCCTGCTGGTGGACCTTGGCCTGCATGGGGCTGGCGGTGCGTCCGGGGTAGACGGAGGTCACCCGGACACCGTTCGCGTGCTCCTCCTGGCGCAGCGAGTCGGCGAGCGCCTTCAGACCGTGCTTGCTCGCGGCGTACGCGCTCCACTCGGCGTGCGCCGCGAGGCCCGCGCCGGAGTTCACGAAGAGCACATGCCCCTGGGAGACGCGCAGTTGGGGCAGGAAGAGACGGGTCAGCTCGGCGGGCGCGACCAGGTTGGTGTTGAGCTGGAAGTGCCACGCCTTGGGGGTGAGGTCACCGACCCGGCCGAGCTCCACGACTCCCGCGACGTGCAGCAGCGAGTCGATCCGCTCCGGCATCGCCTGCTGGGCGAAGGCCCAGGAGAGGCGGTCCGGGTTGGAGAGGTCGCCGACGAGCGTGCGGGCACCGGGGTGGAGCGCGGCCAGTTCCCTGGCGCGGGCCGCGTCACGGGCCAGCAGCACGGCTTCGTCACCGCGCTCCAGGAGTCGACGGGCGACGGCTGCGCCGATACCGGAACCGGCGCCGGTGATGACATGAGTGGGCATTCCGTCATGATCTCACCCGCCGCCGCGTCACTGCAGGCCGGACCACTCCTCCAGGTAGGCCAGGGCGCCCACGCCGTCCTTCGCGAAGAAGACCAGGTCGGCGAGCGGAACGGGCAGGAAGCCCTCGTCCTCCATGCGCTGGAACTGCTGGCGCAGCCCGTCGTAGAAGCCCGCCGTGTTGAGCAGGACCACCGGCTTGTCGTGCTTGCCGTGCTTCTTCAGCTCCAGGATCTCGGTCGCCTCGTCGAGCGTCCCGGTGCCACCCACCATGATCACGACCGCGTCGGCCTTCTCCAGGAGCAGCGCCTTGCGCTCGGCGAGGTCGCGCGCGATCACCATCTCGTCCGCATTGGTCCGTGCCTTCGCGGCCAGGAACTCGACCGACACCCCCACCAGCCGTCCGCCCGACTCCTGCACGCCGTCGGCGACGACCTTCATCAGTCCGCTCTCCGAACCTCCCCAGACCAGGGTGTGCCCGCCCTTGCCGAGCAGTTCGGCGAATTCGCGGGCGGGCTGGGTGTAGCGGTCGTCGAGGTCGGCGGCGGAGAGGAAAACACAGATCTTCATGGAGCCACCGTAAGGGCCGCCGCCGACATCTCCGACCAGGGGGAAGAAACCGGACGGCGATGTGGCTGAACGTCGTATGACTTCCGCATCAGGACACCGCATCACGGTCGAGCCCGGCACCACACACGTACGTGTGGTCCGCGACGGGCGCGTACTCGCCGAGAGCCACCGTCCGCTCGTGCTGCGCGAGACGGGCTGTCCGGTTCGCCACTACCTGCCGCCCGAGGACGTCCGTACGGATCTGCTGTCTCCTTCGGAGACCCGTACGCACTGCCCGTTCAAGGGAGATGCCTCCTACTGGTCGCTGCCGGGCGCGGCGGATCTCGTCTGGGCCTACCCGGAGCCGAAGGAAGAAGTCGCCGCGATCAAGGACCACTTCTGCTTCTACGACACCGAGACCGTCCCCGACTGACCCTCAAGCAGGGCCCCGACCTGGGCAGTCGAAGAATTTCAAAAAACTTCGGCCGGACCGATGAGTTTTTCCGGGCCCGGCGGTCCACCCTCGCATGGACAAGATTCTCTCCCGCGACGGCACCATGATCGCGTACCGGCGGCGGGGCGAAGGACCGCCGGTGGTTCTGGTGGGCGGGGCCCTGGGCACGGCGGAGACCGAGGCTCCGCTGGCACGCCTCCTCGCGCCCCGCTTCCACGTCGTGACCTACGACAGGCGCGGGCGCGGCGCCAGTGGTGACAGCGGGCCGTACGCGGTGGAACGCGAGATCGACGACCTGGCCGCCGTCGTCGCCGCGGTGGGGGGCCGGGCCTCGTTGTTCGGCGTGGGGGCGGGCGGGGCGCTGGCCCTGGAGGCGCACGCGGCCGGGCTCCCCGTCGATCTGCTGGCGGTGTACGAGCCGCCGTACACGCCGGGCGCCTCGGGCCTCCAGTACAAGGCGTGCTGCACCTCCCGGCTGCACCGGCTGCTGTCCTCCGGGGACCGCGGCGGGGCCGTGGAGCTGTTCCTGTCCGTGACCGGCGTACCGGCCGACATGATCGCCCGGATGCGGCGCGCCCCGCTGTGGAACGGCCTGGTGTCGATGGCGCACACCCTGGCGTACGACGACGCGCTGCTCGGCGACGGCTCGATCCCGGCCGAGCGCTTCGCCTCCGTCACGGCGCGCACCCTGGTCGTCTGCGGCGGCGCCAGCACCGCCTCGGCCCGGCTGTCCACCCGCGCCCTCGCGGACGCGCTCCCCCGGTCCCGCCACCGCACCCTGACGGGCCAGACGCGCGAGCTGGCACCGCAGGCGGTGGCCCCGGTCCTGGCGGAGTTCTTCGCCAGGGACGTGTACGCCCACCAGGCGTCCTGAGCCCCGGCCCCGCCCGTGGTCACGCCCGTACGAGGGGCAGGCGTGACCACGGGCGGGGCCCGCGGGACGGGGCGTGCCCGCGCGCGGGGCAGGCGGTACGGGCCGGCGCGGGCCGTCTTTCCGGCGGGAGCAGTCGGCGGGGTCAGCCGGACGTCGCCGCGGTCTGCCGCCGGGCCGTGGTCGCGATCGTCGCCGAGCCGACGACGCGGGTGCCGTCGTACAGGACGACCGCCTGGCCGGGGGCCACGCCGCGCACCGGCTCGGTGAAGGCGACGTGCAGGGTGCCGTCGACCAGTTCCGCCGTCACCTCGGTCTCGCCGCCGTGGGCGCGGAGCTGGGCGGTGTAGGTGCCGGGGCCGGACGGGGCGGTGCCGCACCAGCGGGGCCTGATCGCGGTGAGTGCGGTGACGTCGAGGGCCTCGGCCGGGCCGACCGTCACCGTGTTGTTCACCGGGGAGATGTCCAGGACGTAGCGCGGCTTGCCGTCGGGGGCGGGGTGGCCGATGCGCAGGCCCTTGCGCTGGCCGATGGTGAAGCCGAAGGCGCCCTCGTGGGTGCCGACCTTCGTGCCCGACTCGTCGACGATGTCGCCCTCGGCCGTGCCGAGCCGGCTCGCGAGGAAGCCCTGGGTGTCGCCGTCGGCAATGAAGCAGATGTCGTGGCTGTCGGGCTTCTTGGCGACGGCCAGGCCCCGGCGCTCGGCCTCGGCCCGGATCTCGTCCTTGGTGGTGAGGGTGTCGCCGAGCGGGAACATCGCGTGGGCGAGCTGCTTCTCGTCCAGGACACCGAGGACGTACGACTGGTCCTTGGCCATGTCGGAAGCACGGTGCAGCTCGCGGCTGCCGTCCTCGTTCAGCACGACGGTGGCGTAGTGGCCGGTGCACACGGCGTCGAAGCCGAGCGCGAGGGCCTTGTCGAGCAGCGCCGCGAACTTGATCTTCTCGTTGCAGCGCAGGCACGGGTTGGGGGTGCGCCCCGCCTCGTACTCGGCGACGAAGTCCTCCACGACGTCCTCGCGGAACCGTTCCGCCAGGTCCCAGACGTAGAACGGGATGCCGATGACGTCCGCCGCGCGGCGCGCGTCGCGGGAGTCCTCGATCGTGCAGCAGCCGCGCGCGCCGGTGCGGAAGGACTGCGGATTCGCGGAGAGGGCGAGGTGCACCCCGGTCACGTCGTGGCCCGCCTCGGCGGCGCGGGCGGCGGCGACGGCGGAGTCGACACCGCCCGACATGGCGGCGAGCACGCGGAGGGGGCGCTGGGAAGTCTGAGTCATAGCTCCACCAGGGTACGGGGCCCGGGGAACTCGACGCTCATGGATGAGCGTTGTGGATCACATGGGAAGCAAGGGGACGTCGGGCGCCGAGGGGTCCGCGAAGGCGGGGGCCGGGCACGGCATCGGCCGGCGCGGGCTGCTGATCGGCGCCGCCGCCACGGCCGTGGGCACGGCCGTGCTGGCGCGGGACGAGCTGAAGCGCGCCTGGTGGCGGCTGCCCGGGATCGAGAAGCCCCGCAAGCCCGGCGAGGTGGACTACGCCCGCGCCGAGTGGATATCGGCCTCCCCGTCGAACTGGCGGCGGGCCGACCGTCCCGACGACTACACGATCGACCGGGTCGTCATCCATGTCACCCAGGGCAGCTACCGGAGCGCGGTGAAGGTCTTCCAGGACCCGGGGCACGGGGCCGCGGCGCACTACGTGGTCCGCAAGGACGGCCATGTGGCGCAGATGATCCGCGAGCTGGACGTGGCGTTCCACGCGGGGAACAGATCGTTCAACGAACGCAGCGTCGGCATCGAGCACGAGGGCTTCGTGGACCGCCCGCAGGACTTCACGGCGGCGATGTACGGGGCGTCGGCGCGCCTGACGGCCGCGATCTGCGACCGGTACGGGATACCGGTGGACCGGGAGCACATCGTCGGGCACGTGGAGGTGCCGGGCACGGACCACACCGACCCGGGGAAGCACTGGGACTGGAACCGCTACCTGAAGCTGGTCCGGGCGGCCCGGACCGCCTGACCGGCAGTCCGACCAGGGGCCGGACGGCCTGACCGGCGATCCGGGAGGTACGGACGGCCCGGCCCGCCCACGTCCCGCGCGCCGGCCGGCTCCCGTGCCGACCTGTGCACGTGTCACCCGATGTCCGCGCCGGTCAGCTGAGTCCGGCCGTGCGGGCCCGTTCCACCGCCGGGCCGATCGCGCGGGCCACCTCGTCCACGTCCTGCTTGGTCGATGTGTGGCCGAACGAGAAGCGCAGGGTGCCCCGGGCCAGGTCCGGGTCGGTGCCGGTGGCCAGCAGGACGTGGCTGGGCTGGGCGATCCCGGCCGTGCAGGCCGAACCGGTGGAGCACTCGATGCCCTGCGCGTCCAGCAGCAGGAGCAGGGAGTCGCCCTCGCAGCCGGGGAAGCTGAAGTGCGCGTTGGCGGGGAGTCGGCCGCCGGGGGCCGGGTCGCCGCCGAGGACGGCGTCGGGCACGGCCGCCCGCACCGCCGCGACCAGGTCGTCGCGCAGCCCGCCGATCTCCCGGGCGAACTCCTCGCGCCCGTCGGCGGCGAGCCGTCCCGCGAGGGCGAAGGAGGCGATGGCCGGCACGTCCAGGGTGCCCGAGCGGACGTGCCGCTCCTGGCCGCCGCCGTGGAGCACGGGTACGGGGGTGTACTCGCGGCCCAGCAGCAGTGCGCCGATGCCGGACGGGCCGCCGATCTTGTGCCCGCTGACCGTCATCGCGGCCAGTCCGGAGCGGGCGAAGTCGACTTCCAGCTGCCCGAACGCCTGCACCGCGTCGGCGTGCATCGGTACCTCGAACTCGCGGGCCGTGTCGGCCAGTTCGCGTACCGGCATGGTGGTGCCGATCTCGTTGTTGGCCCACATCACGGTGATCAGCGCGACGTCGTCGGGGTTCCGGAGGATCGCCCCGCGCAGCGCGTCGGGGTGGACGCGGCCGTATGGGTCGACGGGGAGGTACTCGACGCTCGCCCCCTCGTGCTCGGCGAGCCAGTCGACGGCGTCCAGCACCGCGTGGTGCTCGACCGGGCTGGCCAGAACGCGGGTACGGCGGGGGTCGGCATCGCGGCGGGCCCAGTACAGGCCCTTCACCGCGAGGTTGTCCGCCTCGGTCCCGCCGGAAGTGAAGACCACCTCGCTGGGGCGTGCGCCGAGGGCATCGGCGAGGGTCTCTCTCGACTCCTCGACGGTACGGCGGGCCCGGCGCCCGGCAGCGTGCAGTGAGGACGCGTTACCGGTGACGGCGAGCTGGGCGGTCATCGCCTCGATCGCTTCCGGAAGCATCGGCGTGGTCGCGGCGTGGTCGAGGTAAGCCATGGTGGGCTCGATTCTACGAGCCCGCGGCGGGGCGTACGGCGGGCGCACCCGCGCACGGCAGGGTGCGGTCCTCCTCGCCCCGTTCCCGGGCCCGGCCGGGCGGGGAGGGCGTCGGGCTCCGCGCCCGGTTCAGCCGGCGAAGTCCCGGGCGACGAGGCCGTTGCCGGTGACGAGGAGGGGCTGCTCGGCCCCGGTGACTTTGCCGGTGCGCGCGGTGGAGCGCGCCGTGTCGTTTTGGCGACATGTCGCAAGCGCGGCACGGAAAAGGCTGGTGCGGCCGATCAGTGGGGCCCCAGTCTTGAGCCGCACCGCGTGTCCATTTCCTTGCCTCTTGGAAAGGTTCCGATGCACAGACGGTATCGCTCTGCCGCCGTACTGGCGGCAGGAGTCCTCATCGCCACCTTGGCCCCCGTTTCCTCCGGCGCGAGCGCCGCCCCGGCGCCCGCCTCCGTCGGCGCGAACTCCGCGGGCCGCCCCCAGGTCAGCTCCGTCACGCTCGTGACCGGTGACCGGGTGCGGCTGGAGACCTTCCCCGGCGGCCGGAAGGCCGTCTCCGTCGAGCCGGCCCCGGGCGCTTCACAGGCCGACTTCACCCAGCTGGAGATCGACAAGCAGCTGTACGTGCTGCCCCGCGCCGCACTCCCGTACATCGCCTCCGGCAAACTGGACCGGCAGCTGTTCAACATCACCTCCCTGATCAAGCAGGGGTACGACGACGCCCGCACCTCCGCCATCCCTCTGATCGCCCGTTACACCGGCGGCACGAACCCCACGTCCAAGGGGGCGCCCACCGGTTCGCGCAAGGGCCTGGTCATCAAGAGCCTGCGCGGCTCGGCACTGAAGGCGGACAAGAAGCAGGCCGGGCGCTTCTGGAAGGCCATCGACGACGACGCGCTCGCCAGGAGCGTCGCCGAGGGCGGCGCGAAGAACGCTTCCAAGAACTCCGCTTTCAAGAACGCGGCCTTCGAGGGCGGCGTCGAGAAGCTGTGGCTGGACGCGAAGGCCCACGCCTCCCTCGACCGCAGCACCGCGCAGATCGGTGCGCCCGAGGCGTGGAAGGCCGGCTACGACGGAAAGGGCGCGACCGTCGCCGTCCTGGACACCGGTGTCGACGCCACCCACCCCGACCTGGCAGGGAAACTCGGCGAGGTACGCAACTTCACCGAGGACCCCACCGCGAACGACGGCAACGGCCACGGCACCCACGTCGCCTCCACCATCGCCGGCAGCGGCGCCGCCTCGGACGGCTCGCGCAAGGGCGTGGCACCGGGGGCACGGCTGATGATCGGCAAGGTGCTCGACGACACCGGCTCCGGGCCGTACTCCGCCATCCTCGGCGGGATGGAATGGGCCGCCCGCTCGGGCGCCGACATCGTCAGCATGAGCCTGGGCGGCCAGCCCACCGACGGCACCGACATACTCAGCATCGCCCTCGACTACCTCAGCGAGGACACCGGCACCCTCTTCGTCGTAGCGGCGGGCAACTCGGGCACCGACTACACAGTGGGCTCCCCGGGCGCCGCGGCGAGCGCGCTGACCGTGGGAGCCGTCGACCGCGACGACAAGCTGGCCGGCTTCTCCAGCCGCGGCCCACGCGTCGGGGACAACGGCGCCAAGCCCGACCTCACCGCCCCCGGCGTCGGCATCGTCGCCGCCCGCGCGGCCGGTACGTCCATGGGCAACCCGGTGGACGCGTCGTACACCGCCGCTTCCGGTACGTCGATGGCGACCCCGCACGTGGCGGGCGCGGCAGCGATCCTGGCCGGGCGTCACCCCGACTGGAGCGGCCGTCAGCTCAAGGACGCGTTGATGAGCACGACGCGTACCGCCCCCGACCAGACGGTCTACGAGCAGGGCACCGGCCGGGTGGACGTGGCCCGCTCGGTGCGCCAGCAGGTGCGCGCCACCGGTACCACCACCTTCGGCGCCCTGGAGCCGGACTCGGGCCCGCAGCAGGTGCACGTCACCTACACCAACGACGGCGACGCGCCCGTCGCGCTCGCCCTGGCCACCACCTTCGACAAGCTCTACGGCTCCCCGCCCCCGGCAGGAGCCATCGGCGCCCCCGAGCAGGTCACCGTGCCCGCCCACGGCACTGCCGACGTGACCGTGACCCTCGACGTGCCCGCGCTGCCCGAGGGCATCTACGGCGGTCGCCTCACCGCCACCTCGGCCGACGGGCAGACCGTCGCGCACACCGTTCTCTCCGCGACGAAGGACCCGGCCAAGCACAAGGTCACCGTGCGCGGCGTCGACCGCGACGGGCAGCCGGCGACCGTCTCCCCGCTGATCCTGCTGGGCCCCATAGGCCGCTTCGACGTCCTCGGGGAGTTGCCGGCGGGGAACACCGCGACGGTGGAGGTGCCCTCGGGCACGTACTACCTGCACGGCGTCATCCGGCAGTACACCGAGGACAACCTCACCACCAGCCTGGTGGTCGACCCCCAGCTGCGGGTGAGCGGCGACACGGACCTGGTGTTCGACGCACGCAAGGCGGTCCCCGTGGAGATCCGGACCCCCGAGCGGGCCGAGCAGCGGGGCCCGATGGTCTTCACCACCCACTGGAAGACCGGCGACCGGGAGTTCGCCAGCTTCTTCTCCACCTCCCACAGCGGCGGACAGCGCCTCTACGTCACGCCCACCGAGAAGTACACCGAGGGAGACTTCGAGTTCTCCTCCCGCTGGCAGCTGACCGCACCGATGCTCCGCGCACGCGCGGTCTCCGCCGGCGCCGCGGCCGGTGTCCCCGTCCGTCTGCTCCACAACTCCCCCGCCGTGGAAGGCGTGCGGCGCCTGCGGGTGGTGGACGCCGGTCACGGACGGCCCGAGGACTACGCGGCACTGCGCGAACGGGGCACGGACGTCCGCGGAGCGGCGGTGCTCGTGGAACTGGAGGGAATCGAGTACGACGAGGCGGTGGCCGCGGCCGCCAAGGCCGGAGCCGCAGCCGCCGTCACCACCGCCGACGGCAACAGGTCCGCGACCGCGACCTGGCAGCCGGTGGGACCGCGACTGCCCGCGATCGGGCTGTACGCCTCCCCCACCACCGCGCAGCGGCTGCGCGCGCCGGGCACCGTGCTGGAGTTGAGGGGGACCCCGGAGAGCCCCTACCTCTACGACGTCGTGCAGGTCTCTCAGCAGCGCGTCCCCGAGCGCGTGGTCCACGCAGTCGGGCCGAAGAACACGGCCACCGTGGTCTCGCGCTACCCGGACACGAGCGGGACGCGGTACGTCACGGAGAACCGGGAGTCCTGGCGTCCGTGGGAGGGGGAGAACGTGTACCTCTCCCCCTGGGCCCGGTACGTCCGCACCGGCCAGGTGCGGACGGAGTACCTGAGCGGTCCCGCCGACGCCCGGTGGCTGCACTGGGTCAACCCCCGCAACACCTGGGCGGGCCAGACGAGGGGGACCGGCATGTTCGGTCCCCTGCGCACCTACCGGCCCGGTGAGCACGCCACGGAGAGCTGGTACGCCCCCGTGGTGCGCCCGGCGATCCCCCGGGGTGCCGAAGGGCTGGCGTACCGCAAGGGCGACCAGCTGACCTTGGGGATCCCCGAGTTCGCCGACACCGTCTCCGGCCACTACGGCCACGCCCTGCCCCGCAGGGACGCGGACACCCCCCACCCCGACGAGACCCGCGCCGTACTGCGTCGCGACGGCGAGGTCCTCGCCGAAGGCCCCCGGGCGTGGGGCGTCTTCCCCGCGGGCGGGGACGACGGCCGCTACCAGTTGGACCTGGACGTGAAGCGCACCGGTCCCGAGGGCACCCTCTCGCGGGCCACCAGCACCCGCTGGTCGTTCACAGCTCCTCGTCCGGCCGGGGACAAGGAGTCCCTGCTCCCCCTCCTCCAGCTCGACTACGACGTGGCCACCGACCTCCGGGGCTCCGCCCCCGACTCCGGGCCCTTCGCCTTCGGAGTGAGCGCCCGCCACCAGGACGGCCTGACGGGCCGTTCCGTGAAGGGCATGGAGGTGTCCGTCTCGTACGACGACGGCGAGCACTGGCGGGCGGCGAGGACTTCCGTCCGGGGCGACGGCGCCTACCGTGTCCGGGTCACCCACCCCTCGACCGCCCGCACCAGCGGGTACGTCACGCTGCGGGTCCGCGCCTGGGACGACGCGGGCAACGAGGTGACGCAGGAGATCGAGCGGGCGTACGCGCTGAGGTAGTACGCGAGATCCGGAAGCCGCGACCGGCCCCGGTCGCGGCTTCCGCATGTTCTACGACAGCCAGTCGCGCCGCGACGCCTGCCACACCAGCTGCGTACGCGTCGTCGCGCCCGCCCGCTGCATCAGCGCGGTGATCCGGCGCTGCACCGTGCGGTGGCTGACCCGCAGCTGGGTGGCGATCGCCTTGTCCGTCACGCCCGCGACGACCAGGGAGAGCAGATAGCGCTCGTCGTCGGCGAGACTGCCGCCCGGTCCCATGCCGCCGGCGAAGTCGGCCAGTTCGCCCGCCTCCGTGACGTGCAGCGGGGTCCCCGCCGCCCACTGGATGTCGAACAGGGCGACGAGGGCGTCCAGGAGGGTGCTGCTGCGGATGATCGCGGCGGTCGGCTCGCCGCGGAGGCCGGTCGCGCTGCCCGGCATCAGGGGGCAGACGGCGACAGAGCTGTCGACGATGACCATGCGCACGGGGAGGGTGCTGGTGGCGCGGGCCACTTCACCGGCGCGGATGCCCTGGGCGACGTTGTCGACCATGCCGGGCTGCTCCAGGCAGGCCCGTTCGTAGATCGCCTCATAGCGGATGCCCTGGGCGAGCAGCTCGAACTCCTCGTCGTTGTCCTGGGCGCGCAGCGCCACGGGATCGGCCTTGCAGAACCACCGCAGGTCGCTGCGGGCCCCGTAGGCGAGTTGGCGCAGCTGCTGACGGATGGCGCCGGCCCCGGTGATCACCTCGACCAGTTGCCCGGCGTCATGGCGCCGGCCGCCCGCCCGGTACTCCTCGGCCAGCTGCTCCACTGCGCGCCGCGCCCATTCCAGCGCTTCCTGTCCGCGCGCCAGCAGGGGTTGCAGCGCCACGTCCGGCGGGACGGGTACGTACCGCATGTCGCCGTCGCCCGGCAGCCGCCCGACCAGCCCCTTGTCGTGCAGGGAGGACAGCAGCGACGCCGCCTCGCGTTCCCGGATGTGGAGCCGTTGGGCGATCTCGTCCACGCCCGCGCCCCGTACCTCCACCAGGTGGCGGTAGACCCGCTCCTCCGCCGCCTCGATCCCCGCTATCTCCAGCAAGCGCTTTCTCCCTCCCCGCAACCCACCCCGGACGGACGCCCACTGTGCCATCCAAGATCGAAAGCGAACAGAATGCGGGCAGACCTGACGGATAGTCAGGAGACGTCACGGTTTCCGCGAGCCCGAGGCGGGGCGCACGGCGGGCGCATGGCGTCCTGGGACCCGGCCACCTCGGCGACGAGCTCCGCTCCGCCCACTTCCGCTTCATCGCCCGCGAACAGCACGGCGGGGTCGGCCCGGTCCGCGAGGCCATAGCGGCCCAACTGCGGCGGTTCGCCGAGGAGACGGCGGCGACACTCGCCGAGGAGCCGCAGTCCCGGGGGTGGAGCGAGGAGGACCTGCTGATGCTGGGCGGCTTCTACGTCGACCACATGGTGATCACCACGTCGGCACTGCTGGACGCGGGGCCGGAGGGCGAGCGGCGGGTGGCCGAGACGGCCCGGCGGCGGCTCAGGCTGGTCAACCTCGGCCGGCTCCACTGGCTGGACGACCCGAGCGTCCCGGTCGGAACGACCGGGACGACCGGCCCGACCGCCTGAGCGCGCCCGCCCCGCACGTGTAGGGGCCCGCCGGAATGGCGGGCCCCTACGGGAATCGGTGCTTCAGGAACGCGGCGCCCTGGCCAGCTGGCGGGACTGCGCCACCAGCCGGTCCGCACTGTCCCAGACATCCGCGTCCTCCTCCAGGAAGCCGCCCGCGAGGTTGCGGGTGGTGATGGAGACGCGCAGCGGGCCCGGCGCGGGGCGGCAGCGGATGTGGGTGGTGAGTTCGATGGTCGGCGTCCAGCCCTTGAGGCCCAGCTCGAAGGAGGTGGGCGGCAGCGCGTCGACGGCGAGCAGCAGCGAGAGCGGGTCGGCGTCGCGGCCGTCCGCGAGGCCGAACCAGCCGCGCATCTCGCCCTTGCCCGAGGGTGCGCCGACGGCCCAGCCGACCGTCGCCGGGTCGAGCTTGATGTCGAGCCGCTCGGTGATGGCGGAGCTGCCGGGGATCGGGGTCGGACCGTCGCTCGCGCCGAGGCAGTGCTCCAGCGGCGGGATGGCCGGCGGCTTCACCGACGTACGGACCTCGTCGGACAGGGCGTCCAGGTCGCCGTAGGTGGCGACGACCCGGATGCGCTCGACCTCGGTGCCGTCCTCCTCGTACTGGAAGAGGGACGCCTGCCCGGTGGAGAGGGTGCGGCCGGTGCGGACGGTCTGGGTCCGGATCACCGCGGGGCCGGGGACGGACGCGGTGAGGTAGTGCGCGGAGACGCAGAAGGGGTCCGGGTGCGACAGGGCCTCGCCGAGGGCGCGGCCGAGCATGGCCAGCAGATAGCCGCCGTTGACCGCGTGGATGATCGTCCATCCCGCGGAGAGCTCCGCGTCGTAGACGCCCTCTTCGCGGAGGGTGACGGCGGTGTCGCGGTCGAACTCGCTGTCCCCGATGGTTGCCTGCGCGGTCCGCGCCGTCTGCTCTGCTGCCTGTGCCATGCGATGCACCGTACACCGATTGCGTTACTGAGCGGTAGCTTTTTTGGCCGGAAGGCGGCGGGCGCGGCCGGGGCGCCTCAGGTGGTCGCGGAGCCCTCCTCGGCCCTCGCGGACTTCCGGTTGTAGGCGCGCGGGGCCCGCCAGTGGTAGCGCATCGCCAGTAGCCTCAGCATGAAGGCGACGATCACGGCGGTACCGCTGGTGAACGCGTTGAGTGCGCCGAAGCGGATGCACAGGACGGTCGTCGCGGCGCCGACGATCGCGGGCACCGCGTACAGGTCGCGGTCCCAGCGCAGCAGCGAGGGCACCTCGTTGGCCAGTACGTCGCGCAGCACACCGCCACCGACCGCGGTGGCCAGCCCGAGGGTCGCCGACGCGGTGAGGCCGAGCCCGTAGTCGTACGCCTTGACCGTGCCCGTGACGCAGAACAGTCCGAGGCCCGCCGCGTCGAAGACGTTGACACCCACCTGGATCCGCTCGACCTGCGGGTGCAGGAAGAACACCAGGCCGGCGGCGAGGAGCGGGGTGGTGAAGTAGCCGAGATCCGTGAACGCCGCGGGCGGGATCGCCCCGATGACGACGTCACGGAACAGCCCTCCGCCCAGCGCGGTCGCCTCGGCGAGCACCACGATGCCGAAGACATCGAAGTTCTTGCGCACGGCGAGCAGAGCGCCCGAGATCGCGAAGACGAAGATTCCGACGATGTCGAGCGCATGCTGGACGGAGGGCGTGAACAGTTCGTTGAGCACCGGCCAATTGTGCCGGTACTACTCCTTGGGGCTGTCCTCCGGCACATCGGACGACGCGGTACCGCCGTCCGCCGCGGTGTCCCCGGTCCCGGCTCCCTCCGCCGCCGCGGCCTCCGGCTTCTCCGCCACGACCCCTGCGACCTCGGCCCCGGGCTCCTCCGCTCCGGCCTCGCCCGCCGCCGCGGTCCCGTCCGCCGCCTCGGCCTCCTCCGCCGCGACGGCCTCCGGCTTGCGCACGTCGACGATCTCGATCGCCTCGCGCGCCTGGGCCGTCACCGCCTCGCCGGGCACCTGGTCGGGCGCGTTCTCCGGGTGGTGGCAGGCCACCTGGTGTCCGGTCTTCAGCGCGGCCAGCGGGGGTTCCTGCGTCTTGCAGACCTCCGTGGCCTTCCAGCACCGGGTGTGGAAACGGCAGCCGCTGGGCGGTGAGATCGGCGACGGCACGTCGCCCTTGAGCAGGATGCGCTCGCTCTTGGCCGACCGCCGCTTGGGGTCCGGGATCGGAACCGCCGAGAGCAGCGCCTTGGTGTACGGGTGCATCGGCGCCTTGTAGAGCGACTCGCGGTCGGCCAGCTCCACGACCTTGCCGAGGTACATCACCGCGATCCGGTCCGAGACGTGCCGGACGACCGACAGGTCGTGGGCGATGATCACGTACGTGAGGCCCAGCTCGCGCTGGAGGTCGTCGAGCAGGTTCACCACCTGGGCCTGGATCGAGACGTCCAGCGCCGAGACCGGCTCGTCCGCCACGACCAGCTTCGGCTTGAGCGCGAGCGCGCGGGCGATCCCGATGCGCTGGCGCTGGCCGCCGGAGAACTCGTGCGGGTAGCGGTTGTAGTGCTCGGGGTTGAGGCCCACCACCTCCAGCAGCCGCTGCACCTCCTTCTTGACGCCGCCCTCGGGCGTGACGCCCTGGAGCTTGAAGGGGGCACCCACGATCGTGCCGATCGTGTGCCGGGGGTTCAGCGAGGAGTACGGGTCCTGGAAGATCATCTGCATGTCCCGGCGCATCGGGCGCATGCCGCTGACACCGAGGTGCGTGATGTCCCTCCCCTCGAACTCGATCTTCCCCGCGGTGGGTTCGAGCAGCCGGGTGATCAGCCGCCCCATCGTCGACTTGCCGCAGCCGGACTCACCGACGACGCCCAGGGTCTCGCCCGAGTGCACCTCGAAGTCGATCCCGTCGACGGCCTTCACGGCACCGGTGGTGCGCTGCAGCATCCCCTTCTTGAGGGGGAAGTGCTTCTGCAGGCCGGTCACCTTGAGCAGCACCTCGCGGGAGGCGGCGTCCCCGGCCGGCGTCCCCTCCCCGGCAGACCTCTGCGCCGGAACGTCCACGCCCTTGTCCTCGCTCGTCACGGCCTTTTCCTCGCTCACAGCTTGGGCGCAATCTCTTCGGTCCAGATACGCTCCCGCTGCTCCTGCGACATGTGGCAGGCCGCCCAGTGCCGGCTGCCGACCTCCTGCAGCTCGGGCCGTACGGTGCGGGTGACGTCGTCCTTGGGCACGTCCGCGTACGGGCAGCGCGGGTTGAAGGCGCAGCCCGACGGGATGTTGATGAGCGACGGCGGGGAACCCTTGACCGGGATGAGCCGGTCGGTCTGGTCTCGGTCGAGGCGCGGCATCGAGCCCAGCAGACCCCAGGTGTAGGGGTGCCGGGGCTCGTAGAACACCTTCTCGGCCGGTCCGCGCTCGACGCAGCGCCCGCCGTACATCACGAGGATGTCGTCGGCGAGCTCGGCCACGACGCCCAGGTCGTGGGTGATGATGATGACGGCGGAGCCGAACTCCTTCTGCAGGTCCCGGATCAGGTCGAGGATCTGCGCCTGGACGGTCACGTCCAGTGCGGTCGTCGGCTCGTCGGCGATCAGCAGCTCGGGGTTGTTGACCAGCGACATGGCGATCATCGCGCGCTGGCGCATGCCGCCGGAGAACTCGTGCGGGTAGCTGTCGACGCGCTTGTCGGGCTGCGGGATGCCGACCCGGTCGAGCATCTCCACCGCCCGCTTGCGGGCGGTCTTCTTGTCCACGTCGTGATGGACCCGGTACGCCTCCACGATCTGCTTGCCGATCGTGTAGTACGGGTGCAACGCGGACAGCGGGTCCTGGAAGATCATGGCCATGTCGCGGCCGCGCAGCTTGCGCACCTCGTCGGGGTCGGCCGTCAGCAGTTCCCTGCCGTCCAGCCAGATCTCGCCGGAGACCTGCGCCTTGCGCTTGCCGTACTGGCCGGCGGTGTGCAGGCCCATGATGCCCAGCGAGGTGACGGACTTCCCGGAGCCGGACTCCCCGACGATGCCGAGGGTCTTGCCCTTCTCCAGCTGGAAGCTGAGCCCGTCGACGGACTTGACCAGTCCGTCGTCGGTCGGGAAGTGCACCTTGAGGTCGCGCACTTCGAGGAAGGCGGAGGGAGCGGGCGATCCGGTCCGGGTGGGTTCGCCCAGCGCGGCACCGCTCTTGTGCAGTTCGGTCATCCCAGCCTCACTCGCGGGTCGATGACGGCGTACAGAATGTCGACGAGGAGGTTGGCGACGGCGATCGCGAGAGCCGCGAACAGGGTGACGCCGAGGATCACCGGCAGGTCCTTGTTGCTGATGGCCTGGACCGCCGCGAGCCCGAGCCCCGGCAGGTTGAACGTGGACTCGGTGAGGACGGCGCCACCGAGGAGCACGCCGATGTCGAGGCCGAAGACGGTGAGGATCGGCGTCATCGCGGAACGCAGCGCGTGCCGGGTGATGACGGTGCCCTCGCCCAGGCCCTTGGCGCGGGCGGTGCGGATGTAGTCCTCGCCGAGCACTTCGAGCATGGTGGCCCTGGTGAGGCGGGCGTACATCGCGGCGTTCAGGAACGCGAGCACGATCCACGGCAGGATCAGGGTCTGGAACCAGGTGCCGATGCTGTCGTCCGTGGAGAGGTTGTCGGCGATCTTCACCCAGCCGAAGTTGTGCACGAACAGGCCCATCGCGACCATGCCGGTGAAGAAGATCGGCAGCGAGACGCCGGCCAGGGCCGTGGTCATCGCGGCGCGGTCCCAGATGGTGCCGCGGCGGAGCGCGGACACCACACCGGTGGCGACGCCACCGAGGAGCCACAGGACACAGGCACCGGCGGCGAGGCCCCCGGTGACGGGCAGGGCGTCCTTGAGGGTGGTCCAGACCGGGACCTCCGTGCGGAAGGAGTACCCGAAGCAGGGCGCGGCGCAGTGGGTGACGTCGGCACCGTTCGCGTAGTCGCGTCCCATCGGGATGCCCTTGACGAAGTCCCAGAACTGGACGAGAAGGGGCTCGTCGAGACCCAGTTTGACCCGGATGCCCTGGAGCTGCTCGACACCCGTGGCCTTGCCGGCGAAGAGGACTGCTACGTCCTGGCCCGCCCACTTGGGCAGCATGAAGAAGATGGTGAAGGTCGCGAGCAGTACGACGAGCACCATGATGACTACGGCGAACAGGCGCCGGATGAGATAAGCAAGCACTGTGTGCGGCCCGACGGTGGCCGGGAACCCCTTGTGGGGGCTCCCGGCCACCGCCCCGGCCATCACCTGCCCTTCGGACTGGCGGGTTTCGGCGGCAGTGGAACAGTCAACCGGGTTGACTGCAAATGCTGTTGGCTACAGCGATTACTTGACGACGCCGAGCGAGACGTAGTCGTAGCGGCCGTTGTAGGCGTCGGACATGTAGGCGTTCGTCAGACGGCTGCCGCGCCAGGTGATGTTCTTCTCGTAGATGAAGGGCATCCAGTCGGCCTGGTCGAGGATCCGCTTGTCGAGCTCCTTGTAGATCTCACCGGCCTTGACCGGGTCGGTCTCCGCGATCGCCTTGTCGAACAGCCCGTCGATCTTCGGGTCGTTCAGCTGCGACTCGTTGTAGTTGCCGGTGTCCGCGAGGAAGCGGCTGTCCCACAGCGGCTGGCCGAAGCCCTGGCCGGACGGGAAGTCCGGGCCCCAGCCGCTCATCGTCATGCCGTAGCCGCGCTTCTTCACGACGGACGGCGAGCCGGTGATGCTGGACGCCTCGGCGCCGTCGATCGGGTCGACCTCGACCTTGATGCCGACCTTGCCGAGCTGCTCCTGGAGCGCCTCGGCGGTGTCGACCTCACCCGGGTTGTTGTTGCGGGCGGTGAGCTTGGTGGTGAAGCCGTTCGGCTGGCCGCACTGCTTCAGCTCGTCCTTGGCCTTGGCCAGGTCCGGCTTGCCCTTGCGGGCGAGGACGCCGTACGGGTCGTAGTCGCTGTGGCCCTTGATGGAGACCGGCAGGGTGCTGTTGGCGATCGCGCCACCGGCGATCTCGCCACCGCGGGTCTGCTGGAGACCGGCGAAGTCCGTGGCGTAGAAGACGGCCTTGCGGCAGTGGACGTCGTCGAACGGCTTGGCCGTGTGGACGAGCGCCACGTAGCGGACGAAGGACGTCTGCATGTTGTCGACGCTGTCCCGGTGCTTCTGGACGGCGGTGACGCGGCCGGACTGGGTCATGCCGGTGCCGTTGAGGTCGACGTCGTAGTCGCCCTCCATCAGCTTCTTGTCGTTCTCCTCCAGGTTGGCGGAGATCGTGACGGTGATCTTGTCCGGGAGCGCGGCACGAACCGGGTCCGAGGACTTCTGCCACTTGTCGTTGCGGACGAGCACGATGTTCTTGCCCGGCTTGTACGTCTCGAACTTGTACGGGCCGTTGGAGAACGGGCGCTGGGTGTACTTCGCGCCGGTGTCCTTGTCCGCCTTCACGGGCGAGCCGGACGGCATGGCGAGGAACTGCTCGAAGTCACCGTTGGGCTTGGGCAGCTTGAAGATGATGGTGTTGTCGTCCGGGGTCTCGATCGCCTTGAGGCCGAGCTTGTCCGGGGACTTGTCCTTGTAGGGGCCCTTGTACTCGCCCTTGGGGTCCAGCGTCTGCATCAGGTACTGCGGGCCACCGGTGATGGTGTCCGTCGCCCAGATGCGCTCGATGCCGTACTTGACGTCCTTGGAGGTCAGCTTGGAGCCGTCCTCCCAGGTCAGACCGTCACGCAGCTTGTACGTGTAGGTCTTGCCGCCGTCCGAGATCTCACCGGGACCGGTGGCGAGGTCGCCGACCAGCTTGGTGGACGCCTGACCCGGCTTGGCGTCGTAGGTGACCAGCTGGCGGGTGTAGAAGCGCATGAAGTCCCAGGCCATGCCGTAGTAGGCACGCTGGGGGTCGGCGGAGTCGAGGTCCTGCTTGCCGACGAACTTGAGCGTTCCGCCCTTCTTGGTGGACGGGTTGGCGACCTTGTTGAACGCCGCGTTGAAGCCGGCGCCCTTCGACTTGCCGCCGCTCTCGCCGTCGTCGCCGCCGCCGCACGCCGTGGTGGTCATCAGCGCCGCGACCACGAGGGCCGCACCAGCGGTGAGCCGTCGTTTCGAGGTAACTGTGGACATTTTCTCGCAACCTCCGAGATCGCGGTCCCAGGCCGTTGCTTGCCGGAGAACCATGGGAAAAGCCACCTGACGATGCGGCAGGGGCAAGTCGTGGGTTATCGGGTCCCCTTGGGGTCCAGGGCGTCGCGCAGCCCGTCCCCGAAGAGGTTGAAGGCCAGCACGGTGATGAAGATCGTCACACCGGGGAAGACCATGAACATCGGGTCGTGCTCGTACGTCTCCAGGGCATCCCGCAGCATTCCGCCCCAGGAGGCGGTGGGCGGCCGGACACCGGCACCGAGGAAGCTGAGCGCCGCTTCGGTGAGGATGTTGGTGGGAATCATGAGCGTCGCGTAGACGGTGATCGGCGCCACCAGGTTGGGCAGCAGTTCGCGGAAGAGGATGTGCACCCGCCCCCCGCCGAGGCTGCGCGCCGCTTCGACGTACTCGCGTTCGCGCAGCGAGAGCGTCTGGCCCCGGACGATGCGTCCCACGTACGGCCAGCCGAAGAAGCCGATGACGGCGACGAGGACGGCGATGCGCACGCCGCTGCCGGTCAGCCCGAGCAGGTCGTCGGGGAGGACCGAGACCAGGGAGATGATGAAGAGGAGCTGCGGGAAGGACAGCAGCACGTCCATGACCCGGCTGATCGCCGCGTCCACCCAGCCGCCGAAGTAACCGGCGATGATCCCGAAGAGCGTGCCGAGGGCGACGGCGACCAGGGCCGCCAGGAACGCCACGAGCAGCGAGATCCGGGCGCCGTAGACGATCCGGCTGAAGACGTCGCGCCCCTTGTTGGGCTCGACGCCGAACAGGAAGTCGCCGCTCACCCCGCCGAGACTGCCCATCGGGAGGTTGGTCAGCGGGTCGAGCTTCTCCTGGTGGAACTCGTTCGGCGGATGTCCGAGCAGGCTCACGATCAGCGGCGCGAAGACCGCCACCACGACCAGGAGGAGCACGGTGATTCCGCCCGCCAGCGCGACCTTGTCCTGCTTCAGGCGGTTCCAGGCGATCTGCTTGAGGGACCGTCCCTCGACCTTCTTCGCCCCGGAGTCGACTGCGGGACCGTCGGCCGCGATCGGATCCGCTTCCGTGGTCGGCTCGTGCAGTGGTGCCGTCATCGTGGCAAGGACCCCTCTCAACCGGCGGTGGCCGGGCCGAACCTGGCCGCTGTGGCGGCGCGATCAGTCAGTCGTACGCAGAGGCGGCAAGACGCCCTTGCTGCGGGAGTCTTCATTGCCGTCACTACAGGTAGCCAGACCGACAGGCGAATGGATGCCTAACCGTGATGCGGTCTGGGGTGTTCCGTTATCCGGACGGATGTGAACGCCCGCCGAACACGGGCCAGTTGAACCAGAACGGGGCATGCGGGCGAATTGGCGCAGCTATCGTCACCAGCCATGTCCAGACATGACCAGCGGGTCAAATACCGGACATGCAGGGCGATATGGCACGGGAAGTCACGAACTCGCCCGCACATCCCGGTGATTGAGTACACATGGTTACATCACGGGAATATCGGGCGCATGGGGAGGGGTGCGGCGACTGCCTGTCGAACCGGAAAACACGGACCGGGTCAGGGCGGCGAGCTGGCCGGGCAGGACCACGGGCGGGCCGGGTCGGGAACCACGGGTGGAAGCCAGGGCCGGGTCAGGGACCCAGGGCCGGGGCCGGGCCAAGGACCGCGGTCAGGGACCAGGGCCGCGGGCGCGCGGGGTCACGGGCTCGCGGCGGGCGGGGTCAGTAGGCGCGCTGGGGCGGGTAGCCGTAGCCCGCGGCGGGGGCGGCCGGAGCGTGGGCCTCGCGGTCGTAGAACGGCCGGGCGTTGGCGCGCAGCCACATCGCGACCGGGTCGTACTCGTCGGACATCGCGACGGTGGAGACGGGCAGGCCGTCCGGGACCGCGGCGATCGACTGCTGCATCATCGCGCGCACCGCGTCGACCGAGGGGCGGCTGGTGTCGTAGAGGTCGAGGCCGATGGCGAGGTACGGGACGCCGAGCGCGGGCTGCACCCAGGCGCGGCGCAGCGAGCGGATCGCGGAGGTGTGGTGGGCGTTCTGCGCGAGCTGGGCGTAGAACTGCGGGATCTCGATGGCCGGCTCGGTGAGCCGGAGCGGGCCCGCGGGCATCCGGTCGAGGCCGGTGGCGATGCGGCGCAGGTCCAGCCAGGGGATGCCGACACCGCCGCCCGGGGAGTGCGGGTTGAGCCAGATGCCCCAGCGGTCCGGGAAGAGGGCGCGGGCGATGTCGAGGCCGGTGACCACCTCGTGGGCGCGGTTCCAGCCACTGACCGAGAGCTCCTGCGCGGAGGTCACACAGGGGGCGTAGCCGAGGCCGTCGACCTCCATGTTCCCGTACTGCGCGTCGGGCGAGCCCGGTGCACCGTGCCACAGGAGCATCCAGACCCGGTCGTTCGCGAGGGCCTGCAGCAGCGCCTCGTACGCGTCGTAGCGACCGGGCGTCACTTGGCGCAGCATGTGCTCGACCTGCCCAGCCGCCGCGGTGCCTGACGCACTCACCTGGTCCCGCCCCTCTTCGACTCCACTGTGTCGGCCCACCGAGCCCCGGGCACACGGGCATGGCACGGTGCCGGGGCACCAGCCATGAAACCAGCTTATGCGCCGGTCCTGACACCGGCTTGACACCACGGACCGGAGCCGGACGGTCCGGTCCGGGGCCGCCGGCCCGTGCCGCGACGGGCGCTACCGGTCCGTCCGCTGGTAGAACGGCCGGATCTTCTCCCGCATCCAGTCGCCCACCGGATCCTGTGCCACGTCGAGCAGGACGAGATTGACCGGCCAGGGTACCTCGACCCGGCCGAGGGCACGGCCGAGGGCGTCCATCGGGGCGTTGCGGCCCGCGCCGTCCCAGGTGGAGAACTCGACGCCGATGAACAGGACGGGGTCCTCGCCCTCGATGCTGGCCAGGGCCCGGCGCGCGGTGAGCACGACGCCGCTCTCCTCGAACTCGCCGGCCGCCGCGGCGAGGAAGTCGACGGGCTCCTCCTGCCAGTCCGGCTCGTACAGCCGGACCCTGCCGCCGCTGGCCGGGCCGTCCAGCGGGGTGCGTCCGGCCCGGCAGAGCTCTGCCACGGCGGGCGGCGGCAGCGGCATCCCGACCGCACCGCCCGGGTTCACGGCGATGCCGAGCTGCGGGGGCAGTCCGCGGGCGAAGTCGCGGGCGGGCGCGACGGTGAAGGACATGTGGGCGCCGGCGCAGGCGAGGAACTGCTGCTCGGAGCTGAACACGGGGACGTACGGAGCGCCGTCGATCTCCACCGTCGGCAGGTCGAGGGCCGGGGAGTCGGGTCCGCCGCCGTTGGGCAGGGGCACCCAGACCTGGTTGCGACCGAGCACCTCGACGAGCCGTCCGCCCGCCTCCGGGCTGCCCACCGAGGCCATCAGCACCTCTTCGAGCTCGTTGGCCGGCCATCCGCCCTGCGGATGGGACTGGACCTGCGCCGGAATGTCCACTGCTTCCCCTTCTTGCCCGAGCCTTCCGGCAGAAGGTTAACGCCCGCCGCCGCGACCGCCCCGCCCTCTCGAACGCCCGGCCGACCGGCCGTCCGGCCCGACGGCGCCCGCCCCCGCCTCCTCGGCTCTCCCGGCCGCCCCGCCCCCGCCCTCTCGGCTCCCCCGGCCTCTCCGGCTCCCTCGCCCGCTCAGCTCCCGGGCTCCATGAACCCGATCCGGTCCAGCCTTCCCGCCGCCTCCCGGTCCAGCAGCACCGCCGAGGCGCAGCCGGGCGGCAGCAGGCCGGCCTCGGCGGCCCGCAGCAGCCGGCCCACGGCTCTGCGGTGCCGGGCGAACGCGTAGCCGGACACCCCGCGTCCGCGCTCCCGCTGGCCCTCCTTCGCCGTCTGCGGCGTGACGTCGAGCAGCACGAGGTGCAGGCCGCGGCCCCGGCGCCGGGCGTCCCGGGCCAGCCAGCCGCGCACCCACGACTGGGTCCCGCAGTCGTGGACGACGACGGACTCCCCCGAGCGCAGCACCCGTCGCAGTCCCCAGTAGTGGGCGGCGCGGACGAGCGGACGGTAGAGGGCGTACGGGAATAAGCGGGGCACCCTCCGCGCCCAGCGGTCGCGGGTGTCCTGCGAGTCGATCGTGTGCGCCGCCGTCACCGCCCGCCGGATGAGCGTCGACTTGCCGCTGCCCGGCAGCCCGGAGACCACCACCACGTCGCCCGGCGCGAAGTCCAGGGCACGCGGGCCGCGCCCCGCCCGCTCCCGCAGGTCCCGCACGACGGGCGCGCACGGGCCGAGCACCTCCCTGGCCGGGGCCCCCGGCTGTGCGGGCATCGCTCCGTGCGCGAGGCCCGCGGTCGTCGCGTATCGCCGCAACGTCATCACCCTCCCCCTGTACGGGTCACCCCACGTATGCCCCTGAAGTGTAAAGAAAAGGTAATGCGGCACAACTGTCCCCGCCGTCGAATCCTGTGAGGGGACCGACGCCCCACTCCGGCCCGATGCGTGCGATGATGACCCGGCCAACTGCATAAAGGCCGTTTGAATCCGCGCGGGAGAGTTCCGGCCACCGCGTGTGCCGGGCGCCGAAGGAGCAAGTTCCTCCCTTGAATCTCTCAGGCCCCGTACCGCGCGGGTGAGGCAGATCTGAAAAGCGGGCCGTTCTGCGGCTCCACCCAAGGTGCAAGCCGACCCCTTTCAGGGGCTCCCGGCGAACCTCTCAGGTTCCGATGACAGATGGGGAGGGATCGTCCTCGTCGTCATGCCCCGGGAGTCACATCCATGAGCACCGCCCCCCGTCTCACCGCCCTCGACGCCCTGCACCGCTCGCTGGGTGCGACCATGACCGATTTCGCGGGCTGGGACATGCCCCTGCGCTACGGCAGCGAACGCGACGAGCACAACGCGGTCCGCACCCGGGCCGGTCTCTTCGACCTGTCGCACATGGGCGAGATCACCGTCACCGGCCCCGGGGCCGCGGCCTTCCTGAACTTCGCGCTGGTCGGCAACATCGGCACCGTCGCCACGGGCCGCGCCCGCTACACGATGATCTGCGCCGAGGACGGCGGCATCCTGGACGACCTGATCGTCTACCGGCTCGGCGAGACCGAGTACCTGGTGGTCGCCAACGCCGGCAACGCCCAGATCGTGCTGGACGCGCTGACCGAGCGGGCCGAGGGCTTCGACGCCCAGGTGCGCGACGACCGCGACGCGTACGCGCTGCTCGCCGTCCAGGGTCCGGAGTCCCCCGCCATCCTGGCCTCCGTCACCGATGCCGACCTGGACAACCTGAAGTACTACGCCGGTCTGCCCGGCACCGTCGCCGGTGTCCCCGCACTGATCGCCCGTACCGGCTACACCGGCGAGGACGGCTTCGAACTGTTCGTCGCCCCCGAGCACGCCGAGCAGCTGTGGCGGGCGCTGACCGAGGCCGGCGCCTCGCACGGCCTGGTCCCGTGCGGGCTGTCCTGCCGCGACACGCTGCGCCTGGAGGCCGGCATGCCGCTGTACGGGCACGAGCTGACCACGGCGCTGACCCCGTTCGACGCCGGTCTCGGCCGGGTCGTGAAGTTCGAGAAGGAGGGCGACTTCGTCGGCCGCAAGGCCCTCGAGGCCGCCGCCGAGCGCGCCGAGACCGCCCCGCCGCGCAAGCTGGTCGGGCTGATCGCCGAGGGCCGCCGGGTGCCGCGCGCGGGCTATCCCGTCGTCGCCGACGGCCAGGTGGTCGGCGAGGTCACCTCGGGCGCCCCGTCGCCCACCCTCGGCAAGCCGATCGCCATCGCGTACGTGGACGCCGCGCACGCCACTCCCGGCACCACTGGCGTCGGAGTGGACATCCGGGGCGCCCACGAGCCGTACGAGGTCGTGGCGCTGCCGTTCTACAAGCGCCAGAAGTGACGCCCGCACCTCCCGAAAAGTGACGCATTCGCGTCTCACGCCTTAAGACCACCGTTCATCAGCACTCCCCCGCGTACAGGAGAATTCAGGTCATGAGCAACCCCCAGCAGCTGCGTTACAGCAAGGAGCACGAGTGGCTGTCGGCCGTCGAGGACGGTGTGGCCACGATCGGCATCACCGAGTTCGCCGCCAACGCGCTCGGCGACGTCGTCTACGCCCAGCTCCCCGCGGTCGGTGACACGGTGACCGCGGGCGAGACCTGCGGCGAGCTGGAGTCGACCAAGTCGGTCAGCGACCTGTACTCGCCGGTGACCGGTGAGGTCACCGAGGCGAACCAGGACGTCGTGGACGACCCGTCGCTGGTGAACTCCGCCCCCTTCGAGGGCGGCTGGCTGTTCAAGGTGCGCGTCGCGGCGGAGCCGGAGGACCTGCTCTCCGCCGACGAGTACACCGAGTTCTCCGGCAACTAAGAGACCCCAAGGGACCATCTGATGTCGCTTCTCAACTCCTCCCTCCACGAGCTGGACCCGGACGTCGCCGCCGCCGTCGACGCCGAGCTCCACCGACAGCAGTCCACCCTCGAGATGATCGCCTCGGAGAACTTCGCTCCGGTCGCGGTCATGGAGGCCCAGGGCTCCGTCCTCACCAACAAGTACGCCGAGGGCTACCCCGGCCGCCGCTACTACGGCGGCTGCGAGCACGTCGACGTCGTCGAGCAGATCGCCATCGACCGGATCAAGGCGCTGTTCGGCGCGGAGGCGGCGAACGTCCAGCCGCACTCCGGTGCGCAGGCCAACGCCGCCGCGATGTTCGCGCTGCTGAAGCCGGGCGACACGATCATGGGCCTGAACCTGGCCCACGGTGGTCACCTGACCCACGGCATGAAGATCAACTTCTCCGGCAAGCTCTACAACGTGGTCCCGTACCACGTCGACGAGACCGGCGTCGTGGACATGGCCGAGGTCGAGCGGCTGGCCAAGGAGTCCAAGCCGAAGCTGATCGTCGCCGGCTGGTCCGCGTACCCCCGTCAGCTGGACTTCGCCGCGTTCCGCCGGATCGCGGACGAGGTCGGCGCGTACCTGATGGTCGACATGGCGCACTTCGCCGGCCTGGTGGCCGCGGGGCTGCACCCCAACCCGGTGCCGCACGCCCACGTCGTCACCACCACCACGCACAAGACCCTCGGCGGTCCGCGCGGTGGCGTCATCCTGTCCACGCAGGAGCTCGCCAAGAAGATCAACTCCGCGGTCTTCCCCGGCCAGCAGGGCGGCCCGCTGGAGCACGTGATCGCCGCCAAGGCGGTCTCCTTCAAGGTCGCGGCGTCCGAGGAGTTCAAGGAGCGCCAGCAGCGCACCCTGGAGGGCGCCCGCATCCTCGCCGAGCGTCTGGTGCAGCCGGACGTCACCGAGGTGGGCGTCTCCGTGCTGTCCGGCGGCACGGACGTGCACCTGGTCCTCGTCGACCTGCGCGACTCCGAGCTGGACGGCCAGCAGGCCGAGGACCGCCTGCACGAGCTCGGCATCACCGTCAACCGGAACGCCATCCCGAACGACCCGCGGCCCCCGATGGTCACCTCGGGTCTGCGGATCGGCACGCCGGCCCTGGCCACCCGCGGTTTCGGGGCCGAGGACTTCACCGAGGTCGCGGAGATCATCGCCGCCGCGCTCAAGCCGTCCTACGACGCGGACGCGCTGAAGGCCCGCGTCGTCGCGCTGGCCGAGAAGTTCCCGCTGTACCCCGGCCTGAAGTAGTCCGGACAGGTTCTGGTAACACACCGGGACGGGGCATCGCGCACACTGAACTGTGAGCGCGGTGCCCCGCCCCATGCCCCGCCCTCCGGGCCGCCCGGCCCGTAACCGCACCACCCGGCAGACAACGACGTCTACCAACCCTGAGGAGTCACCCGTGGCCATCTCGGTCTTCGACCTGTTCTCGATCGGCATCGGCCCGTCCAGCTCCCATACGGTCGGCCCGATGCGCGCCGCCCGCATGTTCGCGCGCCGGCTGAAGAACGACGGCCTGATCGCCCACACCGTCTCGATACGGGCCGAGCTCTACGGTTCGCTCGGGGCGACCGGGCACGGCCACGGCACCCCCAAGGCCGTCCTGCTCGGCCTGGAGGGCGAGTCGCCCCGCACCGTGGACGTGGAGAGTGCCGACGAGCGGGTGGAACACATCCGCGCCACCGGCCGGATCAACCTCCTCGGCATGCACGAGATCGACTTCGACGCCGACGAGCAGCTGGTCCTGCACCGCCGCAAGGCCCTGCCGTACCACGCCAACGGCATGACGGTCGCCGCCTTCGGCCACGACGGCGAGACCCTGCTGCACAAGACGTACTACTCGGTCGGCGGCGGCTTCGTCGTCGACGAGGACGCGGTGGGCGAGGACCGGATCGTGCTCGACGACACCGTCCTGAAGCACCCCTTCCGCACCGGTGACGAGCTGCTGCGGCTCTCCCGGGACACCGGCCTGTCCATCTCCTCGCTGATGCTGGAGAACGAGAAGGCCTGGCGCACCGAGGACGAGATCCGCGCGGGTCTGCTGGACATCTGGCGCGTCATGCAGGCCTGCGTCTCGCGCGGCATGTCCCGCGAGGGCATCCTGCCCGGCGGCCTCAAGGTCCGCCGCCGCGCCTCGACCACCGCCCGCCAGCTGCGCGCCGAGGGCGACCCGCAGGCCCACGCGATGGAGTGGATCACCCTCTACGCGATGGCGGTCAACGAGGAGAACGCGGCGGGCGGCCGGGTCGTCACCGCGCCGACCAACGGCGCCGCGGGCATCATCCCGGCGGTGCTGCACTACTACATGAACTTCGCGGCCGGCGGCGCCACCGAGGCGGAGAAGGAGGACGGTGTCGTCCGCTTCCTCCTCGCCGCCGGAGCCATCGGCATGCTCTTCAAGGAGAACGCCTCGATCTCCGGCGCCGAGGTCGGCTGCCAGGGCGAGGTCGGCTCCGCCTGCTCCATGGCCGCGGGCGCCCTCGCCGAGGTCCTCGGCGGCACCCCCGAGCAGGTCGAGAACGCCGCCGAGATCGGCATGGAGCACAACCTCGGCCTGACCTGCGACCCGGTCGGCGGTCTCGTCCAGATCCCCTGCATCGAGCGCAACGGCATGGCCGCGGTCAAGGCCGTCACGGCGGCGAAGATGGCGCTGCGCGGCGACGGCAGCCACAAGGTCTCCCTCGACAAGGTCATCAAGACCATGAAGGAGACGGGCGCGGACATGAGCGTGAAGTACAAGGAGACCGCCCGGGGCGGGCTCGCGGTGAACATCATCGAGTGCTGAACGGCCGCTCCCGGCCGGGGGCCTGCCACGGGGGGCGGGGCCGACCGCGCCGCCCCTCCGCCCGCATCACCCCGGCCCCGCCGCCTCAGCGCAGGTGCACCGGCAGCGATTCGATGCCGTAGACGATCGACAGCTTGCGGAAGGACAGGTCCTGCGGCGGGACGGCGAGCCTCATTTCGGGGAACCGCCGCACCAGGGCCGGATAGGCCGCGCGCAGTTCCATGCGGGCCAGTTCGGCGCCCACACAGCGGTGGATGCCGTGGCCGAAGGCGAGGTGGCTCGCGGAGGGGACCCGGTCCAGGTCGAAGCGCCCGTCGTCCTCGACGTACGACGCGTCGCGGTTGGCGCCGCTCAGCGAGCAGAGCACCATGTCCCCCCGGGGAATGGTCACGCCGCCTATCTCCATGTCCCGGCGGGCGAACCGGGGGAAGGCTATCTGCACGGCGGACAGGTAGCGCAGCGCCTCCTCGACGAAGGGTGCGGTCACGGCGTCGTCCGTCCGTATTCGGTCGAAGACGTCCCGGTCCCGGAGCAGTACGAGGGAGCCGAGGGCGATCGTGCTGGCGGTCGTCTCGAACCCGCCGGTGAGCACCCCGTCGGCGAGGCCCGCGAGTTCCTCGTCGTCGACGCTGTCACCGTGCTCCCGCACGATCATGCCGAGCAGGCCGTCGCCCGGGTTCTTCCGCTGCGCCTCGACGACGCCCCTGAAGTACTCCAGCGACTCCGACATCGCGCCGAACGGAGCGGTCGTCCCGCCGAAGAGGTCGAACCGGTCCATGGCCAGTTTCTGGAAGTCGTGACGGTCCTCGTACGGCACACCGAGCAGTTCGCAGATCGTGAGGGAGGGGATCGGCAGCGCGAACCCCTGCACCAGGTCGACCGGGCCGCTCGCGGCCTCCATCGCGTCCAGGCGCTCCTCGATGATGGCGTCGATCCGGGGCGTCAGGCGCCGCAGGCGCCGCATCGTGAACTCCGGGGTGAGGATGCGGCGCAGGCGGGTGTGCACGGGAGGGTCGTTGAACCCGAGCCCGCCGGGGCTCTGCTCGGCCGCCACTCCGGCGTTCGTCGCGAGGTGGGCGAAGTCCGTGCTGAACCCGTCGGCCGAGCCGAGGACGGCCTTCGACTCCTCGTACCCGCTGACCACCCAGGCATCCATACCGAACGGCAACGACACCTTGGACACCGGCCTCTTCGCCCGGGTCCTGGCCAGTTTGTCCACCGGATCCAGGCCGTCCCTGCGCAGCATCATCAGTAGATCGTCGGGCAGCAGCCTGATCGTGGAGGAACCGATTCCGTACTTCTGGATCCTGGACAGATAGGTGCGCCCGATCCGGGCGGTGATGCGGGAGCGGAATGTCGTGGTCAATCTGCACTCCATGAGTCGTCGCGCGATCCGCACACACGGTGCGGACGGAAGAGGGTTGTGCAGCAGGCGCGGATGTGAATACTGGCCGGCGGCGACACGGCTTGTGCCAAACGGCATTCTGTCGCAGATCGGGAGCAAGCAGAGCCCCGGTGGCCCCCGGCCAAGTACCGCACATCCGGCCCGGATTGCGCATAACGGACCGCTGTCTGCTCTGTCACAGCCCGCCCACAGCCCCGGGATTCGATTGCTTCCGCCCCTGCCGAATTGATAGGCATGACGAAACATGTGTTCATGCGGTTGACAGGGGGATCGAATGAAGTTCGACATGGGGGCGCAGGTTCTGACGACTCTGTCGTCGAAGTCTCGTGGGTCGAGTGATGATCTGGGGTTGTTGAT
>NZ_JBSFFY010000025.1:0-109355 GCF_053596315.1 Streptomyces sp. NPDC001732
TGGGACGTGTTCCCGCGATCACGGGCGAGGGAGCCGACGACGATGCCGCCGCGCTCCGCGCTGCCGTCGGTGAGCGGCATGGACAGCACCGGGTGGGCGGAGATCTCCACGAAGACGGTGTGGCCGTCGTCGAGGAGCTTGTTCAGGGCGCGGTCGAAGCGGACGGGCTCGCGCAGGTTGCGGCACCAGTACGTACCGTCCAGATCCGTGCCGTCGGACACCCCGCCGGTAACGGTGGAGTAGAACGCGAGGTCCGCACGGCTCGGGGCCAGGTCCTCGAACTTCGAGGCGAGATCCGGCAGCAGCGGGTCCATCTGGGCGTTGTGCGAGGCGTAGTCCACATTGATCTTGCGCGCGTAGACATCCTTGCCCTGGAGCTCCGCCACGATCCGTCCGATCGCGTCGGCCTGTCCGGAGATGATCGTGGACCCGGCCGTGTTGACCGCCGCGACGGACAGGGCGTCGCCGTACGGGGCCAGGAACTCCTCCACCGCCGCGACCGGGCGCTCGATCAGCGCCATGCCGCCCTGGCCGGCGCAGGCCAGCACCGCCTGGGAGCGCTGGGCCACGATCTGCGCGCCCTGCTCCAGAGTGAGAGCACCGCTCACCACCGCGGCCACCACCTCACCCTGCGAATGCCCCACCACCGCAGCCGGCTCCACCCCCAGCGACCGCCACAGCGCCGAGAGGGCCACCCCCATCGCGAACAGCGCGGGCTGGACCACATCCACCCGGTCGAACGGCGGATGCTCCCCCTCCTCACCCGCCAGCACCTCACGCACCGACCAGCCCGTGAACGGCTCCAGCGCCGCATCACACACATCCACCGTCTGCGCGAACACCGCACTGGAGGACAGCAGTTCACGCCCCATCCCGACCCACTGCGAACCCTGACCCGGATAGACGAACACCACCTTCCCGCGACGCTCGGCGCTGCCGGTCACCACCGCGTCGTGCGACCGGCCCGCCGCCAGCGCCTCCAGCGCCTCCACCAGCCCGGCAGCACCCGACGCCACCACACTCGCCCGCGACTCGAAGTGCGAACGATGCCGGGCCGCCGTCACCGCCACATCCGCCAGCCGGATCTCCTCACGACCCGACAGCCAGGACGCCCAGCGCCCCGCCTGCTCCCGCAACGCCGCCTCGTCACGCCCCGACACCACCACCGGGAACGGCACCGGCACCGAGGACGGCCCGTCGAAAGCCTCTGCCGCCGCTTCGACGGCGGGCGGCTCCTCCACGATGACGTGCGCGTTCGTACCGCTCAGACCGAACGACGACACCCCCGCACGCCGCACCCGCCCCTCGTCCCGCCCCCACGAACGTGCCTCCTGCAACAGCTCAAGCCCACTGCCCTCCCACTCGATCAGCGGGCTCGGCTCCTCGGCATGCAGCGTCTTCGGCAACACCCCGTGCTGCAACGCCAGGACCATCTTCATCACACCGATCACACCGGCAGCGGCCTGGGCGTGGCCGATGTTCGACTTCGACGACCCCAGCCACACCGGACGGCCCGCATCCCGCCCCGGACCGAACACCTCGGCCAGCGCACCGGCCTCGATCGGGTCACCCAGCGACGTACCCGTCCCGTGCGCCTCGACCGCATCGATGTCGGCCGGAGTGAGCCGGGCCGCCTCCAGCGCATCCTGGATCACCCGCTGCTGCGACGGACCGTTCGGAGCCGTCAGCCCCTGGCTGCGGCCGTCCTGGTTCACCGCACTGCCCCGCAGCACCGCCAGCACCCGGTCGCCGTCCCGCTCGGCAGCCGACAGCCGCTTCAGGACCAGGACACCCGCGCCCTCCGCCCATCCGGCACCGTCCGCGGCGGCCGAGAAGGACTTGCAACGCCCGTCCGCGGCCATGCCCTTGAGGCGGGAGAACTCCACGAACAGTGATGGTGCGCTCATGACGGTGACACCGCCGGCCAGGGCGAGTTCGCACTCGCCCTGACGCAGGGCCTGCACCGCGAGGTGCACCGACACCAGCGACGAGGAACACGCGGTGTCGACGGTGATCGCGGGGCCCTGGAGACCGAGGGAGTACGACACCCGGCCCGACACGACGCTCGATGCCTTGCCCGTGCTGACATAGCCGTCGAGGGCGTCCAGGTCACGGCCCAGATCGCCGTAGTCGGAACTCATCGTGCCGAGGTAGACGCCCGTACGGCTCTCGGCCAGTGCGTCGGGCCGGATGCCCGCCCGCTCCAGCGCCTCCCACGACGCCTCCAGCACCAGCCGCTGCTGCGGGTCCATCGACACCGCCTCACGCGGCGAAATACCGAAGAACCCGGCGTCGAACCCCTCGATGTCGTCGATGAAACCGCCCTCACGGGCGTAGCTCTTGCCGACCGACTCCGGGTCCGGGTCGAAGAGGTCGAGCCCCCGCCAGCGCTCCGGCAGGCCGCCCACCGCGTCCCCACCGGCCGCCAGCAGCTCCCAGAAAGCCTCCGGCGTATCGATACCGCCCGGCAGCCTGCATGCCATCGAGACGATCGCGATCGGCTCGTGCTGTCGGGCCTGCTTCGCCTCCAGATCCGCGGCACGCTTCTGCAGCGCACGGATCGCAGGCAGTGCGGCTTCCATACGATCCTGGTTTGAGATCGACACCATCAAGCCCTTCTCTACAGCCACCGCGAGCAACAGCGTCCCGGAGCGACAGATCAGGGACCTGACCACCCAATCCGTCACCACTTGAGCCGCGGTTGACGGTGCCTGGACGCCCCGGCCCAATCGACATCGAGTGGGCGCGACGCTGCTACTACGCGCTGATCCACGAGGTGACCCAGGGCGGAACCGCCGACGCAGACGTGGACGCCCTGACCACTTTGATCGTGGACACACTGCTGCGGGGGTTCGGGAGCGAGCCCGGACGCGCGTCAACCGGCCTCTGAGGCACCCGGGATCACGGCACGCCTCAGCGCGACGATGCCGATCGCGACAGGGCCGATCACGATGAGGCCGATCGCCACGACGAGGGGTTACGAAGGTCGGACCGCCGGTTCGAAGGCCGGGCCCCGGCGATCGGGTGATCGCCGGGGCCCTCCGTGTCCCGCGCGGCCCGACGGATTGTCGGGCCGTGGCCGTTCGCCGTGGTGGGGCCGGTCAGTCGAGGTCGAGCCCGGATGCCTCCAGCAGTGCGTTCAGTTCGGCGTTGATGTCGTCCACCGAACGCTCCTCCTCGGCCGGTGCGATCGGCAGCGTGGTGACCGCCGTGGCGCCGGGGGCCTCCTGCCGGGCGAGTTCGACGAGTTGTTCCAGCAGGCCGCTGCTGTGGATCCGGTCGGCGGAGAGCTGTCCGAGGACCCAGCCGAGTACGGACTCGGGGTCCTCGGCCCCGGACGCACCGGCGCCGGACGTGCCGCTCGTGGGCGCCTCCGTGGGCAGGTCCATCCGGTCGAGGATCAGCCGGGCGATGTGGTCGGGGGTCGGATAGTCGAAGGCGAGCGTCGCGGGCAGGGAGATGCCGCTCTCGGCCGACAGGCGGCGGCGCAGTTCGACCGCCATCAGGGAGTCGAGCCCCAGGTCCTTGAGGACCTGCTGCGGTGAGAGCGAACCTCCCCCGCTCACGCCGAGCACGGTGGCCACCTCGCGCAGCACCATCTCCGTCACGAGGTCCGGGCGCCGGTCCTCGGGTGCGGCCAGCAGTTGTTCGCGCAGACCGCCGGCCGGGCCCGTCGCTGTGGCGGCGGAGGGCGCGCGGCGCAGTCGCGGTCGTACGAGCGCCCGGAACAGGGCGGGGGCCTCCTGGCCCTGCTCCGCCGCCCGCCGTACCGCCCGCAGGTCGAGTTTCACGGGGACGAAGTTGTCGGCGGGGCGGGCGAGCGCCGCGTCGAGCAGGGCCAGGCCCTGCTCGAAGGGGAGTGGTGCGATGCCCTGGCGGCGCATGCGTTCCAGTTCCACCGCGCCCAGGTGCGAGGTCATGCCCACGCCCGCCTGGTGCCACAGCCCCCAGGCGAGGCTGGTGGCCGGGCGGCCCTCCGCCCGCCGCCGGGCGGCGAAGGCGTCGAGATAGGTGTTGGCCGCGCCGTAGATGCTCTGGCCCGCCGTGCCGACGGTGCCGGCCGCGGAGGAGAAGAACACGAAGGCGGCGAGGTCGAGCTCCCGGGTGAGTTCGTCCAGGTAGAGGGCGCCCTTCACCTTCGGCGCCATCACGCGGGAGAGTCTCTCCGCGTCCTGGCCGAGAAGAACGCCGTCGTCCAGAATTCCCGCGAGGTGCAGGACAGCCGTCCAAGGCCGGTCCTTCTCAGCAAGACCGAGCACCTGCGCCACGTCATCTCGCCGAGCGACATCACAGGCCACCACACGTACGCATTCCGCACCTTCCGCTTCGAGATCGTGGACGAGTTCCGCGGCTCCGGGGGCTTCGGCGCCGCGCCGTGAGGTCAGCACCAGATGGCGGACGCCGTGGTGGCGTACGAGGTGCCGGGCGGTCTCGCGGCCGAGTTCGCCGGTGCCGCCGGTGATCAGCACCGTGCCCTCGGGGTCGAGCGGCTGAGCGGCGGTCCCGGCGTCCGTGGCGGCCTCGCGCACCAGGCGGGCGGCGAGCACCTCACCGTCACGGACCGCGAGTTCGGGTTCGCCGGTGATCGTGAGGGCGCGGGCGAGTGCGGCCCGGTCCGCGTCGTCCGGGCCGAGGTCGATCAGGCGGAGACCGCGCTCGGGGTGTTCGGCGCGGGCGGACCGCATCAGTCCCCACAACGGTGCGTACGGCAGCCCGTCGAGCCGGTCGCCCGGGGCCGCGGCGACGCTGCCGCGGGTGACCCAGACGAGTTCCGTCGATTCGAGCCGTTCGTCGGACAGCAGCTCCTGGAGCTGTGCGAGGACGTACTCGGTCGCCTTGTAGGCGGCCTCGGGCTCACTGTAGAAGGGCGGCCGACCGGTCGTGTCGACGACGACGCGGGCGGGTGCCTGCGGACCGGAGTCGAGCAGGGCGGTCAACTCGTCGATGTCGGACAGGGTCTGTACGCCGATGAGGGCGGCGAGTTCGCCGGAGCCGGTCAGCACGGCGTCCGCGACCGCGCCCTGCGGGGCGGGGGCCGTCACCGGCTGGAACTCCAGGCGGTGGAGGCCGTCGGCCCCGGTGTTCCGCGCGGCGCGGAGCTGTTCGGCGGTGGCCCGCCGGAGGTGGAGCCCGCCGATCCGTACGACGGGTTCGCCCGTGGCGTCGGCGGCCCGGACCCGGATCTCCTGCCCGGTCTCGGAGGGTTCGACGTCGATGCGGACGCGCAGCTCGGCACTGCCCGCCGCGTACAGCTCGACGTCGCTCCACTCGAAGGGCAGCAGCGCCCCTTCCGGCTCCTCCGCCCCCCGTGCGAGGGTCACGCCCTTCATGATGTGCAGGGCCGTGTCGAGGAGCGCGGGGTGCAGGTTGTACTCGGCCCCGGGTCCGGTGAGTCCGGTGGCGGATCCGGTGGTTCCTGCCGTCTCGGGCAGGCGGACGATTCCGTACGCGGTGTTCCCCTTGCGCCACAGCTCGGTCAGGCCCCGGAAGGCGGGACCGTAGTCGATGCCCTGGGCGCCGAACCGGTCGTAGAACCCGTCGAGGTCGACCCGCTCGGCCCCGGCCACCGGCCACCGGCGCAGCTCCGCGAAGGCGTCCGGCGCCGCCGTGTCGGCCGGCTCCTCGCGCAGTTCGCCGCTCGCATGGCGGGTCCAGTCGTCCTGCGTGTCGTCGGGGCGGCTGTGGATCGCGAGAGGGCGGCGGCCGTTCGCGCCGGGCGCGCCGACCGTGATCTGTATGCGCACCGCTTCGTCGATCACCAGCGGCTCGGCCAGGGTCAGTTCGGCGACTCCGTCGGCACCCGCCTCGTGGGCGGCGGCGGTGGCCAGTTCCAGCAGGCCCGTGCCGGGGACAATGACGGTGCCGAAGACCGTGTGGTCCTTCAGCCACGGCTGGTCGGTGAGCGAGAGCCGTCCGGTGAACAAGTGGCCTTCGCCGTCGGCGAGTTCGGTCACCGCGCCCAGCCAGGGATGCGGCGAGGTCTCCAGTCCCAGCGAACCGGCGTCGCCGGTGGCCTTCGGAACGGGCAGCCAGTAGTGCTCGCGCTGGAAGGCGTAGGTGGGCAGGTTCAGCAGGGAGCCCCGGCCTGCTTCGAGCCCGAGGGCCCGGTCCCAGTCGATGCCGTGCCCCTGGACGTGCAGCAGGCCCAGGTTGCGCAGGAGTTGGGACGTGTTCCCGCGATCACGGGCGAGGGAGCCGACGACGATGCCGCCGCGCTCCGCGCTTCCGTCGGTGAGCGGCATGGACAGCACCGGGTGGGCGGAGATCTCGACGAAGACGGTGTGGCCGTCGTCCAGGAGCTTGTTCAGGGCGCGGTCGAAGCGGACGGGCTCGCGCAGATTGCGGCACCAGTACGTACCGTCCAGATCCGTGCCGTCGGACACCCCGCCGGTAACGGTGGAGTAGAACGCGAGCTGGGCCTGCTGAGGGGCCAGGTCCTCGAAACCTTCTGCCAGGGCGGGCAGCAGCGGGTCCATCTGGGCGTTGTGCGAGGCGTAGTCCACATTGATCTTGCGCGCGTAGACATCCTTGCCCTGGAGCTCCGCCACGATCCGCTCAATCGCCTTCGCCTGGCCCGAAATCACGGTGGACCCGGCCGTGTTGACCGCCGCCACGGACAGCGCCTCGCCGTACGGGGTCAGGAACTCCTCCACCGCCGCGACCGGGCGCTCGATCAGCGCCATGCCGCCCTGCCCGGCACAGGCCAGCACCGCCTGCGAACGCTGGGCCACGATCTGCGCGCCCTGCTCCAGAGTGAGAGCACCGCTCACCACCGCGGCCACCACCTCACCCTGCGAATGCCCCACCACCGCAGCCGGCTCCACCCCCAGCGAACGCCACAGCGCCGAGAGGGCCACCCCCATCGCGAACAGCGCGGGCTGGACCACATCCACCCGGTCGAACGGCGGATGCTCCCCCTCCTCACCCGCCAGCACCTCACGCACCGACCAGCCCGTGAACGGCTCCAGCGCCGCATCACACACATCCACCGTCTGCGCGAACACCACACTGGAGGACAGCAGCTCACGCCCCATCCCGACCCACTGCGAACCCTGACCCGGATAGACGAACACCACCTTCCCGCGACGCTCCGCCGAACCCGTCACCACCGCGTCGTGCGACCGGCCCGCCGCCAGCGCCTCCAGCGCCTCCACCAGCCCGGCAGCACCCGACGCCACCACACTCGCCCGCGACTCGAAGTGCGAACGATGCCGGGCCGCCGTCACCGCCACATCCGCCAGCCGGATCTCCTCACGACCCGACAGCCAGGACGCCCAGCGCCCCGCCTGCTCCCGCAACGCCGCCTCGTCACGCCCCGACACCACCACCGGGAAGACACCCTCGGCGCCACCCTCACCAACGACACCGGCCGGTTCCGCCAACGGCGGCTCCTCCACGATGACGTGCGCGTTCGTACCGCTCAGACCGAACGACGACACCCCCGCACGCCGCACCCGCCCCTCGTCCCGCCCCCACGGCGTGAGTTCGTCGACCACCCGTACCGGCAGGTCGTCCCACGCGATGTTCGGGTTGCGCGGCGAGCTGTACCGGGTGCCGGGCAGGGCGTCCTTCCTGAAGGAGGCGAGCATCTTGCAGACACCGGCGATGCCGGCCGCCGACTCCAGGTGTCCGATGACGCTCTTCGCCGTACCGAGTCCGAGCTCGCGGCCCGGCTCTCGGCCCTCCCCGTACACGGCGGCCAGCGCCTGTACCTCGATCGGGTCGCCCAGCGACGTGCCCGTGCCGTGGCACTCGACGTAGTCGACGTCCCCGGTGGACAGGCCGGCCGAGCGGAGGGCCGCGCGGATGACCTTCTGCTGGGAGGAGCCGTTGGGGGCGGTGATGCCGCTGCTGGCACCGTCGTGGTTGATGGCCGTGGCCCGGATGACGCCCAGTACCGTGCGGTTCTGCTCGATCGCGTCGGAGAGCCGCATGACGGCGATCACGCCGACGCCCTCGCCGCGTCCGTACCCGTCCGCCTCGGCCGAGAACGCCTTGCTGCGGCCGTCCGGGGAGAGTGCGTGCGAGCGGCTGAGGGCGATGAACGCGCCGGGGTCCGTGAGGACCTGGACGCCGCCCGCGAGGGCCAGTTCGCACTCGTCGTTGCGCAACGCCTCGCAGGCCAGGTGCAGGGCCACCAGCGACGAGGAGCACGCGGTGTCGATGGACAGCGCGGGGCCCTGGAGCCCGAGGTGGTAGGAGAGACGGCCCGCGTTGAAGCTCGGCAGGGTGCCGGTCAGGGTGTACGTGTCCGGGGCGCCGTTCGGGCGATACTTGCCGTACTCGCCCACGCCCGCGCCCACGAAGACGCCGGTGCGGGAGTCGCGCAGCTCGCGCGGGCGGATACCGGCGTTCTCCAGGGAGTTCCAGGCGGCCTCCAGGAGCAGCCGGTGCTGGGGGTCCATCGGCTCGGCCTCGCGCGGCGAGATGCCGAAGAAGGCCGCGTCGAAGTGTGCCACGTCGTCGAGGAAGGAGGCGTGGCGGGCGTACGTCCTGCCCTCGGCGTCCGGGTCCGGGTCGTAGAACGCGTCGATGTCGAAGCGGTCGGCCGGTACCTGACGCACCGTGTCGCGGCCCTCGGCGAGCACGTCCCAGAGGCTGTCGAGGTCGTGGGCCTCGCCCGGCATGCGCAGGCCGACGCCGACGACGGCGAGCGGTTCGTCGGTGCGGTGCGCGGCGTCGGCGACGGACGTCTCGGCGAGGGCGGGGGCGAGTTCGCCGAGCAGCCACCGCGCGGCAGCCGCCAGGTTCGGGTGGTCGAAGATCAGGGTCTTGGGCGTGATGACGCCGGTGCGCTTCTGTACGCGCACGCTGAGGTCGACGGCCATCATCGAGTCGAAGCCCAGGTCCTTGAAGCCGCGCTCGGGGTCGAGCGACGCGGGGTTCTCGGCGCCGAGCACCGCCGCGGCCTCGACGGCGAGCAGGGACCGCAGGTGGTTCTCACGGGCGTCCTCGGCCAGGCCGAGGAGGGTGGTGCGCAGGGGGTTGGCCTGCTCGGCGGGGGTGTCCGCGACCGCGGCACGGGCCTCGGGGATCTCGTGCAGGAAGGGGCGGTCGCCGCCCTCGGTGTACGCGGCGGCGGCTCGGGCCCAGTCGATCCCGGCGACGACGGTCGAGCCGCCGTGGTCGAGTGCCGCGTCGAGGGCGTCCAGGGCGCGTTCGGCGGGCATCGGTTCGAGGCCGATGCGGCGCAGTTGGTTCTCGGCGACGCCGTGGGTCATGCCGCCCTCGGCCCAGGGGCCCCAGCCGATGGAGACGGCGGGCAGGCCCTCGGCCCGGCGCCGGGCGGCGAGGGCGTCCAGGGCGGCGTTGGCCATGGCGTAGTTGGCCTGGCCGATGTTGCCGAGGGTGCCGACGACCGACGAGTACAGGACGAAGGCGTCGAGGTCGCGGTCGCGGGTGAGTTCGTGCAGGTGGGTGGCCGCAGCGAGCTTGGGGGCGGCCACGGCGGCGAGGGCCTCGGCGTCCAGGCGGTCGATGAGCCGGTCGTCGAGGACGCCCGCGGTGTGGAAGACGGCGCGCAGGGGTGCCTCGTCGCGGTCGAGTGCGGTGAGGAGTTCGTCGAGCTGTCGCCGGTCGGTGACGTCGCAGGAGGCGAGGGTCACGCGGGCGCCCGCGGCCTGGAGTGCGGTGGTGAGTTCGGTGGCGCCCTCGGCCCCGGGGCCGCGCCGGGAGACGAGGACGAGGTGTTCGGCGCCGCGTTCGGCAAGGCGGTGGGCCAGGTGGGTGGCGAGGGCGCCGCTGCCGCCGGTGATCAGGACGGTGCCCCGGGGGGTCCAGGGCCGTGCGGTCACCATTGTGGTCGCCGTACGGCGCAGCCTGCGGACGAGGCGTTCGGCGGGGCGCAGCGCGACGTGTTCCTCCGCGCCCGGGGTGCCGTGCGCGGCGAGGGTGGCCAGGAGCCGACGGGTCGTCGCCGGGTCGGGGTCGGCGGGCAGGTCGAGGAGTCCGCCCCAGCGGTTGGCGTGTTCGAGGGCGACGACATGGCCCAGCCCCCAGGCGAGGGCCTGGGCGGGTGCGGGGGCGGGGTCCGTGTCGTGGGCGCGGACGGCGCCCTGGGTCACGAACCACAGCGGGGCCCGTACCGAGGCGTCGCCCAGCGCCTGGACCAGCGCGAGGCTCCGGGCGGCGCCCGTGGTCACGGCGGGGTGGCCGGGGTGCGGGGTGGTGTCGGTGGCGGTGAGGGCGAGGACGCCGCGCAGCGGCTCGTCGCCGAGTTCCGCGAGCAGGTCGCCGATCGACGCGGCGTACGTGGCGCGGTCGGCGTCGAGACCGGCGCCTGCACCAGCTCTGGCACTGGCACTGGCGTCCACAACAGCACCGGCATCCGCGCCCGCGCCCAGCTCCGTGTCTGCGCCCGGGTCCGTGCCCGCGCCCACGCCCGGGTCGGCGGGCAGGAGGTGCGGGGAGGCGCCCGCGCCGGTCAGTGCCTCGGCGAGTTGTCCGGCGAGGGGCTGGGCGGCGGGGGCGACGATCAGCCAGTGGCCGCGCGGCAGCGGCGCGGTGCGGGCCACCGGGGAGGACTGCCAGGTCTCCTCGTAGCTCCAGTCGGCGACTTCGCCGGCCCTGTCCTGCTGTTCGCGCCAGGTGGCGAGGTAGGGCAGGAGGGCGGCGACGGCGGAGCTGTCGGTCACGCCGAGGAGTTCGGAGAAGCGTTCGCTCTCTCCGCTGCCGACGGCCTGCCACAGGGCGTCATCGGCGTGCGGGCGTCCGTGGCCGGTGTTCTTCCCGGCGTTCTTCCCGGCCTTCGGTTCGATCCAGTAGGGCTTGCGCCGGAAGGCGTACGTGGGCAGATCCACCGCCGTTCCGCCGGGCAGGACCTTGTCCCAGACGATGTCCTGGCCCGAGACGTGGAGTTCGCCCAACGCCCCGAGCAGGGACCGGACTTCGTCGACCGGCTCGTCCGCGTCACGGGGTACGCGCTGCGAAGCGGTGAACACCGCCTCCCCCTCCACGCATCCCGCGCCCATCGCGGACAGCACTCCCGCCGGACCGCACTCCAGATAACGCGACACCCCGGCCCGTTCCATGGACCGCACCGCGTCCAGGAAACGCACCCCGTCACGGACCTGGCGCACCCAGTACCCGGGGTCGGACAGTTCCTCCCCCGAGACCGGCCCGCCCGTCACCGTCGACACGAAGGTGATCCGCGGGGCGTCGAAGGTACAGGTCTCCACGACCTGCCGGTACGCGTCGAGCATCGAGTCCATGTGCGGCGAGTGGAAGGCGTGCGACACCTCCAGCCGCCGCGTGCGCCTGCCCAGCCCCGCGAAGTGTTCCACCACCGCCGTGACCGCGGCCGTGTCACCACTGACGACCGTCTGCGCCGGGCCGTTCAGCCCCGCCACCGACACCCGTCCCGGCACGCCCGCGAGAACCTCCACCACCTCCGGCTCCGACGCCTCCACCGACGCCATCGCCCCGCCCCGCTCACACCCCTGCATCAGCCGGCCGCGCGCGGCCACCAGCCGCGCCGCGTCGGAAAGGTCCAGCACCCCCGCCACATGCGCGGCGGCCAGCTCACCAACCGAATGTCCGGCCACCGCGCCCGGCACCACACCCCACGACTCCCACAGCCGGAACAACGCCACCCCGACCGCGAACAGCCCCGGCTGCGTGAACTCCGTCTCATGCACCAACACCGCATCGGCGCTGTCCTCCGGAGCGAACACCACCGCGGCCAACGGCATCCGCAGGTGCGGCTCCAACGCCGCGCACACCTCGTCGAACGCCTCCCGGAACACCGGGAACGCCCCGTACAGCTGACGGCCCATCGCGATCCGCTGACTGCCCTGCCCCGTGAACAGCACCGCCGACTCACCGCCGACGGCAGAGCCCTCGACGACATCGCGGTGCGCCCGGCCCTCCGCCAACGCCAGCAGCGCCTCCCGGGCCCGGTCGATGGTGCTCGCCACGGCGCTCGCCCGGTGCTCCAGGTGGGCGCGGTGGTGCGCGGCGCTGTAGGCGATGTCGAGCAGTTCCGAATCGGGCCTGCCCGTCAGGTGGTCGGCGAGCCGGGCGGCGTTCTCGGCGCGTGCCTCCTCGGACTTGCCGGACACGGTGAGGACGACGGGGGTCTTGGGCGCGGGCCGGTCGGGGCGGCCGTGGATGGCCGTCCAGTCGATGTCGTGGCCCTCGCACCACAGGCGGGCGGCCAGGTCCTCCAGGCTCCGGCGGGCGGGCCGGTCGCGGCGGCAGGTGGCGAGGGCGGCGCAGCGGGTGTCGTCGGTCGTGGCGAGCGTCCGCTCCAGGGAGTGCCGGGCGACGGGATGCGGGGCGATCTCGACGATGCGCAGTCCGCGCGCGGCGGCGGGCTCGGTGCGGGCGAGTGCGGCGACCGCCTCGGCCACCAGCATGGGGCGGCACATGTTGCGGGCCCAGTACTCGGCCCCGAGCGCGGTGCCGTCGACGAAGTCGTCGTCGACGGTCGACCAGAAGGGGACGGACGTGACGCCGGTGCGCAGGGTGCCGAGCCGGCGGACGAGTTCGGGTGCGAGGTCCTCCAGCTGTGCGCTGTGGGACGCGTAGTCGATGTTGACGCGTGCGGTGCGCACGCCGTTCTCGGACAGTTCCCGTTCCGCGGCGGCGACGGCGTCCGTGGGGCCGGACAGGCAGACCTGGTCCGGTGCGAGGTGCCCGGCGACGGAGAGCCCGTGGTCGGCGGCCGGGCGGGTGGCCTCGTCGGCGGTGAGGTCGCAGACGAGGAGGGCGCCGTGGCCCGAGGCGCGTTCGGCGATCAGCGCGGACCAGGTGGTGATGAGCCGGGCGCCCTCGTCCAGCGGGAGTGCGCCCGCGACGACGGCCGCGGCGACCTCTCCGATGCTCTGGCCGAAGACGGTGTCGGGTTCCAGGCCCCAGGCGGCCAGGGTGCGGGCCAGGGCGACTTGTACGGAGAAGAGGACGGGCTGGACGACGTCGGTGCGGTCGAGCCGTGAGTCGGCCGCGTCGGCGAGGAGTTCGTCGGTGACCGACCAGCCGGTGAACTCGGCGACGGCTCGGTCGCAGTCGTCGAGGGCGGCGCGGAAGGCGCGTTCGGAGAGCAGGTCGCGGCCCATGCCGGTCCACTGCGCGCCGTGGCCGGAGAAGAAGAAGGCGAGCGGGGGGCGTTGGGTGGACCGGGCGGGGCCCGCGACGAGTTCGGCACGGCCGGCCGGGGTGGGGGCGGCGACCGCGCGGTGGGGGCCGTCGGCGTCCGGTGCCGGGTGCGGGCCGGTCGTGGTGTCCCCCGCGGTGGCGAGCCCGGCGATCGCCTCGTGCAGTGCGTCCTCGGTCGCGGCGGCGATGGGGGTGAGGCGGCGACGGCTGTAGGGGGCCTCTTCGAGGGCGACGTGGGCGTTGGTGCCGCCGAAGCCGAAGCCGCTGACGCCCGCGTAGCGGCGGCGGGCGGCGGGCCACGGCCGGCGCTCGGCGACGACGCTGAGCTTGTTGGCCTCGAAGTCGATGTGCGGGTTGGGCACGTCGAAGTGGAGGCTGGCGGGGATCTCGCCGTGGTACAGGGCCAGGGCGGTCTTGAGGAGGCCGGTGACGCCGGCCGCGGGCTCCAGGTGGCCGAAGTTGGTCTTGGCGGAGCCCAGGTGCAGGGGTTCCTCGCGGCCCTCGGCGAACACCGTGCCGAGTGCTTCCGCCTCGATGGGGTCGCCGAGGAGGGTGCCGGTGCCGTGCGCCTCCACGTAGGAGACGTCCTTGGGGTCGACGTCGGCGTCCTGCCAGGCGGTGCGCACGACGTCCACCTGGGCCCGCGGGTTGGGGGCGGTGAGGCCGTTGGAGGCACCGTCGTTGTTGACGGCGGTACCGCGGATCACGGCGTACACGCGGTCGCCGGACGCCAGGGCGTCGGAGAGCCGGCGCAGGACGACGGCGCCGCAGCCCTCGCCGCGCACGTAGCCGTTGGCGCCCGCGTCGAAGGCCCGGCACTGGCCGTCCGGGTTCATGCCACCGAACTTGGTCATGGCGACGGTGGTGTTGGGGTGGAGCATGACGTTGACGCCGCCCGCCAGGGCGAGGTCGGTCTCGCCGCGGCGCAGGCTCTGCACGGCGAGGTGGGTGGCGGTGAGCGAGGAGCTGCAGGCGGTCGCGACGGCCATGGCGGGGCCGTGCAGGCCCAGGGTGTAGGCGATGCGTGCCGGGATGATGGAGTTGTCCCAGCCGACGGCGGAGTGCGTTTCGATGGCGTCGGCGTCGGCCCCGGTGGCGAGGTGGTACTCCTGTGCCATCGTGCCGAAGAAGACGCCGGTGCGGGTGCCGCTGATGCCGGTGGGGACGATCCGGGCGTCCTCGAAGGCGGCCCACGCGACCTCCAGCGCCATGCGCTGCTGCGGGTCCATGTGCTTGGCCTCGGCGGGCGAGATCCGGAACAGGTCGGCGTCGAACCCGGCGACGTCGTCGAGGAAGCCCCCCCAGCGGGTGTTCGTCCTGCCGGGTGCCCGGGGGTCCGGGTCGAGCCATTCCCGGGCGTTCCAGCGGTCGGCGGGGACCTCGCGGATCGCGTCGAGTCCGGCGCGCAGGCTCTCCCAGAGCGCCTCGGGCGTCTCGATGCCGCCGGGCAGCCGGCAGCCGAGGCCGACGATGGCTATGGGTTCGTTCGCGGTGGCGGGTGTCCGGCCGGTGCGCGGTGCGGCGGCGGGGGGTGCGTCCTCGCCCGCCAGGTGGGCGGCGAGCCCGGCGACGGTGGGGTACTGCCACACCACCCAGCCGGGCACGGGGCGTCCGAGGTGTTCCGACAGTGCCGCCACGAGGGACAGGATCCGGACGGAGTCCAGTCCGAGGTCGCGCAGCGGCCGGTCGACGTCGACGGTTTCCGGCCGTGCGTCGAGGGCTGCCGCGACGACGTCGCGCAGGAAGCCGGCGATGTCCTCGGCGCCCGGCAGGGGGGCGGCTACACCACTGTTCAGCTGGGCAAAGCTCATCTGCTCTTCCTTGCTCGTCGAACCGGACTTCCGGCGCGGAGGGGGACACGGGGGGCCGTCCGGACGGAGCGGCCCCCGGTGTGTTCGTGCGGCGTCAGCGGGCGGTGCTGCCCGCGGTCTCCGGGGCGAACGGCCCCGTACCGCCGAATTCCTGCCTGGTCTGCGAGGACAGGGAACGCGTCCCGGCGATCTCCCGGTAGACCGGCACCGAACTCGTCGGGATGCGCTCCATGGTGGTGCGGTCCACCTGGTAGAGCCCGAAGCGTGCCGAGTAGCCCGACAGCCACTCGAAGTTGTCGAGCAGGCTCCAGTGGTAGTACCCGCGGACGTCGACGCCGGCGGCACGTGCCTGGGAGATCTGCTCCAGGGTGCGCACGATGTGCTGGGACCGGCGGATGCCGTTCTCCGTCGCGATGCCGGACTCGCTCACCAGGAGGGGCAGCCCGCGGTAGCGGTTGCCGTACTCCTTCAGCACGCCGGCCAGGCCCTGGGCGGACGCCTCGTAGTTCATCGCCGGCACGAAGTAGGACGGGTCCTTGTAGGGGAGGCAGGGCGAGGTGGTGCACAGGTCCACGTCGAGCACCGGGTAGCTCGGGTCGCCGCCGCCGGAGGCGCCGGGCGCGGACACGCCGATGCGGGCGTACAGCTGCGGGCCGAGCCAGTCGAGGGTGCCCGTCCACTCGGGGTGCTGCTCGTCGACGGTGCCGTCCAGGTCGCTGTCGAAGGTTCCGCGCCACAGGGCGTCGACGAAACCGTAGTCGGTGTACTGGCGGTAGCGGTCGCGGGCCGCGATGTCGCGGGGGTCGTTGCTGATCCTGCCGCCGCGGATCGGCACGTACTCCTGGGCGCCGACGGTCAGGCCGACGCTGGACGCCGCGCCGTCACGGTCGGCGTCGACCCGGTCGGCGGACTTGATGGCCTTGTACATCGCCACGTGGGCCATGATGTAACGCCGCTGCGCCATGGTGAACTTGCTCAGGTTCGCGGTGTTCAGGTTGGCCTTGCCGGGCGGGCCGGCGCCGAAGGCGTGCGCGAAGGTCATGTAGACCATCGGCTCGTTCAGGGTGACCCACTCGTCGACCCGGTCGCCGAACCGTTCGGCGATGAGCTTGGCGAACTCGGCCATCTCCTTGACGACGAGCTCACCGCCCTGCGGATGGTCCAGACCGCACAGGTTGGTGTCGCTCGGACCGTTCTCGCAGTTGGGGTCCCGCGGGTCGTCGACCCAGACGGGGTTGGCGAAGTGGTGCAGTGTGATCATCGGGCGGATGCCCTTGGCGGCGAGCGCGTCGAGCTGCTTGCCGTAGTGGTCGAGCGCGGCCTCGTCGATCTTGTTGCGCTGGGGCTCGATCCTGGACCACTCGATGCCGAACCGGTACGAGTCCACATTGAGGTCCTTGACGAGGCCGACGTCGTCGAGCGCCCGCGTGTAACCGCCCACGCCGTCGCCGACGAAGGGGCTCTTGCCGAGGCCCTCGGGGGCCGGCTTGCTCCAGAGGTACCAGTCGTTGTTCTCGTTCCGGTCCTCGATCTGCGTCGCGGAACTCGAGACGCCGAACCGGAAGCTTCCCCTGCCCGAGGGCTGCGAGAGCGAGCCGATGCCCGGGAAGGACACCGCCTCCCCCCGGGTCCTGCCCTCTTCCACCATCGTTCTGCCCTGGGCACTCACACCGGGCGTGAGGACCACGGCGAGCAGGGTCGCGGCCAGAGTTGTGCCTATCAGTCGTTTCACGCTGTCTTCCTCGTTGCGGAGACGGATTCATGTGGCGAGCCGCCGGCTCCCCGGCGTTCGACCCGGCGGACAGAAAAAACCGGCCACGTCATCCCGCGCGGGATGACGTGGCCGGTGTTGTGACGGGAATACGCCCTGGTCGGATCAACAGCGGCTGACGGAACTCGCGGGATGCCACACCGACATCATCGCGCCGTCTGCTTGAGCTCGACTTGAACTCAGCGGGTGCTCTCGGTCAGGTACGACTCGACTGCGTCCGCGGCGACGGCGGGGCCGTCGACCTTGCGCATCGCCTCGCCCATCGCCCGGGTGCGGTCGGCGACGGACGTGTCCGAGGACACCTCGTCGACCGCCTTGCGCAGGGTTTCGAGGCTGAAGTCGTCGCGGGTGAGCAGCCGGCCGAAACCGAGCTCCTCGACGCGGAGCCCGTTGGCGCGCTGCTCGCTCATCAGCGGGTTCACGATCATCGGGACGCCGTTGTAGAGCGACTCCATGACGCTGTTCATTCCGCCGTGCGTGATGAACAGCTCGGCGTGGCGGAGCACGTCCAGCTGGGGAACACTGCGTCGTACGTCGAAGTTCGCGGGCAGGTCCCCGAGTTCGGCCGGGTCCATGTTGTCGCCGACGGCCATCACCACGTCCCAGCGGGAGTCCGCGAGGGCCTCGACGCAGGTCCTGAAGAACTCCGGCCAGCCGGTCGCGGCGGTGCCCAGCGAGATGAGGAGCACCGGGCGGTCCTGCGACGGGCGCTGCCACGTGCCCTGGAAGGCCGACCGGTCACCGAGACACGGGCCCGCGAACACGAACCGCTCGTCGAAGGTGTGCCCGTCGTAGTGGAAGTCCCGCGGGAGGAAGATGATGCCGCGCTTCGGCGGCTCCATGAAGAACTCCATGGACGTCATGCCCGGGAACCCGAGGCCGGGGAGCATCCCGTCGAGCTTGGTGACCATCTCCATGACCTTGGGGTCGGTCATCTCGGCCATGGGGAACTTGGCCTGGATGGAGAAGTGCTCGTTCACTCCGTACGACGGGAACAGCCGCACCGTCGGAATGTCCTGCTGTGCCGCGTAGAAGCGGGCTCCCCACGCCATGAAGTCGTGGAGAATCACGTCGGGCCGGTTCTCCCCGTAGAAGCCCTCCACCTGGTTCACCAGGGACGTGGCCTCTTCGAGCGTCCGCAGTCCTTCGCCCGAAATGGCTTCGGGTGTGAAGGGGTTCGTGTAGTACTGGCCGAACACGGAGGTGTAGCGAACCGGTTCCGCGCCCACCGCCTCGATGGCCGGGGCGAAGTGGTCCGTGGTGGTGCAACTGACCCGATGACCACGTCGAACGAGTTCTTCCACGACTCCTAGAGTCGGATTCAGATGTCCGAATGCGGGAAAGTTGAAGAACGCGATGTGGGATGTCATCGAACACCTTCTCTGAAGACGACACGAATTCTGTTGGCGGCAGTCCGGCACTGTACCAGCGGTCCAGTACCGGCGCTTCCGCCGACAACTTGCCTTCCTCAGAAGGGAACGGTCATCCCGAGGGCTCCACGCAGACTTCCCAGCTGACCGCCGTGGTAGGCGTCGTGCATTTGCACCAGGGAGAGCGCGGACCCGAGCCTCCCGAGACGCTTCTTCCAGTAATCGTCAAGCGGAGCTTGAATCTCGACCGGGCACTCGCGGTGCAGGTCCTCCGCGCTCAACGTGGCCACGAGCCCACGCAGCCGTGCATGGATCCGCTTGTAGAGGCCGAGCATTTCGCCCAAGGAGGGCGCACCCTCCCAGTCGACCTTGTCGCAGTCGCCCGCCCACTTGTCGTAGAACTCAAGAGAAAGGGATATACCACCCTCCTGATAAAGCCCCGAGACATAGTCCTTCGAACACATCAGGTGACCGAGGAACCAAAGGGCCGGCATATGGCCTTCCGGTGCGGTGCGCGCGGTCTCGTCGTCAAAACCGTCAATGAGTTCCAGGATCATCTCGTAGGCGAGATCGAATTCCTGGAGCAGATGAGCAACCAGCGCGTCCGTCTTTTCCGGCGCCACCGCGGTGATCGTCATTTGTTCCTCCTCTGCTGGGCCAGCCTGGCCCGTACCTCGTCAAAAGTGGGAAGTGTCGGCGAGCTGCTCACCCAGCGCGTCCCCTCCCATCCGTACGCGAGCTTCTTCGTCTTGCGCACCGCGTTCATGTGTCCCTCGGACTGCAGGAAGCCCATCAGCGCCTCCTCGTCCGTCCACACGGCCAGGGCGCGCGAACTCATCCAGCACTTCTGGGAGATGGCGAACGTCGCCGCGAGCAGGCCCTCCCGCTTCCACAGCTCCTCCAGGAGGACCCGGTTCAGCTCGGTGGCGATCTCGATCGCGCCGGGCCTGGGCCAGCCGCCGGAGGTGGCCACGACGTAGGAGTCGGGCAGCGGCGCCTTCAGTCCCCCGGTCTCCGGGTCGATGGCCGGCCCGGTCCAGGGCACCATGATCTCCAGGTCGGACTCGTCGCAGGCGGCGAATTCCTCGATGGTGGTGGGCACCGGCCGGGTCTCGCCCTCGATGCTCTGCTCCACCGTCATGCCAGGCCCTCCTTGCGGCGGACCGGAAGCTGCACGAACTCGGAGATGAGCAGGCGCAGCACCAGCATCTTCGAGTCGCCGTGCAGTTCCAGGGTCGGCAGCACGGGCAGCAGGGCACGGAACATGGCACGCAGTTCGGTCCTCGCCAGGGCGGCTCCGATGCAGCGGTGCTCCCCGTTGCCGCCGAACGCGATGTGCCGGTTCGGGCTGCGGGTGATGTCGAAGCGGTACGGGTCGGGGAAGGCGTCCGGGTCGCGGTTGGCCGCCGGGAAGAACATGGCGACGGTCTCGCCCTTGCGGATCTTCTGGCCGCGGATCTCGGTGTCCTTCATGGCGGTGCGTGCCATCACCACGGCGACCGAGGTCCAGCGCAGGATCTCGTCCACGGCGCCGTCGAGCAGGGCGGGGTCGTCGATCAGCTTCTGCAGCTGGTCGGGGTTCTCCAGCAGCACCTTGATGCCGCCGGCGATGGCGTTGCGCGTGGTTCCGTTGCCCGCCTGCACCAGGTTGAACAACTGGTAGGACATGTCGTGGAATTCGAGGGGGTTGCCGAGGACGGTGGCCTTCGCCAGTCGGCTCAGCACGTCGGTCCCGTTGCTGCCGCCCTCCTCCATGCGCTTCTTCGCGAGACCGGACATGTACTGGTCCAGCTCGATCATGGCGCGCATGAAGCGGGCCTGCGCCTCCTCGCCCTCTTCCTGCTTGTAGCCCTTGTGGAAGGCGGAGGCGGTGTCCTGGTGGACGCGGAAGAGGTGGTCCCAGTCCTCGCCGGGCACCCCCAGCAGTTCAAAGATGGCGGCCAGCGGGAGCCGGGCGGCGAGGTCGTGCGCCACGTCCGCGGTGCCGTGCTCGTCCAGCCGCTTCACGAAGTCGGCGACGTACGAGGTCGAGAGCTCGAAGAAGCGCTCCTCCATCGCCGCCATGGCCTTGGGCGTGAAGCAGGGGTACATGGCCTGCCGGACCTGGCGGTGCAGCGGCGCGTCCATGAAGCCGAGCCCGGCGGGGTAGTCGGCGACGTGGCCGTAGACCTGGCCGCGGCGCTCGCGCTCCGTCTCCCACGGCTCGATCTCGTCCGGGGTCTCGATCGCCGTGCGCTCGCGGCAGGAGAAGACGTCGGTGCTGCGGGCGACCCAGGAGATGTCCTCGTGCCTGGTCAGGGCCCAGAACGGCTCGTAGCCGGGGCGGTGGTACCAGTGAACGGGAGATTCCTCCCGCAGCCGGTCCCACTCCTGCCACGGGTAGCCGTTCTCGTCGTAGAACTGCTCACTCGTGATGTCGATCTCTGCGAGCGATTGCATGGCGTGCTTACCTTCCTTCAGCTCGGGTTGTTCTTCAGCAGGAACTCGACGATCGACGCCACGGTCCTCGCACGCCGCTCGGGTGCGGCGAAGCCCGGTTCGAGGAGGGTCGCCTCGGGAGCCTCCAGGGCGATCCGTGCGGCCAGGGCCTCGGGACGGTGTGGGGAGTCGCCCGGCAGTACCAGCAGCGGGGCGGGGAACTCGCTGATCCACTCGTCGGGGACGGAGAAGTGGGCGCGGCCGTCCGGGAAGATCGCGTCACGGAACCGCACCAGCAGCGTGACGTACTTCTCGCGCCGGAAGGCGAGGATCTCCTTCTGGAACTCGCCGTCGTCGTGCAGTCGTTGGGCGAACGGCCCGGCCTCCGGGTTCCGTTCGAAGACGCCGTCCCGGGCGGCGGCCTCGAAGACCGCGCCGAGGCCCTCCGTCTCCGGGTCGTCGAAACCGGCCGCGCGCGGGAGCCTCATCGCCGGGTCGAAGAGGCCGAAGAAGTCCCCCAGGGTGTTGGTGGCGTCGCGGCCCGCCGGCTCCTGGGCCACCACCGACCGCACCCGGCCCGGTGCCTCGTGCGCCAGCCGCCAGGCGTGCACGCAGCCGAACCCGGCGGCCACCACGTGGGCCTGCTCGGCCCCGACCTCGTCGAGCACCGCGAGCTGGTCGGCGACCGTCTGCTCGTACGAGAAGGGGACGGCGGGCGCGGAGCTGCGGCCGGCGTGGCGCTGGTCCATCGCGATCACCTTGAAGTGCCGCGACAGCTCACGCACCGGGTGGAAGAAGTTCTCCTCCCACGACTCGATCCGGCTGCCCACCGCGTCGGGGGCCAGCAGCAGCACGGGGAAGCCTTCGCCGTGCACCTCGTAGTGGATCCGTGCACCGTCCGGCCGGACTGCCTCAGACATTCTTCTCTCCCATGCCTTTCTGTATCGCCGCCACGAGTTCTGCGGCCATCGCTTCGCTGTTCTCGATCGGAGCCGCGTGGCTGCCGTCGATGACGTGGTGCGCGAACTGCCCGTCCGTCAGGTTCTGCCAGCCCTGTGTCGTCCCCTCGGGAAGCACGGGGTCGTCCTTCGCGGCGACGGCGACGACGGGGATGCGGAGACGGTCCCGTTCGTCACCGACCAGTGAGTCCCGATGATTCATGGACAGGGTCGCGTCGTGGTGGAGCGCGGAGCTGTACGTGGTGAGGAGCTCGGCGTTCGCCAGGATGTCGTCGGGCAGGATTCCCTTGAAGGCGACGGCCAGTTCGTCGGTGGTGGCCCGGTCGAGGGTCTTGGCCAGCTCCTCCATCCGCTGCATCGCCGGTGGCATCTCCACGAAGGGCGGCAGCGCGCACGCCGGCACGAACGTGAGAGGGGGCGGTTCCGGCAGGGCCGAGAGCGCGTGCGCCAGTTCCCAGGCCATCCACGACCCCTGGCTGTGGCCGTAGACGACGGTCGGCACGGGGGCACGGTCCGTCAGCTCGGCGGTGATCGCCGCCACCACGTCCTTCATGGAGGTCGCGGGGGCCTCGGCCGCCCGGCTCTCCCGGCCCGGCATCTGCACGCCGAGCAGCTCGATGCCGTCCGGGATGTGCCGGATCAGGGGCACGTGACCGGCGGTCGTTCCGCCGCCGCCGGCGACACAGACGATCCGGGCGGTCGGCTCGGCCGCGGGCTTCAGGGTCCGCAGCCAGCGTCCCGGTCCGCTTCCGCCTGCCGCGTCCCGGGCCCCGGCCAGCCCTTCGGCCAGGTGCTCGGCGATGCCCAGGCAGCCCGTCTCGCCCAGGATGACCTGTACGGGGACGGTCAGGCCGGTCGCGCGGGCGATACGGCTGCGCAGACCGACCGCGACCAGCGAATCCACACCGAGCTGGAACAGGGGCTGATCGGTGACGATGTCGTCGCCCGGCACCCCCACGGCCGAGGCCGCCTCCTGGACGACCAGGTCGAGCACCGCCGACCGCCGGTCGTGCCCGGCCATCGTGGCCAGCCGCTCGCGCAGACCGGTCCGGCGGCCCCTGGACGCGGTCGCACCCTGTCGTTCCGCTTCGGCCTTCTCCGTCTGTTTCCTGAACCAGTCCTCCAGGAGCGGGAGGACGTCCGCGACGCTGTCCTCGAGGTGCTCGGGGGCGCCCAGCACCTCCATGACCTCGGCTGCGCTGCCGGTGCCGACGGCCCTGCGGAGTGCCTCGCCCGTCTCGGCGCCGAAGGTCCGCGGGGACCGCCGCGCCTCCTTCCAGTAGTGCTCGCGCTGGAAGGCGTACGTGGGCAGGTTCAGCAGGGCGCCCTCCCCCGCTTCGAGCCCGAGGGCCCGGTCCCAGTCGATGCCATGGCCCTGTACGTGCAACAGACCCAGGTTGCGCAGGAGTTGATCCTTGGTCCCGTGATCGCGGGCGAGAGAGCCGACGACGATGCCGCCGCGCTCCGCGCTCCCGTCGGTCAGCGGTATCGACAGCACCGGGTGCGCGGAGATCTCCACGAACACGGTGTGGCCGTCGTCCAGGAGCCGGTCCATGGCCCGGTCGAAGCGGACGGGCTCGCGCAGATTGCGGCACCAGTACGTGCCGTCCAGATCCGTGCCGTCGGACACCCCGCCCGTCACGGTGGAGTAGAACGCGAGCTGCGCGCGCCGCGGGACCAGGCCCTCGAAACCGGCGGCGAGGCCGGGCAGGAGGGGGTCCATCTGGGCATTGTGGGAGGCGTAGTCGGCCTTGATCCTGCGGGCGTAGACGTCCTTCTCCTGGAGCTCCGCCACGATCTGCTCGATCGCCTCCACCCGGCCCGAGATCACGGTGGAACCGGCGCTGTTGACCGCCGCCACGGACAGGGCGTCGCCGTACGGGGTCAGGAACTCCTCGACCGTCGCGACGGGGCGCTCGATCAGCGCCATGCCGCCCTGGCCGACGCAGGGCAGCACGGCCTGCGAACGCTGGGCGACGACCTGCGCGCCCTGCTCCAGAGTGAGAGCACCGCTCACCACCGCGGCCACCACCTCACCCTGCGAATGCCCCACCACCGCAGCCGGCTCCACCCCCAGCGAACGCCACAGCGCCGAGAGGGCCACCCCCATCGTGAACAGGGCGGGCTGGACCACCTCGGTCCGGTCGAGCAGCAGGTGGTCGTCCTCGGTGCCCACGAGGACTTCCCGCACCGACCAGCCCGTGAACGGCTTCAGCGCCGCATCGCACGCATCGACGGTTTCCGCGAACACCTCGCTGGAGGAAAGCAGTTCACGCCCCATCCCGACCCACTGCGAGCCCTGGCCGGGGTAGACGAAGACGACCTTGCCGCGACGTTCGGCGTCGCCGGTGACGACCGCGTCGTGCGACCGGCCCTCGGCCAGTTCCTCCAGCGCCTCCACCAGCCCGGCGGCGTCCGACGCCACCACACTGGCCCGGGACTCGAAGTGCGTACGGTGCCGGGCGGCCGTCACCGCCACATCCGCCAGCCGGATCTCCTCACGGCCGGAGAGCCAGGACGCCCAGCGCCCCGCCTGCTCCCGCAGCGCCGCCTCGTCACGGCCCGACACCACCACCGGCAGCGGCCGTGCGTCCTCGGGCGGGAACGATTCCGCGGCCTCCGTCACCGGGACCTCTTCGAGGATCACGTGGGCGTTCGTACCGCCGAGACCGAAGGCGCTGACTCCCGCGCGACGCGGGCCCTGCACCTGCTCCCAGTACTTCAACTCCGTGTTGACATAAAGGAGTTCGGGGTCGAGTTCCATCTCGGGGTTCGGCTTCTCGAAGTTCAGGCTCGGCACCAGCTGCCGGTGGTGGAGGGACAGCGCCGCCTTGATGAGGCCGGCCACTCCCGCGGTCACATCCGTGTGTCCGATGTTGGTCTTCACCGAGCCCAGCGCGCACGGCTCGGTGCGGCCGGCCGTCGCGAACACCTGTTGCAGGGCCTGGACCTCGATCGGGTCCCCGAGCGTGGTCCCCGTGCCGTGCGCCTCGACGTAGCCGATGGTGTCCGCGCTCACGCCCGCGTCGGCCTGGGCGGCCGCGATGACGCGCGCCTGGCCGTCGACGCTGGGCGCGGTGAAGCCGACCTTGTTGGACCCGTCGTTGTTGATCGCGCTGCCGCGGATGACCGCGTAGACCGTGTCCCCCGAGGCCAGCGCGTCGGAGAGGCGGCGCAGCACGACGATTCCGACGCCGTTGCCGAGAACCGTGCCCGCCCCGTCGGCGTCGAACGCCCGGCACTTGCCGTCCGGCGAGAACACCAGCCCTTCCTGGTGGAAGTAGCCCTGCTCCAGCGGGTAGCTGAGCGAGGCACCGCCCGCCAGGGCGATGTCGGACTCGCCGCGCAGCAGGCTCTCGCGGGCCAGGTGGGTGGCCACGAGACTGGTGGAACAGGCCGTCTGGACGGTCAGGGCGGGTCCCCGCAGGTTCAGCTTGTGGGCGACCCTCGTGGCCAGGAAGTCGTTCTTCGTGCCGACCATCGTGCGGTAGAAGTCCGACATCTCGGTGGCGTCGTCACTGCTGCGGTACCCGCCCTGCCCGGCGCCCGCGAAGACACCGATGGCGCCGTCGAACTCCTGCGGGACCCGGCCCGCGTGTTCCAGGGCCTGCCAGGCGCATTCCAGGAAGAGCCGGTGCTGCGGGTCCATCGTCTCGGCCTCGGCGGGCGAGCAGTCGAAGAACTCCGCGTCGAAGAGGGCGGCGCCCTCGACGAAGCCCTTGGCCGGTACGTAGTCGGGGTCGGACAGGGTTTCCTCGTCGATCCCGGCCGCCCTGAGCTCCTGGGGGGTGAACCGCCGGATCGACTCCGTGCCGTTCTTCAGGTTGTTCCAGAACGCGTCGGCGTCCGGGGCGCCCGGGAGCCGGCAGGCGAATCCGACGATCGCGACCGCCTCGTCGGCGGCCGGACCCCGGCGCTCCGCGACCCGGCCGGGGGCGGTGGCCTGCGACGCGCCGCCCAGGAAGGCGGCCAGCTGCCGGACGGTGGGGTAGCGGAAGAGCGCGGAAAGGGGGAACTCCCGGCCCAGTCCCTCGCAGATCGTCCGGTGCGCCCGGAGCGCGGTCATCGAACTGGCGCCCAGTTCGAAGAAGCCGCGGTCGCGGTCCACCCGGGCGAGGTTGAGCACCTCGGCCCAGGCCCGGGAGACGAGGCTCTCCAGCGAGTCGTCGCCGTCCCGGGAGGCCGGGGCGGCCGCGGGGCCGGGCGCCGGCAGCGCCAGGATGGCCTTGCGGTCCACCTTCTTGTTGGGGGTGTGCGGCAGTTCGTCCATGCCGACGAGCTGCGAGGGCACCATGTACGACGGCACCCTGGCCAGGAAGTAGCGGAGCAGTTCGTCGTCGTCCACGCCCCCGGCACCGTCGCCGCGGACCCAGTACAGGCAGAGCCTGGGGTCGCTGCCCTCGTCCCTGCGCACCACGGCCGCGCACTCGGCGACGGCGGGGTGCTCCCCGGCGACCGCCTCGATCTCGCCGAGCTCGATCCGGTGGCCGTACAGCTTGATCTGGGCGTCGCCCCGGCCGCAGTACTCCAGGCTGCCGTCCTCCCGGTAGCGGACGACGTCCCCCGTGCCGTACATCCGGGCGCCGTCCGCCTCGGCGAACGGGTCGTCCACGAATCGCTCCGCCGTGAGCTCCGGGCGGTTCAGGTATCCGCGGGTGACGCCGAGACCGCCGATGAAGAGCTCGCCGCGGCTGCCGCGGGGCACCCGGGCGCCGTGCCGGTCGAGGATGTAGAGGCTGGTGTTGCGCACGGCGTCGCCCAGGGACACCTCGCCGGGCTCGGCGTGCCAGGTGGTGGACCAGACGGTCGTCTCGGACGGGCCGTAGATGTTCGTGAGCCCGCCCCGGCAGGTGTTCATGAGCCTGGCCGCGAGTCCGCGGTCCAGCGCCTCGCCGCCGACGATCATCCGGTCGAGGCCCCGGAGCAGGGCCCGTCCGGCGGAGTCCGCGAGGAGCATCCGGGCGAGCGAGGGGGTGCACTGGAGGTGGGTCGGCGCGTACGCGCGATAGGAGGGCCACTCGCCCACGCTGCCCTGGGCGATCACCACGCGATAGCCGCGGGTCAGGGTCCAGAGCAGTTCCACGGTCGCGATGTCGAAGGACGGGCTGGTGACGGCGAGCCAGGTCTCACCGGTCCCGCCCCCGATCCGCTCGTCGACCGCGTGGCAGAAGTTGACGAACTGACCGTGCTCGATCTGCACGCCCTTGGGCCTGCCGGTCGAGCCCGAGGTGTAGATGACGTAGGCCAGGTCGTGGAGCGCGGGAGGGGTGATCTCCGGGAGCGCGTCGCCGTCGGGGACGGGCGCCTCGTGGAGGTCGTCGGCGAGCAGGAGCCGGGCCCCGGTGCCGGCCAGGTCCGCTTCGGTGCCGGCCCGGGTGATGACCACCTCGATGCCGCTGTCCTCGATGACGTACGCGACCCGCGCCTGCGGGTAGCCGGGGTCCACCGGCAGGTAGGCACCGCCGGCCAGCCAGATGGCGAGGGCCGAGACGACGAGCTGGGAGGACCTGGGCAGATGGACCCCGACGGGGGTCTCGGGGCCGACGCCGGCCGCGCGCAGCTTGTCCGCCAGGGCGGAGGCGTGCCAGGCCATCTCGCGGTAGGTCAGCTCCTGCCCGTCCGAGATCAGCGCCACGGCGTCGGGGGTCCGGCGGACCTGGTCCCAGACCAGTTGCAGGGCGGAGACCGTGCCGGGGGCGTGCGGGGTGACGCGGCCACCGCGCTCGACCAGCCAGCGCAGCTCCTCGTCGGCGAGGAGCCCCAGGCGGCTGAGCGGACGGTCCGGCTCCCGGACGATCGATTCGAGGAGGGTGGTGAAGTTGTCCACCATGCGCTGCGCGGCCGGGCGGTCGATCACGTGCCCCTGGTACTCGAACTCGCCCCGCAGCTCGTCCCCGCAGGGGATGAGCGTGATGCCGAGCTCGAACTTGGAGGCGCCCCGGACGTTGCCCGCGAGGCTGCCGGCCGGGGGCAGGTGCCACACGGCGTCGCCCTCGCCCACGGTGGGCATGGCGGCGCCGCCGTAGTTGAAGACGGCGCGGAAGAGCGGGTTCTCGTCGCCGGTGCGGGCGCCGCCGACCGCGCGGACGACCTCGGTCAGGGGTACGTTCTGGTGCTCGAACACACCCCTGACGCGGGGGGACATCGAGGCCAGCAGCTCTTCGAACCGGGGGTCCCCCGACAGGTCGCAGCGCAGCGGCAGGGTGTTGGCGAGGAAGCCGAAGGTGCCGCTCATGCCCGGGAGCTGGCGGTTCGACCAGACGGTGCCGACGGCGAAGTCGTACTGGTCGGTGGAGCGCGCGAGCAGGGTGGCGAAGGCACTGACCAGCACGGTGTACGGGGTGACCGAGGTGCGGGCGGCGAGCGCCTCCAGCTCGGTCCGCAGACCGGCCGGGACGGTGAAGTAGAGGGTGTCGCCGCCCTCTGCGCCCTCGGGGACGCCGTCCGGGCCGGGCGGGAACTCCAGCCGCTCCACGCCCTCCAGCTCGGTGCCGAAGAAGTGCAGCGCCTCCTCGAAGCGGCCCTCCGCGATGCTGCGCCGTTCCCATTCCGCGTAGTCGCCGAGGTGGAACTCGGCCTGCTCCGGGTCGGGCCGACGCCCCGCCAGGAACTCCTGGTAGGCGTGGAAGAGCTCCATCAGGAAGAGCGAGAGCGACCAGCCGTCGGTGACGGCGTGGTGCAGGCTGAAGCACACCACCTGGTCGTCCGCCGCCAGGTCCAGGACGCGGCAGCGGAACAGCGAGGTGCCGCCGAGGTCGAACGGCTCCTGCTCCTCGTGGTGGACGTGCTCCTCCAGCGCGTCGGCACCGGATTCGCTCAGGTCCTCGAAGAGGACGGGGACCGGCACGTCCGGGTGCACGATCTGGACGAGTTCGTCGTCCCGCATCTCCAGACCGGTGCGCAGCGCCTCGTGCCGGGCGACGATCCATTCGAGCGAGCGGGTCAGGGTGGCGTGGTCGAGCGGCCTGGCGGTGCGGATCCGCATCGCCACCTTGTACTGGGCGGAGCCGGGGTTCATCCGCTCCAGGAACCACAGCCGGCGCTGTCCCTCGGTGGCCGGGTGGACGTCACGGGCCTCGACCCGCTCCAGGGGCAGTACGGCCGATTCGTCGCCGGACGCGGCGAGGACGTCCGACAGCAGGTGGGCGGCGAGGTCCTGGGCCGTGGGGTACGTGAAGGCGAGGTTCGTCGCGAGCGTGCTGCCCGTCAGGTCGCACAGGCGGTTGCGCAGCTGGAGGCCCATGATCGAGTCCAGGCCGAGTTCCTGGAAGCGCTTGTCCGCGGGTACGGGTTCGGGGGCGCCGAGCACCGTCGCGGCCTCGCGCCGGACGACGTCGATCAGGACGTCGAGCCGTTCGTGGTCGGCGAGGCCGGCGAGTCGTCCGCGCAGCCCGGCGGGTTTGCGGGTCCGGGCGCCGTCCCCGGCCGTGGCGCGGGCCGGGGTCCCGGTGGCCGGGCGCGGGCCGGACGCCGCCGGCGGCAGGTCGACCCAGTGGTACTGGCGCTGGAACGCGTACGTCGGCAGGTCCGCCGCGGGAGCGGCCGGTACGCCGCCCAGGGCGCGGCTCCAGTCGACCGGGTACCCCTGGACGTGCAGGGCGCCCAGTGAACGCAGGAGTTGGGACAGTCCGCCGCGGTCGCGGCCGAGGCTGCCGACGACCGCGCCGTGCGTGTCCGCGGTCGCGCTGGTCAGGGCCATGCCGAGGACCGGGTGCGGGCTGATCTCGATGAAGACGTCGTGGCCGGCGTCCACCAGTTCGCGCAGGGCCAGGTCCATGCGGACGGTGTCGCGGACGTTGCGGCACCAGTAGGCGGCGTCGAGTTCCGCACCGTCGAGCAGGCCGCCCGTGACGGTGGAGAAGAAGGGGACGGTCGAGGGGCGGGCTTCGAGGTCCCGGAGCTGCTCGGCCAGCCAGGGCAGGACCGGGTCCACGTGGGCGCTGTGCCCCGCCGTGTCGGACTGGATGCGGCGGCTGAAGACGTCGCGGCCCGCCAGCTCCTCCAGGAGCGACTCGACCGCGGCCACGTCGCCGGAGACGACCGTCGAGGTGGCGGTGTTGACCACGGCCACCGAGAGCGTTCCGCCGTACGGGGCGATCAGCTCCTCGACGTCGGCGACCGGCATCTCGACCAGTGCCATGGCGCCCCGGCCGCTGCACTCGCGCAGCTGGCCCTGGGAGCGCAGCGCCGTGAGGCGGGCGCCGTCCGCCAGGGACAGCGCGCCGGCGATCACCGCGGCCGGGACCTCGCCCTGGCTGGAGCCCACCACGGCGGCGGGCTTCACGCCCAGCGACGCCCAGAGCTCGGCCAGGCCGATCATGACCGCGAACAGCGCGGGCTGCAGTACGTCGATCCGCTCCAGGGACGGCAGGTCCTGGTCCGTCTCCCCGCGCAGCAGGTCCAGCACCGACCAGCCGGTCCACGGCCGCAGCGCGGCGTCGCAGTCCTCCACCGCCTGCCGGAACACCTCGGACTCGGCGAGCAGTGCCCGGCCCATGCCGGTCCACTGGCTGCCCTGGCCCGGGAAGACGAACACGGCCTTGCCGCGCTCCCGCGCCGTGCCGACGACCGTGTCGGCGCTCGGGAGTCCCTGCGCCAGCGCCCGCAGCGCGTCGGCGGCGTCCTCGTGGCCGGAGACGAGCAGGGAAGCCCGGGTCTCCAGGTGCGAGCGCTGCTGGGAGGCCGTGCGCACCACGTCGGCGAACGGTACGTCGCGGTGGTCCGTCAGCCACGCGGCCCAGCGTTCGGCCTGCGCGCCCAGGGCCTGTTCGTCGTGGCCCGACAGCACCAGGGGCAGCACGGCCGGCAGGTCGCCCGGCGGCTCGGGCCGCGGTGCGGGGGAGGTTTCCTCGGGCAGCGGGGCCTCTTCCAGCACCACGTGCGCGTTGGTGCCGCTGATGCCGAAGGCCGACACGCCCGCGCGGCGGGGGCGTTCGCCGCGGCGCCAGGGGCGTGCTTCCCGGAGGAGTTCGAGACCGCTGCCCTCCCAGGCGATGTGCGGGCTCGGCTGCTCGACGTGCAGGGTCCTGGGCAGGCTGTCGTTCTGGAGCGCGAGCACCATCTTCATGACGCCCGCGACACCGGCGGCGGCCTGGCTGTGCCCGATGTTGGACTTCGAGGAGCCGAGGTACACCGGTGTTCCGGCGGTGCGCCCCGGGCCGAACACCTCCGCGAGCGCGCCCGCCTCGATCGGGTCGCCCAGGGGGGTGCCCGTGCCGTGGGCCTCGATCGCGTCGATGTCGGACGGGGTGAGCCGGGCGGCGGCGAGCGCGTCCTGGACGACCCGCTGCTGCGCCGGGCCGTTGGGGGCGGTGAGCCCCTGGCTGCGGCCGTCCTGGTTCACCGCGCTGCCGCGGATCACCGCCAGCACCCGGTCGCCGTCCCGCTGTGCGGCCGAGAGCCGCTTCAGAACCAGGATGCCGGCGCCCTCGGACCAGCCGCCGCCGTCGGCGTCGGCGGAGAAGCTCTTGCACCGCCCGTCGGGGGACATCGCTCCGAGGCGGCTGGACTCCACGAACATTCCGGGGGAGCTCATGACCGTCACGCCCCCGGCGAGGGCCATGTCGCACTCGCCGTTGCGCAGCGCCGTGACGGCGAGGTGGATCGCGACCAGCGACGACGAGCACGCGGTGTCCACCGTCACCGCGGGGCCCTGCAGGCCCAGGGCGTACGAGACGCGGCCGGAGATGACGCTGCCCGACACACCGGTGCCCTGGTAGCCGTCGAGCAGCTCCAGGTCGGTGCGGATCGTCTCGTAGTCGGGGCGCATCGCGCCCACGTAGACGCCGGTGCGGCTCCCCTTGAACTGGTCGCCCCGCAGCCCGGCCCGCTCCAGTGCCTCCCAGGCGGTCTCCAGGACGACCCTCTGCTGCGGTTCCATCGACTGCGCCTCGCGCGGCGATATGCCGAAGAATCCCGCGTCGAACTGCTCGATGCCGTCGAGGAATCCGCCCTCGCGCGCGTAGCTCTTGCCCGGGGCGCCGGGATCGGGGTCGTACAGGTCGAAGGCTTCCCAGCGCGCGGGCAGGGGGCCGATCGCGTCCCGTTCCCCGGCGAGGAGGTCCCAGTAGTCCTGCGGAGTGGTGACCCCGCCCGGGAGCCGGCAGGCCATGGCCACGATGGCCACCGGCTCGTGGCGCTGGTTCTCGAGTTCCGCGTTGCGTTGTTGGAGTTGCAGGACGGCGGCCATGGCCCGCCGCAGTCGCTCCTCGTTGGCTTGAGCGTTCATCTCTGCTTTCCGTCCCTCTCCAGCAGTGCGGTGGCGGTGTGTCGGGTGTGCGGGTCCGTGGTCAGTGCTCGACCGTGACGTCCATGTACGGCGGGAAGCCCTGCAGGTGGGTGCCGTCGTGTTCGAGGACGGAGACGTCGCCGTTCCTGCCGACCTCGCGGAAGCCGGAGAACTTGTAGGTGACGAACATGGTCCGGTTGCGGCTGGTGGGCACGAACTCGGCGCGCAGTTTGACGCCGGCGTCGTGGGCGCTGCGGATCAGGTGGTTGAGCAGTACGGAGCCGACGCCGCGCGACATGACGCGGCAGGACATCAGCAGCAGCTTCACGGTCCACGCCTCCTCGCCGTGTTCGACGAGGGCGAGGCCGATCTTGCCGTAGGTGCCGTAGGTGTCCTCCAGTCCGGCCACGAGGAGGTCGTGGTCGGGCGAGCGGCGGAAGGCGTCCAGCTCCTCGTAGGAGTAGGTGTAGCCGGTGGCGTTGAGCTGGTTGGTGCGTACGGTCAGTTCCTCGGCGCGCTGGAGGTCGCGTTCCTGGGCGGGTGCGATGGTGAAGCGCATGCCGAGCGAGGCGAGGAAGTCCTCGTCGGTGCCCCGGTGGGCCTCCTCGGCGTGCTTGCGCCGGATGTCGGCGCGGTAGAGGTGGCGGCGCTCGCGGGAGTCGGCGGTGACGAACCGGGGCTGCATCCGGGGCAGTTCGGGGATGCCCGGGGCGTCGAGGGCGTCGACGCACAGCACCTGCGGGTGGGCGAAGCCGACCTCGTCGCGTTCGAAGGGCTGGTCGTCGACGAAGGCCAGGGTGTCGATGCCGATGTTGATGGCCTCGGCGACCGCCCGGACGGAGTCCGACTTGTTGCCCCAGTGGATCTGCGGGTGGAGGAAGTACTCGGCGATGCCGAACTCCTCCAGTTTCGCCATGGCCGCGTCGTGGTCGTTGCGGCTGGCGATCGAGTGGAGGATGCCGCGTTCGTCGAGGGTGCGGAGCACCTCCACGACGGCGGGGCGCAGGGTGACGTCGCCGTCCTCCAGGAGCACCCCGTCCCACACCGTGTTGTCGAGGTCCCACACCACGCACTTGACGGTCGTCAGGGTGGTCGTCGTCATCGGTCACTCCTCGGTCCGCGTTCCTGGAACGCGTACTCGGCGAGCCCCACCTGGTGGAGCTGTGCGCTGCCCTCGATGATCTCCATGACCCTGGAGTCCCCGAGGAGGCGCTGGACGGGGTAGTCGGAGCTGCAGCCGTTGGCGCCGTGGAGCTGGACGGCGTCCGCCGCGGCGCGGCCGGCGGCGGTGGCGGCGAAGTACTTGGCCGTGGAGGTCGCGGCCAGGGCGCCCGGGTGGCGTTCGTCGCGCAGCCGTCCGGCCTCCAGACACAGCAGCCGGGCGGCGTGCGCGTCCGTGTACATGTTGCTGATCATGCGTCTGACGAGCTGGTGCTCCTTGATGAGGGAGCCGAACTGTTCGCGGGTCGCGGCGTAGTCGACGCTCGCCTCCAGGCAGGCGTCGAGGATGCCGACGCAGCCCCAGCCGACGGTGTAGCGGCCGAGGTCGAGGGCGGCGCCGACCACGTGGGAGACGCCGAGGCCGGGCCTGGCCAGGGTGTTGTCCACCGGTACGCGGCAGTTCTCGAAGCGCACGTGGGCGGTCATCGAGGCCCGGATGCCGATCATGTCCTCGATCAGCTCGGTCCGTACTCCGGGGGTGTCCCGTTCGACGAGCAGGGCCATGGGGCCTTCCGGGGAGCGGCCGACGACCAGGAACAGGCCGGCGCTCTCGCCGTACGTGATCCATTTCTTGTGGCCGTCGACCACCCAGTCGTCGCCGTCGCGGACGAGCCGGGTGGTGACTCCCGAGGCGTCGCTGCCGGCGCCCGGTTCGGACACGGCGAGCGCGCCGAGGCGTTCGCCGCGGGCGAGCCGGGGCAGCCAGGTCTCCTTCTGGGAGCGGCTGCCCCAGCGGGCGATCGCGTGCGCCACCATCGTGTGGACGGTGAGCAGGCTGCGGAGCGAGGAGCAGGCCCGGCCGAGTTCACCGGCGAGCAGGCCGAGGGTGACCGCGTCGCAGCCGCCACCGCCGTACTCCTCGGCGACGGGCAGCCCGAGCAGGCCCTCGTCGGCGAGGAGCCGGACGATCTCGGGCGGGGTGCGCTGGGTCCGGTGGTATTCGTCCGCGTACGGGGCGATGTGCCGGTCGGCGAAGGCCCGGAATTCCTTCTGGGCCTGTGCCTGCCGGTCGGTGAGCGCTCCGGTCATCGTCGTGTCCGCTCCCGTCCTACTGCGGGACCGGGACGGACAGCTTGCGGGTGACGAACGCGTCGAGTGCGCCGATGGAGCGGAAGTACTCCAGCTCCAGGTCCTCGTTCTCGACGGTGATGCCGAACTCGTGCTCGACGAAGGAGACCAGCTGCATCGCGAACATCGAGCTGACGAAGCCGAGTTCGAAGATGTCGTCGTCGTCCTTCAGGTCCTGGACCGGGAAGAACCGGGAGAGGTATTCCGCGATCCTGGTCCTGTTGTCCGTGCTCATCTCTTCATCCGTCCTGTTGTCGTGGGGTGCGGCGCCGGGTGGGTGGCCCGGTCGGGGCCACCCGGCCGGTTGTCAGTGGTACTTGTGGAATCCCTCGCCGCTCTTCCGTCCGAGCAGGCCGGCGGCGACCATCTTCTTGAGCAGCGGGGCGGGCCGGTACTTGCTGTCGTTGAAGCTCTCGTAGAGCACCTCGACGGACTTGAGGATGGTGTCGAGGCCGATCAGGTCGGCGGTCTCCAGCGGGCCCATCCTGTGGTCGAAGCAGGTCTGGAAGATCCGGTCGACGTCGGCCGCTGGGGCCACGCCGTCCTGGACCAGGAAGGCCGCCTCGTTGATGGTGAGCATGAGGACCCGGTTGGAGACGAAGCCGGGGACGTCCTCGACGACGATGCACTCCTTGCCCATGCCGGCGAGGAAGCGGCGGGCGGTGTCGATGGTCTCGGGCGTGGTGTGGTGGCCGCGGATCACCTCGACCATCGGCTTCATCGGCACCGGGTTCATGAAGTGCATGCCGATGACGCGTTCGGGGCGGGTGGTCACCGAGCCGACGCGGGTGATGGAGATCGCCGAGGTGTTGACGGCGAAGACCACGTCGGGGCGGACGATGCGGTCGATCCGTTCGTACACCTGCTGCTTGATGCCCCAGTCCTCGGTGACGTTCTCGACGACGAAGTCGGCCTTGGCCAGCAGTTCGTAGTCGGTGGTGAAATCGATCTTCTCGAAGACCGCCGCCGGGTCGACGCCGGAGCCCTTGTTGAACAGGGCGTAGGCGCGAAGGCTGTTGCGCAGTTCGCGGCGTGCGTTGTCGAGGACCTCCTCCGAGACGTCGACGAGCACCACCCGGTGACCGGTCTGTGCGAGGTTCTGCGCGACGCCGACGCCCATGACGCCCGCGCCGACGACTCCTGCTGTCGTGAATTCCATGTCCTACGACTCCGTTAGCGTGCGCCGCGTACGGCGTAGATGTTGTGGATGTCCGTGCCGACGTACAGCTCGTCCTGCTCGGCCCTGACCGTGAAGCCGCGGTTCTCCAGCAGCTCGACCAGGCGGCCGACCTCGCCGTCCGCGTCGTGCGCCTCCAGCACCATCTGCTGGATCTTCGGCCAGTCCTCGTCGGCGATGCCGTCGATGACCTGCCGCTCGCTCTTCTGCACGTCGATCTTGATCAGGTCGATGCGCTCGATGCCCTGTTCGCGGATGACGGCGCTGAGCGGGCGCAGCGTGGCGGTGAACTCGATCGCCTCGAAGCGGACGTCGATCAGCTCGTCGGTGGAGACCAGCTCGGCGACCTCGGCGTCGGCCTCGGCCCTCTGCTGGTTGGCGATGATCGTGCGCAGGTTGTGCTTCTCCTCCTCCTCGTCCGGGTGGAACGAGGACATGCCGGAGCTGCGCGGGTAGAAGGTGAAGTTCGCCTCGGTCTCGGCGTCGGAGATCCCGATGTTGAAGAGCCGGGCGTCGACGCCGTGCTCGGCGACGTTCTGGCCGAGCAGTTCGAACATCGGGGGCGCGGGCTCGAAGGTGAAGACCCGTACGTTCTTCGCCTCGTAGTGCGCGAAGAGGGTGAACAGGCCGATGTTGCCGCCGACGTCGACGACGGTGGCGCCGTCCGGGATGGAGATGCCGTTCTTGGCGTACGTGCGGTGGTCGAAGATGTCCTCGTAGAAGTGGCGGGTCTCCGCCTCGTTCTGGTGGGACACCGTCAGGCCGTTCGGCAGGGTGAAGCGGGCCAGGGAGTTGCCCGTGTGCGAGGAGCCCTCCCTCGTCGCGGTCAGCTCGCCGCCGGCCCGCAGGGTGTCGATCGCGGCGGCCATCCGGGTCAGGGTGGCCCACTCGTAGACCTGGCGCAGGGACAGGTCGGTGCCGAAGGTCCGCTTGATGCGCAGGATCAGCCGGGTGGCGAGCAGCGAGTTGCCGCCGACCTCGAAGAAGCTGATGTCGTACGGCAGTTGGTCGGTCTTCAGCAGCCTGGCCCACAGGCCGTACAGTTCCTGTTCGGTGGGGGTGGCGGTGTGTTCGCCGTCGGCCAGGGCGGCCGTCGCGGCGCCGTCGGCCACGATGTCCAGCTCGGAGGCGGGGAAGCCGGTCCAGTCGATGTCGGCGCCCGCGAGCCAGAGCCTGCCCAGTGCCTTGAGTGCCACGGCCGAGTCGGAGCGGCTCTCCAGGGGGTGGCGCATGGAGGCGACGACGGTGCCGGCCGCGCTGCCGCGGACCACGGTGGCCATGCTGCTCAGGGTCTGGCCGGGGCCGGTCTCCAGCAGCAGGTCGGCGTCGGCGAGGGCGTTCAGCCCGTCGGCGAAGCGGACCGGGCTGACCAGGTGGCGCGCCCAGTAGCCGGGGTCGGTGGCCTCCTCGTCGGTGATGATCCGGCCGGTGACGTTGGAGACGTACGGGATGCGGGGCGCGTTCAGGGTGAGGGTCCGTGCCAGCTCGGTCACCTGCTCGGCGATGGGGTCCATCATCGAGGAGTGGAAGGCGTGGGTGGACTGCACCCGACGGTGGACGACGCCCTGCCGGCCGAGGTCCCGCTCCAGCGCCTCGACGTCGGCGACCGGCCCGGCCACCACGCAGAACTCGGGGCCGTTGACGGCGGAGAGCGAGAGGCCGGTGCCGAGGAGCGGGCGGACCCGCTCCTCGGGAAGCATCACGGCGAGCATGGCGCCCTGCGGCAGCGCGTCGATGAGTGCGGCGCGGCGGGCCACCAGGGTCAGCGCGTCCTTCAGGGACAGCACTCCGGCGAGGGTGGCCGCGACGTACTCGCCGAGGCTGTAGCCGATCATGACCGAGGGGCGGGCGCCCCAGGACTCCCAGAGCCTGGCCAGGGCGTACTCGATGACGAAGAGTGCGGGCTGGGCGAGGCGGGTGGCGTTGAGCCTGCGCTCGTTCTCGCTCTGCGGGCCCGTGTCGCGGCCGAGCATGCGGCGCAGGTCGACAGCCGGGGCGGTGCGCTCCTCGGGCGTCGGGTCGGGGAAGACGACCTCGCGGATGTCCAGGCCCAGTTCGGGGGCGAGCGCGTCGGCGCAGTCGTCGACGGCGGTCCGGAACACCGGGAAGTCGCGGTACAGGTCGCGGCCCATGTCCAGGTAGTGGTCGCCGAGCCCGGGGAACATGAAGGCGACGGATGCGGCGGCCCCGGTGGACGCGCCCGCGCCCAGCTCCGTGGCCGCTCCGTCGCCGGCCAGGACGGCACCGCGGTGACCGCCCCCGGCGCTGCCGAGGGTGCGGATGCGCACGGGCACGTCCTCACGGGCGGGGGACTCGGCGAGACGGGCCTTGAGCCCGGCGAGTCCGGCGTCGAGGGAGGTGCCGTCGGCACCGGCGACCAGGGCGAGGTGCCACAGCACCGGCCCGTCGGACGGCGGTGCCGTCCGGTCGTGCGTCTCCCCGACTGTGATGGTGTTGGAGCTCATGCCTCTCCTAGAGGTTTGCGGCCGGCCGGAAAAGGGTCGAGCGCCCACTGCTGCCGCCCCGTTCCCCTCCGAGGAAGTCCGTCGGAGCAACTTTCACGGCGACGGCTAGAGCGGGGCCGGAGCAGCGGTGGACGCTCCACCGTGCCGGGCATTCAGTGTTTTTTCGGTATGAAAGTCCTGGTGCCGTGACCGGCGGGGCCTGCCGGGAGGGGCACCGGTCACAACATGCGGATCGCGGTCTCCGCGTGGCGTTTGGCCAGGTTCAGGGTGGCCGTGGAGTTGCGGCCGAGGGCCTCGCGGACGTAGCGGCGGGCCTGTGCGAGATCGGCGCCCTCGCCCAGTACGCGTTCGACGGCCTCCTCGCGCAGCACGACGCTGTGCTGCGAGACGACGGTGACGCCGGACTCGTCGGGCAGCACCGACCATTCGCCGGTGTGCGCCTCCATCAGGGCGGGGGTGCGGGTCTGCTTGTAGACGATGCGGCCCGCGTGCGGGAAGCAGATCCGCACCGACTCCGTGGTGTGCGTCGCGCCGTCCGCGGTGCGGGTGTCCATCGCCATGACCTGGACGCCGGGGGTGTCCTCGGTCAGGTCGAGGCGGGCGACGTGCGACACCAGTTCGGGCCAGTCCCCGACCCGGTACAGGAAGTCGTAGACCAGCTCGGCCGGTCCCTTGACCCGGACCGCGTCCTCGAAGGACAGCACGAGTTCGTCGAGCCGGCCCCAGCGCTCCGCAAGCCGCTTCAACTGCCCCAGTTCTGCTGTTGAGTTGGTGTCGACCGCCCGTTGTGTCCAGGCCACGTCCTCGGGCCGGTCGTCGATCACCGTGAAGTCGTGCAGCAGGGTCAGCAGGCTCGTTCCGCCGGGCCGTTCCTCCACGGCCCAGGACCCGTTCATCGTCTCGACCGGGGCCTGCGGGCGCTGCTGGCGGAAGTCGATCCGCCGGGTCTGCGGGTCCTGCACGCGCCGTGAGAGCCACGACCGCACCTGCCCGTTGGCCACCGCCCACATCCGCAGCCGCTCGTCCCGGCCGTCGAACTCCAGCCGCTCCACGTGCACGTTCGGCGGGAAGAACAACGGCCACTGCACCGCGTTCGAGATCATTCCGTAGACGACCCCCGCCGGGGCGGCCACCTCGACCGAATGCGTCGTACGGTGCACACGCTCACCGGACACCACAGATCACCTTCCTCATGGTTTTCAGAAATTGCCCAGTCCGCCGCAGACGTTGAGCGCCTGTGCGGTGATCGAGGCGGCGGACGCGGAGGCGAGGTAGCCGACCAGTCCGGCGACCTCCTCCGGGGTCGAGTAGCGGCCGAGCGGGATCTTCGCCTCGAACTGCTCCTGCACGAAGTCCTCGGTGGTGTCCCAGGCCGCCGCGTACCCCTGGCGCACCCGTTGTGCCATCGGCGTCTCGACGTAGCCGGGGCAGACCGCGTTGACCGTGACGCCCGACGGGGCCAGCTCCCGGCCCAGCGCCTTGGTGAAGCCGACGACGCCGTGCTTGGAGGCGCTGTACGGGGCGCCGAGCAGCACGCCCTGTTTGCCGGCCGTCGAGGCGATGTTGATGATCCGCCCGCGGGCGTTGCCGGTCAGGCCGCCGTTCTTCAGCACCTCGCGCGTCACCAGGAACACACTGTTGAGGTTGGTGTCGATGACGTCGTACCAGAGCTCGTCGGCGATGTCGGCGGTGACTCCGCCGCCGCTGCGCCCGGCGTTGTTGACCAGTACGTCGACGGGTCCGTACGTCTCGACGGCGGCGCGCACGAGCGCGGCCACGGACTCCCGGGAGCGGACGTCGGCGGCCACTCCGGCCACCTCCACCCCCTCGTCCCTGAGGTCCTCGACGGTCTGCTTGACGTCCTGTTCGGTGCGGGCGCACAGGAACACGCGGTGACCGGACCGGCCCAGTTGCCGGGCCACCGCCAGTCCTATGCCGCTGGTGGCTCCGGTGATCAGGGCGACGGGGTGGTTGTCGGTCACGGTCAGTGCTCCTTCAGCCGTGGGGCGGGGGCGGGGAGTACGAGTCCCGGCTCGGTCCTGGCCGCGTCGGCGAGCGGCGCGGCGGGCCGCAGCGGGGCGAGCGCCCGGCCCAGGGCTGCCCGGGTCAGGGCGGTGGCGCGCGCGGCGGTGTAGCCGTCGGGGCGCACCAGCAGCCAGCCGCCGGGCGCCAGGCCGAGCGCCGCGCGCAGCCGTCCGTCCGGGTCGGCGAGCGGGGCGGGTCCGTCCGGGCCGGTGCCGCCGACGGTGCGCACCGACAGCCACTCGGAGTACTGGGCGGCGGCCGTGACGGCCACGCCCACGGGGACGTCACCGGGTCCGGTGCCGCCCGCGGCGAGCAGCAACGACCAGCGTGGGTCGCGCAGTTCGGCGCGCAGGGCGGCGCAGCCGGGGTCGTCGGGGTCGTGGACCCGGGCCCGGGTGACGCGTTCGCCGGGGGCGGGCGCCGGGGTCGGTTCGGTTCCGGAGGCGACGGCGGCGTTGGACAGCGCGGCGGTGCCGGGGACGTGGCGGAAGGTGTCGACGGTGGTCAGGGAGGACTCGCCGTAGCCGATGCGCAGCCCGGACATGCCGCCGAGCACCTTGCGCTGGATGGCCCGGCGCAGCGGGGGCACGTTCCGCACCACGGTGAAGACGACGGGCAGCGCCAGCGGGGCGAGCTTGTTCTTCAGCTGGACGAGGAAGGTGGCGGTGCGGGTGGAGCCGAGCAGGGACCGGCCGATGGGCACCCGTTCCTCGTCGTAGGTGTCGAGGAGTTCCCGGCCGGCGTGGCCCTGTTCGACCATGGCCAGCTTCCAGGCGAGGTTGTACGCCTCCTGGATGCCGGTGTTCATGCCCTGTCCGGAGGCAGGGCTGTGCACATGGGCGGCGTCCCCGGCGACGAGGACGCGGCCCTCGTGCATCCGTTCCACCATGCGCTGCTGGAAGGTGAAGACCGAGGTCCATTCGCTCTCGCCCACCCGGACCCGGCGGCCGAGTCCGGCCGACAGCTTCTCGCCCAGCCGCTCCTCGACGGCGCGCGGGTCGGTGTCCCGTCGGGCGGGTGTGGTGTCCAGCAGCCGCCAGTGCCCCTCGCGGGCGTAGGGCACCATCATCAGCGCCTGTCCACCGGTGTGGGCCCAGTAGATGGTGTCGGGCGGCAGGTCCATGTCGACCGGTACGTCGGCGAGCATCCAGGTCTCACCGGCCCCGCCGGCCAGTTCCAGGCCGAGCAGTTTGCGCACGGTGCTGTGGCCGCCGTCGCACCCCACCAGCCAGGACGTCTCGATGTGCTCCTCGGTGCCGTCCGCCTTCTCCAGGGTGGCCCGTACGGTCTTCGCGTCCTGCCGGAACGCGGTGAGCCGCACTCCCCACTCGATCTCGACGCCGAGGCGGGCGACGGCCTCGCGCAGCACCGCCTCCGTCTCGGTCTGCCCGATGACGAGGGTGTAGGGGTAGGAGGTCGGCATCGTGGCGTAGTCGGCTTCCAGCCGCACCAGTCGGCGCCCTTCGGCGTACATGGTGAAGGCGCGGTTCTTCCGGCCGCGGCCGAGCATGTCCTCGACGACGCCCATCTGGTCGTACGTCTCCAGGGTGCGCGGATGCGTGGCCACGGCGCGGCTGGTGCGGGCGGGACCGGAGGCGGCGTCGACGAGCCGCACCCGCAGGCCCCGGCGGGCCAGTTCGTGGGCGGCGGTCAGTCCGACGGGGCCGGCGCCCGCGACGAGCACATCGGGCCGGCCGGTGCTCATGCGCCCGCCCCGGTCGTGGGAAAGGCGTCGAGCTCGCCGTGCGTGGTCGGGCTGTGGTCACCGTGCGCGGCCGGCCTGCTGGTGCCGTGCGCGGTCGGCCTGTCGGCGGAGGTCGCCATGGTCTGCTCCTGGGGTCGGGGCGGATGCGGTCGTTCAAGCGGCGGCACGGGCCTTCAACTGCTGTCGCAGGACGCGCCGTTCGGGCTTTCCGGTGGGGGTGCGGGGCACTGCTTCCAGCGCCTCGGCCAGGCGGATGCGCTCGAAGGCCGCGAGCCGCTCGTTGGCCCGTGCGGTGATCGCGTCGAGGACCTCGGGGGTCGTGGGGTGCTCCCCGTCCGGTACGGCTCCGGCCCGCGGTGCGGGTTCCGGGGCGTCGCGCAGCACGATGCCGGCCCAGACGAGGCCGCCGTGCACGTCGTCGGGCCAGTCGGCGACGATGCAGTCGGCGACCCTGGGGTCCTCGCCGATGACCTGCTCGACGCGGCTCGGCGAGACGATCTCGTTGTCGTGCTTGAAGATGTCGGAGAGCCGGTCGACCAGGCGCAGCGAACCGTCGTCGTCGAGGTAGCCGACGTCCCCGGTGGAGAACCAGCCCTCCTCGTCGATCCGGGACGGGTGCGTGTCGTCGAGGTAGCCGGCCATCAGCTGCGGCCCTCTGACCTGGACCTCTCCGGTGGACCAGATCTCGACCGGGGTGCGGGAGTCCACGTCGACGAGGCGGCACTCGGTCCCGGGGACGGGCTCGCCGACCTCGCCGGGCCGGTAGCGGTCGGGCCGCTGGCAGTGGGTGAGCGGGGAGAGTTCGGCCATGCCGTAGCCCTGGATGACGGGGACGCCGAGCCGGTCGCGCAGGGTGCGCGCCGCCCGGGGCCGCAGCCCGGAGCCGCCGGAGAGCACGGCGGTCAACCGGGTACCGGCGGGGGCGTGCCCGGCGGCGGCGAGGCGCTCGTCGGTGGCGAGGCGGTGCAGCCGGGCGGGCAGCCCGTAGTAGTGGGTGGCACCGGCCGCGTCGGCCGCGGCGAGCGAGGCGAACGGGTCCGGGTCCTGGCACAGGACCTGGCAGGACCCCGCGTACACCGCCGAGTTGAGGTGCATGACGTGGTGGAGCGGCAGGTGGTTGAGGGTGACCGAGGCACAGTCCAGGCGGTGGGCGAGGGCGGTCTGCTTCGCGTTGGCGACCAGGTTGCGGTGGGTGAGCAGGACACCCTTGGGGCGGCCGGTGGTGCCGGTGGTGAACTGGACGCAGGCGATCGACGCCGGGTCGGCCGGGCCCCCGCCGTGGGTGTCCGGTGCCGTCTCCAGTGCCGGGTGCAGCGGCACCGCGTCGCCGGGCGTCACCCCGTCCGGGGCGTCGGTCACCACGACCGTGCGGAGCCGGGGCAGGGCGCCGCGCAGCTTGGTGAGCAGTTCGGCCGTGGCCGCGGGGACGAACACCACTTCCACCTCGGCGGTGGCCAGGACGTGCCGCAGCCCTTCCGCCCCGACCAGCGGGTTGACCAGGACGGCGGTGGCGCCGCTGCGGATGGTGCCGTAGTAGGTGGCGGCGAAGACCGGGTCGAGGACGTTGGCGACGCCGGTGCGCACCCCGCTCCTGCCCCCGTTCTCCCGGCGCAGCCAGGCGGCGACGCGGTCGGTCAGCGCGTCCAGCTCGCCGAACCCGATCTCCGTGTCCGCGGTCCGTACGGCGATGCCCTCGGGGTCGCGCACGGCCGCCCGGCGCAGCAGGGCGTCCAGCGGAAGGTCCGGAAAGGCGAGGTTCGGCATGGCTCGTTCTCCTCCGGCTGGTCGGTACGCGGCTGCCGTTCGGTATCCGGCAGGCCCCTACACGTTCGGCCGGAACGCTTGAGGAATCTTCGAAGAGCGCTCGATCTGCGCCGCAGAGAGTGTCCGCATCCGATGGAACGGAGGGCGGTCACATGACCACCGAGATGCTCAGCCGCACCGACACCGCCTTCGCGGTGCCCGACGGGGTGCACGCCCCGGAGGAGGACTTCGGCGTCCTGTACGCGCGGATCCAGCAGTTCTACGCGCACCAGATGCAGCTCTTCGACTCGCACGAGGCCGAGCGCTGGGCGGGCACCTTCACGGAGGACGCGGTCTTCGACGTGCCGACCCTGGAGGAGCCGGTGCGCGGGCGCGCCGCCCTGGCGGCGAACGTGCGGCGCAACGAGGCCCAGCAGGCCCGCAGCGGGGAGCGGTTCCGGCACTGGATCGGGATGCTCGACCTGAGCCCGCAGCCGGACGGGACGCTGCGCACGCGCTGCTACGCACTGGTGTACGTGACGCCCGGCCGGGGCGCGTCGGCGGTGCACCGGGTGTGCGTCATGGAGGACGTGCTCGTCCGCTCGCGCGGCAAGTGGCGCACCCGCCACCGCGTCGTGACCCGTGACGACCTCGGCTGACGGGGATGGGCGTCAGGGCCCGCCGGTCGGCCTCCGACCGGGCAGGGCAGCCCGGCCGGAGGCCGTCCGACGGGCCCCATCCGGAAGTTCCGCACATCGCCCGGCCGGGCCGGGCGACCAGAAGACCAGGAGATCCAGCATGACGACGTATGCGACCGAGCCTCGGCTCGACACCGAACGGACCGCGCTCTACGTGGAGGTCCAGCAGTTCTACGCCCGGCAGGTCCGGCTGCTCGACGATCTGCGGGCGGAGGAGTTCGCCGCGACGTTCACCGCCGACGGGGTGTTCGCGCCGTCGCCCGGCATCCCGCCGGCGCGGGGCCGCGCGGCGATCGCGGCGGCGCTGCGCGCCGAGCACGCCCGCCGGTTCGGCGGCGAGCCGGTGCGGCGCCGGCACTGGTACAACATGCTGAGCGTGGACCCGGGGCCGGACGGCAGCCTGGTCACTCACTACTACGCGCTGGTGATGGTCAGCCGTCCCTGGGACCCGGCCCCGGTCATCGCGCCGAGCAGTGTGGTGGAGGACGTGCTGGTGTACGAGGACGGGGAGCTGCGCACGCGTGAGCGCCGCATCGCCCCCGACCACCAGTCCTTCTGAGTGGCTGTCAGATCATTCTGATCGGCCGTCAGGCGTGGCAGGCCGGCGTCCCGCCGTGGTGCTCGGACATCTCGCGGAACAGCGCGGGGACGTCCAGCGGATCGCCGGGCGCCGCGCCGCGCTCCTCCGCGTAGGCGCGGTGCAGATTGGGCACCAGCCGCTCGGCGTCCAGCAGACCGGCGTACGGTCCGGGGCCCGCCTCGCGGGCGACCTGGAGCGGGGTGAGTCCGGCGGCCAGCCCTTCCCGGGCGAGCCGCTGGAGGCGCAGCAGATATCCCTCGTTGTCGTCGAACAGCCCGGGTCCGCCCACCGGCCCGTGGCCCGGCACGACGGTGCGGGCGCCGAGTGCGCGCAGGGTCCGCAGCGCCTCCAGGGAGCCGGACACCGAACCCATCGGGCAGAACGGTGTGGCGCCCGACATGACCAGGTCGCCGGTGAACACCACCCGCTGTTCCGGCAGCCACACGACGGTGTCACCGGTGGTGTGCGCGGTCCCCGGGTGGATCAGCTCGGCCCGCACCGATCCCATGTGCACCGTCATGCGGTCGCGGTACGTGACGCTCGGGGGCACGACCTCCAGGTCGCCCCAGCACACGTCGGGCCAGAGCCCGGCCATGTGCAGCCCGGCCGCCTCGATGTCGGCGCGGGCCCGTTCGTGGCCGATGACGACGGCCTCGGGGAAGACGAAGTTGCCGAAGGTGTGGTCGCCGTGGAAGTGGGTGTTGACCAGCAGGCGCGGCGGGGCGCCCGCCACCCGCAGCACCTGCGCGCGCAGCCGCCGGGCCCGTGCCTCGGTGGCGACGGTGTCGACGAGGACGGGGCCCCCGGTGCCGTCGCCGACGAGCAGTCCGGCGTTGTTCAGGCACCAGCCGCCGTCGGGCTGGACGTACCCGAAGACGCCGTCGGCGATCTCGGTGAGTCCCGGGGTCGGTGACACGATCGGCTCCTCGACGGGGTGGCGGCGGTACACCGGCCGGTCCGTACGGACACGGGGCCGGTGCCGTGGGTGACGGTGCGGGTGGTGCGGGTGGTGCGCCCGGCGAACGGGGTCCGGGGGACGGGCGCGGCGGCGCGGGACCGCAGCCGGGTGGTGCGCCCGGCGGGCCCGGCACCGACGACGCGCACGCCCGTGCCGGGCCCGGCGGGCTGCCGCCGTTCGTCAGGCGGCGGTTCGGGCGGACAGGGCGCGGTTGACCAGTTCGAGGTACTGGCGCGGGGTCTCCGCCTCCTCCAGCGCCTCCTCGTCCAGCATCACGTCGTAGTCGCGCTCGATGATGCCGGTGGTCTGCAGCAGGGCGAGCGAGTCGTAGCCCAGGTCGAGGAAGAGGGTGTCGAGGACGTCGCCGTCCAGGTCGACTCCTTCGCCCTCGCCCGCGCAGGTGCGCAGCAGGGTGGTCAGTTCGGTGAGCTCCAGCCGGTCCACAGCAGTGCCTTTCTCCTCGGTCGCGGGTCGGTGCGCGACCCGGTGATGGGGAGCACGACCCGGTGGTGGGGTCGGTGCGCGACCCGGTCGTGGGTCAGTGCGCGGTGCGCACCACGGTGGCCGCGTTGAATCCGCCGCGGCCCCGGGCCAGTACCAGGGCGGTCCGCAGTTCGGTCCGGCGCGGCGCGCCGGTCACCAGGTCGACGGGGCAGTCCTCGGCGGCCCGCGCGGTGCCGACCGTCGGCGGGATCACCTGGTCGCGCAGGGCGAGCAGGGCGGCCGCCAGGTCGAGGGCGGAGCCGCCCGCCGAGAGTCGGCCGGTCATCGACTTGGGTGCGGTGACCGGTACCCCGTACGGGCCGAACAGCTCGGCCAGCGCCTGTGCCTCGGCCCGGTCGGCGTCCCGTTCGCCCGCCGCGTCGGCGAACACCACGTCGATCTCGCCGGGGAGGACCCCGGCGTCCGCCAGGGCCAGTTCGGCGGCGGCCCGCAGCCGGGGCTCCCCGGTGCCGGGCGCCGGGTCGAACGTGGCGGCGCAGCCCGCGACCGTGCCGTGGACCGTGGCGCCGCGGCTCCGGGCGGTGTCCTCGTCCTCCAGGACGAACAGCGCACCGCCCTCGCCGACGACCCGGCCCGAGGCGCGGGCGTCGAACGGAAGATAGGCCAGGTCGGGGTCGTCGACCGTGCTCAGCCCGCCCCCGGCCAGGTACGCCGTCCAGCCCCAGGGGCACAGCGCCGAGTCGACGCCGCCGGTGACCACGGCCCGGATGCCCCTGCTCAGTTGGCGGCGGGCCTGGGCGACGGCGTCGAGGCCGCCCGCCTGTTCGGAGACGACGACGCCGCTGGGGCCGCGCAGTTTGTGCCGGATGGAGATCTGGCCGGAGTTCGCGGCGTAGAACCAGGCGAAGGACTGGTAGGCACCGACGTGCCGGCTGCCCTTGCTCCACAGCGCCTGGAGCTCGTGCTGCCCGAACTCGAAGCCGCCGGTGGCGTTGGCGGTGACGACGCCCACCGCGTAGTCGGGCAGCCGTTCCGGGTCCAGGTCCGCGTCGTCCAGCGCCTGCGCGGCGGCGGCGAGCGAGAGCCGGGTCACCCGGTCGGTCTGCGGCAGCAGCCGGCTCGCCACGTGGTCCTCGTCGACGAACCCGGTCACCTCCCCGGCGAGCCGGGCGGGGTAGCCGGAGGCGTCGAAGCGGGTGACGGGCCCGATGGCGTTCTCGCCGCGCAGCACGGCCGCCCACCACTGCTCGGTGCCGACGCCGCCGGGCGCCACGACACCGATGCCGGTGACGGCCGCCGCCACGCCGCGGGCGCCGATCAGTCCCGCCTCCTCGGCGGCCACGGCGGTCATGCGGCCACCCCCGTACGCCGGTTGGTCAGCACCATCGCGCTCTGGAAGCCGCCGAAGCCGCTGCCGACGCTGAGGACCGTGTCGGTGCGCTGCCGCCGGGCGACGAGCGGGGTGTAGTCGAGGTCGCAGGCGGGGTCCGGGTCGTGCAGATTGGCCGTCGGCGGCACGGTGTCGTGCTCGATGGCCAGGGCGCTGGCGGCGATCTCCAGGGAGCCGATCGCGCCCAGCGAGTGGCCGATCATCGACTTGATGGAGCTGACCGGCACCCGGTGGGCGTGCTCGCCCAGGCTGCGCTTGAACGCCGCCGTCTCGTGCCTGTCGTTCTGCTTGGTGCCCGATCCGTGGGCGTTGACGTAGTCGACGGCCGTGGCGTCCAGGCGTGCCTCGTCCAGGGCGACCCGGATCGCCTCGGCCATCTCACCGCCGTCCGGGCGCAGCCCCGTCATGTGGTACGCGTTGGAACGGCTCGCGAAGCCCGCGATCTCCGCGTACACATGGGCGCCGCGCCGCAGCGCGTGCCCGTGCTCCTCCAGGACGAGCACCGCGCTTCCCTCGCCGAGCACGAAGCCGTTGCGGGTGCGGTCGAAGGGGCGGGAGGCGGTCTCCGGCGCGTCGTTGCGCGCGGACGTGGCGCGGATCGCGTCGAAGGACGCCAGGGTGATCGGGGTGACCGGTGCCTCCGAGGCGCCCGCCACCATCACGTCGGCGCTGCCCTCGCGGATGAGTTCGGCGGCGTGGCCGAGCGAGTCCAGTCCGGAGGTGCAGCCGGTGGAGACGACCGCGACGGGCCCCTGCGCGCCGATGTCGCGCGCCACCTCGACGGCGAGGGAGCTGGGCACGAGGTAGTCGGCGAGCCGTTCCTCGGCCCTGGTGTGGTCCAGGAGCCAGTGGCCGCCGCGCTCGCTGACGTGCGCGTAGCTCTCGTCGAGCCCGGTGCTGCACCCGACGGCGCTGCCCAGGGTGACCCCGGTGTGTTCCGCCCCCTCGGCCGGTGTCAGCCCGCTGTCGGCGACCGCCTCGCGGGCGGCGACCAGCGCGAACTGGGCCGCGCGGTCCAGTCGGCGCACCTCCTGCGGGCCGAAGCCGTGTTCGGCCGGATCGAAGTCGACCTCGGCCGCGATCTGCGAACGGAACGAGGAGGCGTCGAAGAGGGTGATGCGGCGGGTCGCGGTGCGGCCCTCCGTCAGCAGTGACCAGAACGCCCTGGTGCCCACCCCGCCGGGTGCGACCACCCCTATCCCGGTGATGACGACACGTCTCATCGGCTGTCCCTCATGGTGTGTGCCCTCCTGTGGTCGGTGGCGGTCAGCCGCGGGCGGTGACCGCGACGCGGGCCGGTGCGGTGCGCCGTACGACACGGCAGGCCCGCCCGAGCAGCCGCGGCAGATCGTGGCCGCGTACGAAGAAGTGGTCGCCGGGCACGGTGCGGGTCACCACCCGTCCCGTGGTCCAGCGCCGCCAGCCCGCCATCACGTCCGGCTGTGCCAGCGGGTCGTCCGCCCCCGCGACGACCAGCATCGGCACGGACAGCGGTGCGCCCCCGACCGGTTCGCGGGCGTTGACCCGCAGGTCGTCGGCGAGCGCCAGGTCGTCGCGCAGCACCGGCAGCACGGCCCGGTGCCAGAACCCACCGGGTGCCGCCCCCTCCGGGAGGCCGCCGACCTCGCCGAGCAGCTCCAGCAGGTGCCCGTCCGGTTCCCCGGCGGCGTCCGAGAGTTCGGACGCGGCGTCGGGCGGCGGGCAGGCCCCGACGGCGAGCAGGGCGGGGCCGGGCAGTCCGGCCTCATGCAGGGCCCGGGTGACGGTGTAGGCGACCATCGCGCCGAGGCTGTGCCCGTACAGCACGTACGGGGTGTCCGGCGCCGGGGCGAAGGTGCCCATCACATCGGCCAGCAGTGCCTCGCGCCCGGTGATCCGGGGCTCGCGGCGCCGTGCCTCGCGCCCCGGCAGCAGCCTGGGCACCGGCTCGACGCCGGGGCCCAGGTCGCGGGGCCAGCCGTAGAAGGACGAGACGCCTGCTCCGGCGTGTGCGAAACAGTGGAGCCGTACGGGCTGTTCGTCGGGCATCTGCTGTTCCTCCCTCGGGGGCGGGTTCGTCAGGCCGCGTACAGATCGAAGGTGGAGCCGCGGCGCGGCCCGCAGACGACGTCCAGCGCCGGGTCGACGGCGAGCATCGCCTGGTGCAGTCGCTGGAGCTGCGGCGAGGGCTCCACGCCCAGCTCCTCGATGAGCCGGGTCCGCAGCCTGCGGTAGACGTCCAGCGCGGTGGCCTGGCGCCCGGAGCGGTACAGCGCCACCATCGCCTGCGAGTGCAGCCCCTCGTGCTGGGGGTGACGTGCCATCAGATCGGTTAGTTCGGCGAGGAGTTCGCTGTGCCGGCCCAGTCGCAGATCGGCGTCGATGCGCCGCTCCACGGTCACCAGCCGGCTCTCCTCCAGCCGCAGGACCTCTATCTCCAGGATCGAGCCGACCCGTACGTCCACGAGAGCCGTTCCCTGCCACATCGCCAGTGCCTCGCGGTACAGGTTTCCGGCCCGTACGTCCTCGCCCGCGTCGAAGGCGCTCTGTCCCGCCGCCACCAGCCGCTCGTAGCGGTGCACGTCCACGGACTCCGGCGGGATCTGCAGCAGATAGCCGCCGTGCCGGGTGGCCAGCACCTCCTTGGCGGTGCCGGGTGCGTCGGGCCCCATCGCGGTGCCCAGCCTGCGACGCAGCTGCAGGATGTACGTCTGCAGCGTGGTCATGGCGCTCTGGGGCAGGTTGGTGCCCCAGATCTCCTCCATCAGTGTGGGCACGGGCATGACCCGGCCCGGGTAGAAGGAAAGCAGTGCCAGGATCTGGCGCGGCTTCCCCGCAGTCGGAACGATCGAAACTCCGTTGACGTCGGCACTCAGTGGACCCAGAACCTGAATCTCCACGTTTCCCTCCCCGTTGCCCGGTCGATTTCCCCGAGCTCGAAGCCGTCGGCGTTCCGCACGCTAGCCCCGTTCGCCCCGCACGCCCCCGTACCTCGACCTGGGTTCGAGCGGCCTTCCAACGGGACACGGGCGGGGCCTTCGGCCCGCGGTGCGCCGAGCGGCCCCGTCGTCAGCGGGCGGAGAGGTCCTCGGGGAGCAGTAGCCGCAGGTCGTCCATGCTGGGGGCGGGGACCGCGCTCAGCCGTCCCGCCTGCCGGGTCATCATCCGTTCCAGGGTCTGCCGGGCCAGTCGCGCGTTGCCGAAGCCCGCGCCCCTGGGGATGGTGTCGAAGTGGGCCCGCAGCGCGTTCGCCGTGCCCGGCGCGCACTCGTAGCCGTTATCGGCGGCGTGCCGGCGGACGATCGTGACCAGTTCGTCCGAGGAGTAGTCGGGGAACGCGATGTGCCGGGGGAAGCGCGAGGCCAGTCCCGGGTTGGAGCCCAGGAAGCGGTTCATCTCGTCGGTGTAGCCCGCCGCGATCACGACGACCTCGTCCCGGTGGTCCTCCATCAGCTTCAGCAGGGTGTCCACCGCCTCCTGCCCGAAGTCCGCGGACCCGGCGCCCGACGGGGGCGTCAGGGTGTACGCCTCGTCGATGAACAGGACGCCGCCCAGGGCCCGTTCGAAGGCCTCCCGGGTCAGTTGCGCCGTGTGTCCGACCCAGCGGCCCACCAGGTCCGCGCGCGAGACCTCGACGAGCTGGCCGCGCGGCAGCACGCCCAGGGAGGCCAGCAGTTCGCCGTACAGCCGCGCCACCGTCGTCTTGCCGGTGCCGGGCGGGCCGGCGAAGACCAGGTGGTTGCTGATCCGGGGCGCGGGCAGTCCGGCCTCCTTCCTGCGCCGTGCGGTGGCGAGCAGGTTGACCAGGTCGCCGACCTCGCGCTTGACGTCCGCGAGGCCCACCAGGGACTCCAGCCGCAGCAGCGGTTCCTCGTCCTGCCCGGCGTCCGGCGCACCTCCCTCCGGGAGGCCGACGTCCGGTGCCGTCAGCAGGGCCAGGTCCCGCTCCCCGGCCTCCGGCAGGGCGGCCAGGCGGGACGCCTGCCGGTCCACCATCTCCTCGAAGACCTTGCGGGCGGTGCGGCCGTTGCCGAAGCCCGCGTCGCGGGGAATCCGCTCGAAGCGGGTGCGCAGCGCCGTACGGGCCGCCGGGTCCAGTTCGTAGTGGTGGCCGGTGCACATCCGCTCCACGATCGTGACCAGTTCGTCCGAGGTGTAGTCGGTGAACTCGACGCTGCGGGTGAACCGGGAGGCGAGGCCCGGGTTGGACGCCAGGAACTCCGTCATCTCCTTCGGGTAGCCGGCCGCCACCACCACCACGTCGTCGCGGTGGTCCTCCATCAGTTTGACCAGGGTGTCGATCGCCTCGCGCCCGAAGTCGGCCCCGCCTCCGCCGCCGTCGGAGAGCAGGGTGTACGCCTCGTCGACGAACAGGACCCCGCCGAGCGCCTTGTTGAAGGTCTCGGTGGTCTTGATGGCCGTCCCGCCGATGATCTGCGCCACCAGGTCGGCGCGCGACACCTCCACCAGGTGTCCGGAGCGCAGGACGCCCAGCGACGCGAGGATGGAGCCGTAGAGCCGGGCGACGGTGGTCTTTCCGGTGCCGGGCGGGCCCGCGAAGACCAGGTGGCGGCTCATCGGCGGCGCGGGCATGCCGATGCTGGCCCTGCGCTGTGCCATCCGGTTGAGGTTGATCAGCGTCAGCACCTGCTGCTTGACCTCGTCGAGGCCGATCAGCGACTCCAGTTCGGCCACCGGGCCCGTGCCCTCGCGGGGGTCGGCCGCCACCGGGACCGTGCCGCCGGGCAGCCGTCCGTCGTCCGCGGCCGCCGCGTCCCGCTCGCTGCCCCAGGCGTCGGGGGAGCCGTTGTCCGCGCTGGTCAGCCCCTCGACGGCGAGCCGGTCGCCGGGCACCAGCTGGCGCACCCCGCTGCCCCGGTTGCCGCGGACGGTGCAGCCGAGCAGCGAGGCCGCCTCGGTGCCCTCCACCCGGATGCCGTCGGCGCCCGACCCGGTCACCTCGCACGTGTTGAGGGAGACCCGCGCGCCCGCGGCCACCAGCACGCCGTGCTCGTCGGAATCCGTCACCGTCGCACGTACGGCGGCCAGTTCGCCCTCGGCCTCGACGTGCACGCCCGCGCCACCGGACTTCTCGATCCCGGTGTCGCGCAGGGTGAGCGTGCCGAGCGCCCCGATGCTGATGCCGGCTTCGGTGGAGGTGCACAGTCGGCCCTTGCCGAGGTACAGGTTGCCGTGGCCCGAGACGTGCACCGCCGAGCGGCCCGACGTCTCGACGGTGCTCTCCTCCAGGCGGCCCCTGCCGTCCTTGACGACCTCCACGCCGTGCGCGCCGGACCCGGTGACTGAGGAGCGCCGCAGCAGCGGGTTGGCGCCGCTGCGGATCACGATGCCGGACGTGCCGGAGTCCCGGACCTGGAGCCGGTCGAACTCGGCGGCCGAGTCCTCGTCGAGCAGCACCCCGATGCCCTTGGCGTCCTGGACGACGGTGCCGGTCAGGACCGGCGAGGAGAAGCCGGTGACGCGTACGGCGGGTTCCCCGGCGGCGGCGAACACACACGCGTCGAACACGCCGCGGCTGCGCTCGGTGACCAGCAGGCCGTGTCCCCCCGTCCGGTCGGTGCGGCAGCGGGACAGGGTCGGTGAACTGCCCGCGCCCAGCACGAAACCGTGCCCGGTGGCATCGCTGACCAGGACGTCCTCCAGGACGACCGGTCCGGGGCCGTTCACGGACACCCCGACGGCGGCCTTGTGGATCGTGCCGCGCACCATCCTGACCGAGCTGTCCTCCTCGACGGCGACGCCCGGTTTGCCGGTGGACGATATCGCGCAGTCCTCCAGCAGGACGTGCGCCTGCCCGTTGGTGAGCACGCCGTTGCCCCGGGTGTCCCGCAGTCTGCCTGCGCGTACGGTGATGCGGCCCCGGTCGCCGGCCACCACGGCGGACGTGCCGAGGTGCTCGACGACGCAGTCCTCCAGAAAGCTCTCGGCCGCGGAGGTGGACACCACACCGGCACCCGCCGGGTTGCTGATCCGGCACTGACGCAGCGCCAGGGCCCCCTGGTCACGGGCGAAGAGCGCCGACCAGGACGCGCCGTGGATGTCGCACCGGTCCATCGCGAGCTGTCCGCGCGGCGCGTCGACCACCGGCAGTTCGTCGTCGTGCCCGCGCAGCACCAGGTCCCGGACCATCACGGCGTCCCCGGTGAGGGTCAGCGCCGTCCCGCGCCGGGGCGCCAGCTCCACCGTGCCCCGCCCCTCCTCGGCGGTCAGGGTGATCGCGGCCGAGATCGTCAGGCGCTCCTCGTACCGGCCCGGGGCGATGCTGACGACGGCGCCGGGACGGGCCCGGCCGACGGCCTCCCCGATGGTGCGGTGGTCGCCCGTCCCGTCGGCGGCGACGGTGAGCATCTGGCGTGACACGTTCTTACCTCCCGGCCCCCGGCACCGTGGGTACGGAGCGGAGACACGCGGCATGCAGGGCGTGGGAAACTACTGTGCTCATCATGCCTGTTGTCGCAGGTCGCCCGCCATGGTGGTCGGCGTTCCGGAGCCCGGCGGAATCGTTGTGTCCCAGGAGCGACCGGGGGCGACCCGGGGCGGGCTCCCGGCGCCCCGCGACTCCCCGGGTCGTTACCATCGGCCCATGCGATCTTCGAGGCCCTTGGTCTCCCACGCCCCGGTGTCCCACGCCCTCGGACCGGTGGCGCTGGCCGCCCTCCTCCTGCTGTCCTCCGCCGCGGCTCCGGCCCTCGCGGCGGAGGGGGCGGACAGCCCCTCGTTGCCGGGAGTGCCCGCCACGCTCGCCGACGGCCGTGCCTGCACTCCGGGTTCCGCCAAGAAGTCGGCCCAAGTCCCCTGGGCGCAGAGCTTCCTGGGGACCGGCCGGGCGTGGGAGCTCAGCCGGGGCGCGGGGGTGAAGGTCGCCGTCATCAGCACCGGGGCGGACCTGCGGCGGGTGCCGGCCCTGAAGGACGGGGTCACCGGCGGCCCGGACGTGGTGGCGGGCGGCACCGTGCGCGACGACTGCGTCGGTTACGGCACGTTCCTCGCCGGCCTCGTGGCGGGCAGGCAGCAGCCGGGGTCGAAGGCGGCCGGGGTCGCCCCCGGGGCCGAGGTGGTCGCGGTGCGGGCCACCGACCGGTACGGCGCCACGACACCCGAGAAGCTGGCCGAGGCGATACGCGCGGCGACGAAGTCCGGGGCGCGGATCATCCAGGTGGCGCTGAGCGTCCCCTCGGCGCCGAAGGCGCTGAAGGACGCCGTGGGCGCCGCGCAGCGGGCCGGGGCCCTGGTGGTGGCGCCGGCTTCGGCACGGGAGTGGGAGAACCGCACGTCGGACGTGGTGAGCGGGCCCGCCTACCCGGCGGCGCTGCCCGGGGTGCTCGCCGTGTCCTCGGTGGGGCCGGGCGGGGAGACGCCCGAGGAGCCCGGCACCGTGCGGGGACGGCGCACGCGGCCCGTGCTGAGCGCTCCCGGGGTGTCGGTGACGGGTCCGGGGCCGGGCGGCGCCGGACAGTTCGTCGGGCACGGTGACGCGGTGGCCGGTGCCTTCGTGTCCGGGGCCGCGGCCCTGGTCCTCTCCTACCATCCCCGGCTGACCGCCGAGCAGTTGGCGCACCGGCTGGAGAGCACCGCGTACGGGGCCGCGGGCGACGCCCCGGGGATCGTGGACCCGGTGCGGGCGCTGTCCGCCGTACTGCCCGAGGAACACGCGCGGCCCGCGGCCGGGCCGGAGAACGCCCCGGCGGCGGCCGTCCCGCCGCTCGACCCGCCGCACGCGCGCGACCGCGCCCTGGTCGTGGCCGCCTCGGCGGCAGCGGTGTCGCTGCTGGTCGCCTTCCTGGCGGTCGTACTGCCCAGGGGGCGGCGCCGGGGCTGGCGCGCGGTGCCGTACCGCCGCTTCGGCGCCGACCGCCCCTGACCCCCGACGCACCGACCGCCCGGCACCGGTGAACGGGTGCCGGGCGGTAGCCGTCCGGGAGCTTCCGGTATCCGTGCTACCGGTTCGCCTCCTCCGTGTCCGGCAGCAGCGCGGTCTGCACCTGGACCACTCCCCTGCGGGTGATGAACTGTGCCCGTCCAGGCGGGAGTTGCTTCGGCTTGGTGTCGTTGAACAGATAGCCCTCCGAGGGCGGGCAGGAGAGCAGCGCGGCCGGGGTGTTCACCTCCGTCAGACGGCGCAGCAGCGGGTCGTTCATCGCCCGTGCCGCCCCGTTGGCGCTGCGCGCCACGATCAGGTGCAGGCCGAGTTCGGCGCCCTGGGCGAGGTAGTCCAGCAGCGGACCGAAGTGGTTGGACATGTTGCTGCTGGAGACCATGTCGTAGTCGTCCACGATCAGGAAGACCCGTGGGCCGCTCCACCAGTCCCGCCGCTTCAGCCGGGCGGGCGAGATGTCCGCGCCGGGCAGCCGTTCCTTCATGGCCCGTGCGACGCCGTCCACCGCCTGACTGAGGATGTCGACGGATACGGCGTAGCCCAGCCGGTGCGCCTCGGGGACGCTCTCCAGCAGCCCCCGCCGGTAGTCGACCAGCATCACCCGCGCCTCGGCGGGGGTGTAGCGCTCGGCGATCGTCCGGCAGACCGTGCGCAGCAGGTTGGTCTTGCCGGTCTCCGCGTCGCCGACCACCACCAGGTGGGCGGTCTGGGCGAAGTCGTGCCACATGACGTCGAGCCGACCGCCCTCCAGACCCAGCGGCATGCGCAGGTCGCCGTCCGCGCCGACCTCGGCGTCGGGGAGTTCGGCGGGGTCCAGGACGGTGGGCAGGGTGCGGACCGCGGGTGCGGGCGGGCCCGCCCAGTGCTCGGCCATCCGGGTCACCGCGTCGGCGACGCCCGCCCCGAGGTCCGAGGCGCTGTCGCCGCCGTCCACCCGGGGCAGGGCGGTGAGGAAGTGGTGCTTGGACTCGGTCATGCCGCGGCCGGGCGACTTGGGGATGGTCGCGGCGGCCCGCATGTTGATCATCGAGTCCATGCTGTCGCCGAGCCGCAGCTCGAAGCGGGTGCCGAGCTGGTCCCGCAGCGAGGTGGAGATCTCCGCCCAGCGGCTCGCCGCCACGACGAGGTGCACACCGTAGTTGAGGCCGCGCGCCGCCAGTGCCGTGAAGACCTCCAGGGTGTCCATGAAGTCCTGGCGGACCGTGCCCCAGCCGTCGACGACGAGGAACACGTCGCCGTACGGCTCGTCCGGCAGTTCCCCGGCTGCCCGGCGGGCGCGCAGGGTGGCCATGGAGTCGATGCCCAGCTCGGCGAACTGCTTCTCGCGCCGGGCCACCAGCGCGTACACCTCGGACAGGGTGCGGTGCACCCGTTCCGGGTCCAGTCGTCCCGTGACCCCGCCCACGTGCGGCAGTTCGCGGAGCGCGCCGAGCGAGCCCCCGCCGAAGTCCAGGCAGTAGAACTGGACCTCGCGCGGAGTGTGGGTGAGCGCGAGGGACATGATCAGGTCGCGCACAAGGGTGGACTTGCCGCTCTGCGGTCCGCCCGCGATGCCGATGTGCCCGCCCGCGCCGGACAGTTCGGCGATCAGGGGTTCGCGGGTCTGGTCGAAGGGCCGGTCGACGATGCCCACCGGCACCGTCAGCCGGCCGTGCAGTTCGGGGTCGACGGTGGTGAGGCCCCGCTCGGGGTGGGGCTCCAGCCCCATCAGGAGGGTGTCCAGCGAGAGCGGGGCGTCCAGCGGCGGCAGCCAGACGCGGTGCGCGGCCCTGCCGCCCTCCCGCATCCGGGCCACGGCCAGCGCGAGCAGGGTCTCCTCGCTCTCCTCCTCCTGCGGTTGCGGGTCCGGCTCGGGTGCGGGGACCGCGGGCGCGGTCCAGTCCGTGCGGTACGGGACCACCTGGCCGGCCACGGCCGAGGCGCCGACCCTGCGGACACCCCGGTAGGGCCCCGAGACGTAGGCGGCCTTGAACCGGACCAGGGTCCCGGTGTCCTTCTTGAGGATGGCGCTGCCGGGGACGGAGGGCAGTTGGTAGGCGTCCGGCACGCCCAGCACGCCCCGGCTCTCCATCGCGGAGAACGTGCGCAGCGCGATCCGGTACGACAGATGCGACTCCAGCTGGGTCATCCGGCCCTCGTCCAGCCGCTGCGAGGCGAGCAGCAGGTGGACGCCGAGGCTGCGGCCCAGCCGCCCCACCATCACGAACAGGTCCATGAAGTCGCGGTGCGCGGAGAGGAGTTCGCTGAACTCGTCGACCACCACGAAGAGCGTCGGCAGCGGCTCCAGGTCGGTGCCCGCCGCCCGCGCCGCCTCGTACTCGAACGCCGAGGTGTAGTTCCCGGCACTGCGCAACAGCTCCTGACGACGCATCAGTTCACCGTGCAGGGCGTCCTGCATTCGGTCGACCAGGGCCGACTCGTCGGCGAGGTTGGTGATCACGGCCGAGGTGTGCGGCAGACCGTCCAGGCCGAGGAACGTGGCGCCGCCCTTGAAGTCGACCAGGACGAAGTTGAGCTTCTCCGAGGAGTGGGTGAGCGCCAGGGCGAGCACCAGGGTCCGCAGCAGTTCCGACTTGCCGGAGCCCGTCGCGCCGATCAGCACGCCGTGCGGTCCCATGCCGCCCTGCGCCGCCTCCTTGATGTCCAGCTCCAGCGGTGTGCCGTCGCCGGTGAGTCCCAGCGGCACCCGCAGCCTGGCCCGCTCGCTCCGGTCGGCGCGCACCGCGTCCAGGTCGACGGTGTGCAGGTCGGGGAGGCCGAGCAGGGTGGTCAGTTGCACGTCCGTGGTGAGGGCCTCGCCGTTGTCCGTGGCGACGCCCATCCGGTAGGGGGAGAGCAGGGAGGCCAGGGCCCTGGCCCGGCGGGGGCCCATCGCGTCGGGTCTGCCGAGCGCGGTCGTGGTCTCCTTCCCCGACCGGTCGGTGCCGACCAGTTCCAGCCGCTCCTCGGCGATCCGCAGCCGCAGCGTGTGGCGGGCCTGGCGCCAGGGCAGGGAGCCGGCCACGTCCAGCGTCACGGTGTTGCGGTACCCGTCGGTGGCCAGCCGGGAGTCGGCGGGCGTCCGGACGCTGTCCAGCACCACGACGCAGTAGGGTTCCTCGGCGTTCGGGACGGCGTCGGGCTCGAAGGCGGGCCGGCCGGTGAGTTCCTCGCCGAGCAGCGATTCGAGGCCCAGGACGGAATCGGTGACCAGCCGTACGGACCCGCCGCCGTCGACGTCCGTCGGGTGCTGGGCGTGCGGCAGCCACTTCACCCACTCCCAGGCGCCTCGGCGGTCGTGGTCCGCGAGCACCACGATCCGCAGGTCCTGCGGCGAGTGGAACACGCCCAGCTGGGCCAGCAGGGCCCGCACCATCGCGTGCGCGGCTCCCTCCTCGCCCTGCAGCAGGACACGCGCGTAGGTGCGCAGGTAGAGCGCGACCGGCTGGTCGGGCACCGTTCCGTACGCCTTGATGAAGCGCCGCAGGGCGTGGGCGGACAGCGGTTCCAGGTCCTCGACCGGCTTGGTGCTCAGCGGGGTCAGTTTCGTCGCCAACTGCTGTTCGCCCACCGCGATCCGCACCTCGGCGAAGTCCGCGTGCGCCGCCCGCCGCTCCCACAGCCTGCTCGTGGGCACCAGGCTCCACAGGGACGCCGGGTCCGGGTGGGACCACGCCTGCGCCTCCCGCTGCTGGGTGATGACCTTGCGGACGCGCCTGCGGCTGATCGACAGGTACCGCATGTAGTCGCGCCGCTCGCCGAGCAGCGCCCGCTTGCGGTCCCCGGAGGCCCGGACGATCTGCGACAGCAGCATGCCGACGGCCGACAGCGCCATCAGCCCGATGGCGACGTACATCATGGGTCCGCCGCCGCTGCCCGGCCGCAGGAAGATGAGGACCATGCCGAGCGAGCTGAGCGCCATCGGCATGTACGTGATCATGTTGCCCATCGCGCTCTGCGTCTCGGGCACCGTGGGCGGTTCCTGGAGGCTCAGTTCGCCGTGCGGCATCTCGGGGCCAAGACGCCGGGGAGGCCTCTTGAAGAGGACCACGCTCAAAGGGAATCGCCTTCCTGGGGGTGCCGACGGTTGTTGTTCACGTCCGGTTGTCGTGTCACGTCTTCGGGAGGACGGGACAGCAAACGCCCGGGGTACGGCCGACGGCGGATGTGCGCAGGCCGGGGCGGGTGGAAGCGGAGTTGCCGGTCGTCGCGGCACCCCACAACGTACAGACTGCACGCACAAGTTAATGTGATCAATCCGACCGCGTCGACCACCGTCCTGGAAGGCGATGAAACGCGCTTGACTGACATATCCGCGGCCCCCTTGTGCCGCCTCACGGTGCTGACGCCCGATCGTTCCGTCGAACTCGCCGTGCCGTCCGACGTCGTGCTCGCCGACCTGCTGCCGACCATCGTCGACCACGGTGGCACCGACCTCTACGAGCGCGGGATCCAGGCCGGCGGGTGGGTGCTCCAGCGTCTCGGCCAGGAACCGCTCGACGACGAGAGCACCCTCGGCGACCTGGGCCTGCGCGACGGCGAGACGGTGCACCTGCGCCTTCGCGGGGACGCCCTGCCCGAGATCCATTACGACGACCTCGTCGACGGGCTCTCCGGACGGTTGCGGGAACGCTCCGACTCCTGGCGGCCCCTGTGGTCGCACCACCTGATGACCGCGCTCGCCCTGGGCGTTCTCGCCACGGGCCTGCTGCTCCTGCTGCAACCCGGTCCCGCGGGGCTCAGGGCGGTCTGCGCAGCGGTGACCGCGGTCGTCCTGCTGGCCGGTGCGGGGGCCGCCGCACGCGCGGTCGGCGACGTCGGCGCGGGCGGTGCGCTCGGCGCGGCGGCCGTCCCCTTCCTCGCCCTGGCAGGTGCGCTGGTGCCGCAGGGGGGCGGGACCGACGCGGAACTGGGCGCCCGGCTGCTGGCGGGCTGCTCGGCGGCGGCCGGGGCCGCCGTGCTCGGGGTCGCCGCCGTCGGCGCGTGCGCCCCGTTGTTCCTGGGCGCCGCCCTGGCCGCGGCGCTCGGCGCGATCGGGGGCGCCGTCATGCTCTTCGGCGTCCCGGCCGCCGGTACCGCCGCCCCGCTGACCCTGGTGGTCGTCCTGCTGGGGCACTTCCTGCCCTCCCTGGCGTTCCGCCTGTCCGGGCTGAAGGTGCCGCTGCTGCCCACCAACGCCGGTCAGCTCCAGGAGGGCATCGACCCCACTCCGGACGAGCAGATCGCCACCCGCGGTGCCGTCGCGGACGGCTATCTCACCGGCCTCTACGGCGCCACCGGCCTGGTGGCCGCGGGCTGCCTCACGGTGCTGGCGTTCGAGACGTCCTGGGCGCCGCTCACCCTGGCCTCGGTCCTGTGCGCGCTCCTGTTCACGCACGCGCGGGCGATCGGCGGCGCCTGGCAGCGCCTCGCCGTCGTGCTGCCGGCCGCCTACGGCGCCGTACTGCTGACGGTGCGTCTGGTCCTTCATGTGCCGGAGGATTCCCGGCCGTTGCTGCTCGCCGGTCTGCTGGCCGTCGCGGCCGTGCTCGCCATCACGGGCTGGACGCTGCCCGGCCGCCGGCTGGTGCCCTACTGGGGGCGCGCGGTCGACCTGCTCCATCTGCTCTTCGCCATCGTTCTCGTCCCGCTGGCCCTTCTCGTCGCCGGTCTCTACCAGTACCTGCGGGGCCTCAACAGCTGACCGCCCCCGAGCCCGGGGTTTCGCGGCCGAAGGGCCCGGAATCCCGGGGCCCGGGTCCTCGTGTGCCGGGCCGGTGCCCGGTCGGAAAGGCAAGGAATGCAGTCCAGGCGGGACCAGGTCCACGCGCACATGTTCGTCATGAGCCGGCTGTCGCTGGGCATGCTCCGGGACGACCCGGACACCCCCGAGTCCGCGCACCGGCGGACCTCCAAGGGCTTCGTCATCGGCCTCGTCGTCGCGGTGCTGGCCGCGCTCGGCATCACGGTGTACGGGCTGGTGGTGCCGGGCGGTTCGAACGCGTGGAAGGCCACCGGAACCCTGGTGATCGACGAGCGTTCGGGCGCCCGCTACCTCACGCTCGACGGCGTTCTGCACCCGGTCCTGAACGAGACCTCGGCCAGGCTGCTGGCGGGTGACCGGATGAAGACGGTGAGCGTCGAGCCCGCCTCCCTGGAGGACGCCCCGCGCGGCGCGACACTGGGCATCGTCGGCGCGCCGGACCCGCTGCCCCGGGCGGGCTCCCTCAGCCGCGACGCCTGGTCGGTGTGTGCCGCCCGTTCCGAGTCCGGCGAGGAACCGCTGCTCACCCTGGCCGTCGGCCTGGAGGCCGAGGGCAGGCCCGTCACCTCGGGCCGGGCCACCCTGGTCCGCAGCGTGCCGGGCAACGTCACGTACCTGCTCTGGCACGGCACCCGGCTGCGGCTCGACACCGCGAACTACGCGGTCCAGGCGCTGGGCCACGACCGGGGCGGGGCGCATCCGGTGCCGGACGCCTTCCTCAACGCCCTGCCCGCGGGCCCGGACCTGGCGGTGCCGGAGGTGTCCGGGCGCGGCAAGGCGGGCCCCGCGCTGGCCGGCCGGCCCACCAGGATCGGGCAGCTCTTCGCCGGTTCCGGCCGCCACTACCTGCTGACGGAGCACGGCCTGACCCCGGTCACCGCGCTGGAGGAGGCACTTCTGAAGGGTGATCCCCGCACCCAGCGGACCGCCTACGCGGGGGGCAGCGTCGTTCTTCCCGAGATCGGCCCGGACGACCTGGCACGCCATCAGGACCCGGAGCGGACCCGGCTCGTGGCGTCCGGGGGCGGCACCGTCCCGACCGAACTGCCCGAACCCATGCCGGCCGGGGAGGACGAGGCCGTGTGCGCCGTCATCGGCACCGCGGACGGCAGGCCGACCGTCTCGGTCGTCCTGCCCCGCGCGGAGAAGGTGGTGGGCCGCCCGGTGTCCAACCAGCCGGGAATCTCGGCGGGTTCCGGCACCGCCGACCTCTTCGCGGTACGCCCCGGGGGCGGCGCCCTCGTCACGGCGCTCTCCTCGGCGGGCACGGGCGCGGCCCACTACCTGGTCACCGAGACGGGCGCCAAGTACCCGGTGCCCGGGGGCGACAAGGCGCTCGAACGGCTCGGCTACAGCGCCGAACAGTCCGTCCCCGTACCGTCCGCCGTCCTCGGGATGCTCGCGTCCGGACCCGCGCTGGACGACACCGCCCTGTTGTCCCGGGGACTCGTGGAAGCATCGGAAAACGAGACGCCCCGATAACCGACTGCCCGGCGTGTTGAGACCGACCGGCAATTGGGGGGGCGGCGTCGCGTGCCCAGCCCCGCGACGCCGCCCCCCAATTGCCGGTCGGTCTGAGGGAATTGAGGTTTCCTTGAGGATGAGAGGGTCGGTGAGCACGCGCTTTCTACGGCATCACCGCAGCTCACACACACCTCGAAGGTGAACATTCAGATTGCCGGTGAGCACGCGTACCAAGATCCCGCACAGCGTATTAATCTGATGATCCGCCGACTCCCGGAGGGTTCCATTCCCGGTGTGGTCGGTCTGCCGTGCACCCGTGGTGTCGCCGTGTTCCCGCAGTGTCCAGGAGGACCTCCATGCCCGATGTCTCCGGCTTCAACATCAACTCGGCCGACGGCCTGTCCAACGACGAAGTGGCGATGCTCCAGACGCTGAAGACGCTGGACCGGCACCTCAGCGACATGGATGACGCGGGCCGCAAGGTCAAGACCATCCAGGGCCAGGTCCGGGCGGCCTATCAGGCGGTTTCCTCGGAGACCCACGCCGCGGGCATCGACGAGTGGCTGAGGCTCCATCAGAACGTCATGGAGCGCACCCGGTTCTTCCGCGAAGGCACCTCGATGGCCAAGCAGCTGCTCGCGGACGCCGAGTTCGACGCGAACACCTACGCCGCGGGCATCTCCAGCGAGATCAACCCCAAGTAGCCTCCCCCGCCCCGTTTTTCCCGCCCCGTTCCCACCGCCGCCCCACGAGGAGTTCCGCCATGACGGTCAAGATCAGCCACCAGGGAGTCCTGGACGCTCTCAGGAACATGGACTCGGCCCAAACGGAAATGAAGGAGGCGCTCGCCTGGATGGAGAAGAACTTCGGTGCGCTGCGCGACACCCTGACCGGCCAGACCCGTACCTCCTGGGAGGACTTCGAGGCCGATCTGAAGAAGATCAAGTTGCAGCTCGAAACCCAGTACGGGGTCGCCCGGACGACTCTCCAGCGGATGCACTCCCGGCAGATCGACGGGGACCAGGAGGGCGGCCGCACCCTGGGCACCCTCCAGGGCAGCTGACCCTCTGACCGAGTCGACTTCCGCGAGGTACGGGCATGGCCGCTGACGAGAATCCGGGCGACGTCTTCCAGTCGACCGACGGCGTCTATCTCAAGTACGCCAACAAGGAGATCCCCCGCTTCCGGCGCGACCTCACGGTCAATCCGAACTACGTGAGCATGGGATCGAAGATTCCCCTCGCCGTCGGGAACCCCGAGAAGAACATGGCGGCGAAGGCGCTGGAAGGCGAGCTGGAGACCTACCGCAGCACCATGCGCGCCCGGTACGAGGCCGCCATCACGCTCATGAACAACTTCTCGGCCGCCCTGCGCGACGTCGAGAACGCACACAAGGAAGCCGAGGACGATTCCACGGGCATCGGCGGCTCCCTCGCCGACGAGCTCGCCGAGATCCTCACCCCGAAGGGAAAGTGAAACCATGGCCGAGGTACCCCCCGGGATGCCCGCCAAGTGGGAGGAAATCCTCGCCATGTTTCACGACGGAACCACCAAGCTCCCCGACCGGAACCAGGTGGCGGGTCCGGGGTCCAAGCGGTGGATAACCAAAGAAGTGAACGGCCAGTGGTTCTCCGGCAACCCGGCTCACATGGCGAAGCAATGGGGCCTGGACGGATGGCATGCGTTCGCTTTTCCCACCCGGGAGAAGGAACAGTGGCTCATGTTCGGGTTCGGCTACAACTGGGCCGACTTCGGCAACGATTCCGGCGCCCTGAGCGAGTTCACGGGAGCCTCGGGCCCCATTCTGGGGTCCGTCCTGGCCGGGACGAACAAGGACGCCAATCCGCTGATGTCAAGCAAGGCGGCCGAGGTCCTCTCCAACATGGAGGCCTGGACGGGCGGGTGGGCCGCCGAGTTCAACAAGTGGGCCGAGAGCGTGGGAAACGGGTCCGAGGAGCTGGAGGGCGAGTCCGCGGAGCTCTTCGAGGCCACCCTCCAGGCGGTGAAGCGCGCCCTCCAGGAGACCCAGTCCTACTACATGGGGGGAGCGATAAAGAACAGTCTCACCGATGTGGGCACTCAAATGACGGCCACGGTGAAGCAGTTGCAGACGAACTTCTCCAACTGGTTCGACAAGTACATATCGGTGACCTTCGCGTCAGCGCCGAAGGAAGTCGGCTCCGTCGCCATGGCGTTCACCCATCTGCACGCCAAGTTCCTTGAGGTGATGGGCAATACCGCGCCCACCTCGGACCACGACGCCACGGTCAGTGGTCTCGACTGGGACGGTATGGAGACCGCCGCCAAGAACCAATGGCTCGACTACGTCAGGACCGATCTCGACGAGGCTTCCAAGGAGACGATGACCAATCTGGCGAATTCATACAACACGGCCACCGGAAAGCTCTCCGACGCGAACTCCATCGTGAAGTCGACGTTCACCGTCTCGCTGACCTCCGAGGAGCAGGAGAAGTTCTACGACCCGACGGACGGCGGGGCCGGCGGCACCGGGGACGATTTCCTCAACAAGTTCAAGGAGTTGTTCGGCAAGGGGCCGGACGGCGGAGCCGATGGCGGGGCCGACGGCGACACCGGCGGTACGGGCAACAACAACCTGGGCATCGGCGGCCCGCCCCCGGTGACCGGTCCGAGCGGAAGCGTCTCCTCGTCCAATCTCCCCAAGAACAACCTCAATCTCAACACTCCGAATCCGATCACCGGCCCCAGCGGCAGCACCGGCGGCACGAGCGGTCTCAACGGCGGAAGCGCCCTGACGGTGCCGGCCGGTTCGCACATCGATCCCAAGACCGGTGCCGTCACCGACGCCAAGGGCAAACCCGTCCTCGGTGCGGACGGCAAGCCCCTGGTGGTGCTGCCCGGCTCCACCATCGGCGCCGGGGGGAGGATCATTCCTCCTGCCACCACCGGCCCCAAGTTGCCGACGTACCCGGCCGGTTCCACTTCCGGGTCCACTGACCTGATGAGGGGCTTCGGCGTCGACGCCGAGGGCAATGTCGTCGTCCCCAAGGGCACCAAGGTGGACGCGCAGGGAAACCTGATCGGCCCGGACGGCAAGCCCCTGACCAACATGTACGGCGGAAAGCTCACCGTGCCCCCGGGCTCCCGGGTCAACCCCGACGGAACCCTCACCGACCCGCAGGGAAAGCACATCACCGAGAGCAGCAACAACCTGCGGACCCGGGCCCCCAAGACCTTCGAGGAACTGCTGAACGGCCAGCGCCGTCCTTCCACCACGAGCAACGACCTCTTCGGCGGTTCGAAGAACACCACCGACACCCTGCGCAAGCTGCTGGACGGCAACGGCGGCGGCAGCGGCAACACGGGCCGTGGGCCGGCCTCCATCATGTCCGGGCTCAGCGACCGGGCGCGTGCCGCCCTGGGGCTGCCCGCGACGCCCGCCGCCCCCACGGCGGCGAACAGCAATGTGTCCACCCAGTCGCTCGGTGCCCTGGGCCGGACAGGCCAGGGAATGGGGGCCGGTGGCATGCCCTTCATGCCGCCGATGGGCATGGGCGGTGCCGGTGCCTCGGGCGGGGGCAACGGCGCCGACCGGCAGCGCAACGTATGGCTCTCGGAGGACGAAGAGGTGTGGGGCACGGAGTCCGGCACCGGAACGGGTGTGATCGGACGATGAGTTCCGCAGAAACAACGGCGGCCGGCCCCGGCGCCGTGGGCGGGGACTCCGCCGTGCCGCCGGTGCCCGACGACATCCGGGCGGCGGCGCGCACCACGCCCGACCACTGGTTCGGCATGGTGGATCCCGCGTGGAGCGGGGAGGGCGAGCCCCCGTTGTGGGCGGTGATCGGACAGTGGCGTTCGGACGCCGACGGCGAGATCGTCGAGTGGCAGCGCAACGCCGAGTACCGGCCCTCGCCGGGCATGCTGGGCTGGCCCGAGCCGACCGACGACGTGGACGCCGCCATGCAGTTGGCGGCCACCGGTTACGGCCCGGTCGGGGACGTCGCCCTCGCCGCGATCAGGGCCGAGCTGGCCGTGCTGGTCGCGCCCGGCGGCGGCGCGGTGAGCGCCTGCACCCCGGACGGCGACCCGGTGGTGCCGGTCTTCACCGCTCCCGCCCACCTGGAACGGGCGGGAGCGCTCGCCCACCGGGTGCTGCCCGTCGCCGAGGCGTTCGCGCTGGTGCCCGAGGGCCAGGACCTGTACCTCAACCCGACGGGCCCCGTCGCCCTGCGGCTGTCCGCCGCGGACCTGACCCTCGCGGTGGACGTACTGGAAGCGGCGGCGGCCGCGGAGGACAAGGAGGAGCAGGACTGATGGTGTCGTTCCAGGAGCAGCTCGCGGAGGCCATGGCCAATCTCGCGGAGCAGACCAGGAAGATCCAGCAGGTCCAGGAGGATCTCGCCGCGGCGTCCGCATCGGCGACCTCCAAGGACCGGATGGTGACCGCCTCGGTCAACGCCCACGGCGAGGTCCTTTCCTTCAAGTTCCACACCGAGGGCTACCGCACGATGCCCGCGGCCCAGCTCGCCGAGGTGCTGAAGACCACCGTCAACGCGGCCCGGCTGGAGATGACCACCAGGGTGAGCGGTTCGGTGCGTCCGCTGATGGGTGCTCAGGACGACCTGGCGAAGGGCTTCTTCGGCGGTGGCGAGCTGGACGAACTGCTCGCCCCGCTGCGGGAGATGCAGCCCGGCGGGCTGGCCGAGACGGTGCTCGGGGACCGGAAGAAGCCGGCCGGCCGCCGCGACGAGGAGGAGGACGAGTTCTATGGCTGACGGGACCCTGAGCGTTCCGCAGGACCTGACGCGGCGGTTCACCCAGTTCGGCGACATCGCGAGGATCGTCGGGGAGTTGGGCGTCCTCAACGACCGCATCAATCTGGAGAACAAGACCGCGGGCGGCAAGGACGACGTGTACGCGAAGGAGTACCACAAGTTCGTCGACTCGGCGGGCAAGGGGCTCACGTACGGCCTCGAAGGGCTCTCCGAACTGCTCGACATGGTCGGCATCAGCGGCAACAAGGCGTCGAACATCCTGAACGACGCCGAGAACGACGCCAACCACCTGGCCGCCGGCTGAGCCGGCCGAACTCCGAAGACGCGGCACCACGACGATGGCGATCGAGGTTTCCGAGGGGTGGGCGACCCTCCTCAAGACCCTGACAGGCATGCCCTTCCCGCAGGCGAACGAGGACATGCTGCGGGTGGTCAGCGACGAGTACCGTCAGATGGCGGAGAAGTTCCGCGAGGTCGAGGATCTTCTCCGCCAGGTCGTCAGCCGCGTGGACGAGGACTTCGAGGGCGAGACGGCGACCCGGTTCGTGACGTACGCCCGTCAGTTCGTCCAGACCACGAACGGCAACCAGAGCATCCTCGAACGGGCCTACGAGGACGCCCTCAAGCTGTCGAAGAACGCCAAGAAGACCGCCGCCGACATCGAGTACACCAAGTGGTCGATCTTCGGTCAACTGGCCCTGCTCGTCGCCCAGATAGCCCTGGCGCAGGCCCTGATGCCGGTGACGGGCGGGCTGTCCGAGATCTGGGCCGCCGCCGCGATCGGCGCGTTCCGCCAGATGGCGGTGCTGATCCTGAAGTTCCTGGTGGCCCAGATCATCATGCAGACCATCACCGGCATCGTCGGCGGTCTGCTGCTCGACTCCATTCTCCAGCTCACCCAGATCGTCCGCGGCGACCGTACCGAGTGGAACAAGGACTTCACCGGGAACGCGGCGAAGGTCGGCGCCATCGGCGGTGTGCTGGGCGGTCCGTTCGCGCTGCTCGGCGGCGCGTTCGGCAAGCTGCTCGGCAACCTGACCGGCAAGGGGCTCGGCAAGATCCTCGGCAACGACGCCGGGAACGTACTGGCCAAGGGGCTGGGCGGGGGCGGCAAGGGCATCGCGGGCGGCGCCGGGGGCAAGGGCGCCGCGGGTGGTCTGGGCAAGGGCGCGGCAGGGGGGCTCGGCAAGGGCGCCGGTGGCGCGGGTGCGGGGGCCGCGGGCGGTGGCGCGGGCAGGGGCGCGGGGGCGGCCGGCGGTGGTGCGGGCCGGGGTGCGGGGGCTGCGGGAGGCGGCGCCGGGAAGGGCGCGGCCGGTGCCGGGAGCGGCGCCGGGAAGGGGGCGGGCGCTGCGGGGTCGGGGGTCGGCAAGGGTGCCGCCGGTGCGGGTGAGGGTGCGGTCGGCGCGGGTGGCAGGGCCGGAGCCGGAGCCGCGGGCCAGGCGATCTCCGAGGAGTCCGCCCGCAAGCTCGGCGAGCGCCTGGGCAACGTCCTCGGCCGGACCAGCGAGTCCCTCAACCACGTGGGCGCGGACGGCGCCAGGGGAGCGGCGGCGGGCGCGGTCGGCAGGGAGGTCGTCAAGGACTTCGCGAACGCGTTCGAGAAGAACCTCGGTGGTTCCCTCGGCAACGAGACCGCCCGGAACCTGGGCCGCGACTACGGTGAGGCCCTGGTCAAGAACTGGGGCGGCAAGTCCGACTGGCAGGGGCTGACCCGCTCGCTGGACGACGCGCTCATGCCCTATGTGAAGGACCTGGGCGAGAACGGCGTCCGGACCCTCTCGCACGATCTGCCCGGCTCCTTCGTCCAGACCATCACCAAGAACATCGAGGGGAACCTGGGCTACCGGATCGGCAATCTCGTCGGCGGGCTCGCGGGCGATACGGCGCACGCCGTGGTCACCGAGGGCATGTACAACCTGATCTTCGGCCCCGACCACAAGTTCACGGTCAGTGGCTGGACGGCCGCCGCCGGGGCCGCGGGCGGTCTCATGGGCCGGGGCCTCGGCCATGCCTTCCAGACGCTGCACCAGACGATGCAGGGCCCGGGGCCCACTCCGCCGCCGCGGCCCCCGGTCTTCTCGTCCGACGCGTCGCCCGCGCCGGCCGCCACGCCCCGGCCGAGCACCGAGTCGGGCACCACGGTGCGCGACGGCTCCGGTCCGAGGCCCGACACCGACGGCCGGCCCGCGACGAAGCCGTCCACGGAATCCGGGTCGGACACCCACTCCCTGCGGGACGGAGACTCCTTCCGGGACGGCGACTCCCTCCGGGACGGCGACGGCAACGCCTCGGACGGGGAGAGCCTGTACTACCTGGACACGGACGACTCCTCGGACGGCGGGACGCTGTTCTCGCGCGACGACGACGGCGAGGTCGTGCCGTACCACCCGTCCGACGCGTCCGTCCCCTCGTTCGCCACCAGTTCGGACGGCGGGACTTCCCCGCTCGGGTCCGACCAGCGGCACCCGACCGGTGACACCTCGACCACGACGCCGCCCACGGACAACACCGGCAACGGAAACACCAACGGCAACAGCAACACCACCGGCCCTCTCGCGCCCCCGGACACCTCCGGCCCGACGGTGCCGCCCCTCGTCTCCGAGACGCCCGTTCCGCCGAACGCGGTGCCGGAGGTGGATCTGCTGCTGAACGGCCTTCCGGACGACTCCCCGGCGATTCTCTCCCCGGACCCGGTCACGGACGTGAACAAGCTCCTGGCGGACCTGCCGGAGATCCCCGACTCCCCGTTGTCCGGGAACCTGCCGGACACGGACACGTTCCTGGCGGACCTGCCGGACGTACCCGACACCCCCCTGCCCGGAAACGTCCCGCCGGACATGGCCAAGCTCATGGCGGACCTGCCCGACGTGCCGCGGCACGATCCGTCCGGTGACGACCCCGTGGGGCCGTCCACCGTCCGCTCCGACGACTCCGGGGCGGGGCGCCGGAGCGGAGGCGACCTCGAACAGCTCCAGGAGCGGCTGAACCGGCTGAAGAACCGGCAGGACACTCCGGACGCGGACCCGGACGCCGGACTGGAGGCACGGTTCGCGCGGCTGACGGAAGGGGACGGGGCGGGTGGGCCGGGCCGGCCCGCACGTGTCGACATGCTCCGTGAGCAGTACCGCCTCGCCCTTCGGGACGAGGCCGCCGACGGGCCGAAGGGCGACGGGACGACGGACTTCGACGGCGGCATCGTCCCGGACAACAGCAGGCTCGCCCCGAACAACGGCGCGGGCGGCAGCACACCGCCACGCGGCTCCGTGCCCACCGTGTCCACGTCCACGGGCGCCCACTCCTCCTCCGGGGGGCGGCCGACGTCCGACGGCTCCACCTCCCCGGCCGGGGACGAGCTGGTGTTCCCGGACGTCCCCCAGAACGACCCCGGCACCCTGCCCGGCCCGGAGAACGTCCCGGACCTCGTGTTCCCGGACGTTCCCCGTACCGACCCCGGCACCGGCCCCGAGGGCGGAAACCGGCAGGGCGCGGACCAGTTGGAGAACGACGGTGGCGGGGACACGAACAGAAACGGTGCCGACGACCTGTCGGGGCCGATGCGCACCGAGACCCCGGACGACCAACTGCCCTTCCCCGAAGGCTTCGACGCCGGTCACGAAACCGGTGTCGACGCCCTGATCGCCCGTCTCGAAGAACTGGGCGGTGCCCCCGACGACCCGGCGATCCGGCTGAGCGAACAGCTGCCGACCGTTCCCGACACCGTTCCGGCCGCCGAGCAGCGCAGGCTGAACAGGGAGGTGCAGCACCGGCTCGACTCCCTGCTGACCGATGCCCGCCGGGTGGGCATCGACAAGGACGTACGGCAGGGGCTGGGCGAGGACATCCGGGCCGACCTCCGGGCGGGCAGGCACTCCGACGCGGCCAACAGGCTGCGGAAACTCGACGACCTCGTCGCCGTGCACGGCCTCGACAGGCGCCTGCGGCAGTTCCGCGCCCATGTGGACGGCGGGTACGAGGCGCGGGCCGCGCAGTTGGGCATGCGCCGGACGGAGTGGCTGCGGCACGCCCTCGACATCGAGCAGTCGGCCCTCACCAACGATCCTCGGCGGACGACCCGGCTGCTGGACGAGTTCGAGAACCGCCTCGGCACCCTCAGGACGGAGCTGGAGACCCTCGGCGACCGCTCCCCCGACGCGCTCCGGCAACGGCTGGACGACGCCGTACGGGCCGAGGCCGAGTCGGCGGGCATGGACCGCAAGCGCATCCGGGAGTGGGAGGAGCGGCGCTCGCAGGCACAGACCCCCGAGGAGCTCCACAAGGTGCAGTCCGAGTACCGGGCGGAGCTGGAGACGTCGCGACGGCTCTCGGTCCTGCGGGACCTGGGCGCCTCCGAGGCCGAACTGACCTCCTGGAAGCGGCGGTTCGAGGGTCCGGATCGGGGCGGCGACCTCGACGCGCAGTACGAGCGTCGCCTGGCCGCTCTCGAAACGGAAGCCGAACTCGCCGGATTCCAGGAACGGTTGGACGCCCTGCGCGAGGGCGACGATGCACCGGGACGTGTCGGGTCCGAGGACACCCACGCGGAGAACGACCGTACGGAGAACAACCGCAACGACCGCGCCGAGAACGACCGTACGGAGAACGACCGGCTGCTGGAGGAGCGGCTCGACCGGCTGGGCGAGGGATCGGACGCCGCCGGGCTGTCGCGCGAGGAGCGGCAGCAGTGGGAGAACCGGCACGCGGAGGCCGAGGACGCAGCCGCGAAGGAGGCGGTCGAGCGGGCCCAGCTCGACCGGATGGAGGCCCTGGAGCGCGAACGTCGATCGAAGGTCCTGGCCGACGGCGGGCCCACGGGCGCGGAGCGCACCCCCGAGCAGCAGGCCGCGTGGCAGGCTCGGCTGGACGAGGCGGCGGGCGACCCCCGCGCCGTCGACCGCGTCCTCGACGACTACGACGCCGAGACGGCGAAGCTGCGGCACGAGGGCCGGGAGAACCTGGAACGCGAGCTCCGCACCCCGGACCGGCTGCGGAACCTCGACCAGCGCATCGACCGCTCGCTCGACAAGTTGCCCGAAGCGGTGCGCGAACAGGCGGCCCGTGACGCCCGCACGCTCGTGGAGCGCCTGCGGGACCTGAAGACGCCCGACTCCCCCGATTCGTCCGGCCGCTCCCCCTTCGACTCGGACGACGCGCCCGGCACGCCCCGGGTGGCCGGCTCCGCGCCGGAGAACAGCGCGCACGTCCGGGACACGGACCTGACGGACGGGTCGGGCTCGGGAAACACCGGAGCCACGGGAACCGTTCGACCCCCGGCCGTTCGGACGGAGACCGACACCACGAGCGGCCTGTCGGGAGAGCCCCGACGGCGTGCCGGTGCGAACGGGGACGAGCAACGTCCGACGAAGCCGGGCGAGCAGCTGATGGAGCCCCTGCGCCGGAGGAACGACACACGGGAGTCCGCGGGGACGGACAAGGACGGCACCCTCCTGCGGGACCGGGACGACCTGCCGTCGCCGAACTCCCGGCGCGTACGCACGCAGTCCGGGGACGACGCGGAGTCCGAGACCAACGTACGGTCCGAGAACGACGTACTGTCCGAGAACGACCGGAAGCAGGACACCCGGTCCGACGCCGACACCGACCGGAAGCAGGACACCCGGTCCGAGCCCGACCAGGAGCGGGACGTACAGTCCGAGCCCGACCGGGACCGGGACACCCGGTCCGACGCCTCGTCCGAGAAGACCGACGACTCCGATTCCCTCTCCGGTGGCTCCCACCGATCGCGGGGACGGGACGAGGAACCGCCCGGTGGCCCCGGCGGCGACCGCACGCCGGGCACGAACGAGCGGGACCGTGCGACGCCGCCGCAGACGGCTCGCGACAAGGCGCTCGGCGCGCTCTCCGCGGACGAGTACGAGCAGCGGATGTACCGGGCCCGCCGCGACCGGCCGGACCTGGTGACCGAGGAGCAGCTCCGCGACGAGGTGTTCCGCCGGATGGAGAATCCGGGCGAACCGGTGGTGAAGGCGACCTTCGCCGATCCGCTGCTGGAGGCCGACGTGCCGCCGCTCCCCCAGCAGCGGGGCGGGGAGTTCGTCACGTTCGACGACAACGCCATGCTGCCCAAGTCGCTGCGCGGTCACGGCCACGGACGGATCACCGTCAGGGGCTCCGACGGGCTGGTCGACTCCATCGGGGAGAACCTGCGCCTGCGGCCCGACGGACTCGACGAGTTGAAGCTCGTACTCACCCAGAGCCCGCACACGCTGCTGAGCCCCCGGACGTTCGTCCTGCCGACCATGGACGGCGGCCACCGGGAGGTCTCCATCTCGATGGAGAGCTACGGGAACTGGCGCCGCCATGCCGAGCCGTCACCGTTGGCCGTGCCGCCCACGTCCACCGCCACCCGGGCGAGGACCCCCGACACGGAAACCACCACAGAGACCACCACCACAGAGACCACCGACACGGAGTCCACCGGGACGAAGGCCGCCGACGCCCCCGTCAAGGTCGAGACGGAACTCCGCACCCGCCCCGGGGCGACGGAGACCAAGACCCTCGGCACGTCCCGCGCGCTCGGCCTGGCGATCCCCTTGGCGGCAGCACCGGCCGCTGTGGGGGCGTTCGGGTCGCTCGGCATCAACGTCCGGCGCACGGAGGCGAGTTACACCTACAGCCAGGAGCACCGCGCTCAGAGCAGCGTCACCGCGGTCGGCAAGGACGGCAGCCATCTGCATGTGAGCGATCTGCACATCGTCGTCGAGTCGTCGCGCGTCTGGGACAAGAAGGGCCGCGAACTGCCCGCGGGGCAACAGCCCGCCACCACCGCCGCACCGAGGCGCTACCGGCTGCGGGACGGGGTCGCCTGGCGGGTTCCGGACAGCGTCACGGACCCGGCGATCCCGGACCGGCTGCCCACCGCGCTCACCTTCGCGCCCGGCGCCCGGCCCCGGTTGCTCGCGCCGCTGAGCGTCGTCACGGAGACCAGGCTGCTGGACTGGGCGCTCAGGAATTTCCCCGAGGCGACTCCCGGCTCCTTCCTCCGCCACCAACTGGCCGACCTGGTCGGCGAAGAGAGCCTGCGCACCATGATCGCGCAGAGCTCCGGCGAAACGGTGGTCAGCACCCCGCTCTTCGCCGATCTCAAGAGCCGGTCGCTGGGCTCCTTCGAACTGCGCCTGACCCCGGTCGACGGCACACTGCGCCAGGCGTCCGACAGGACCGAGGTCAAGAAGGCCGACGCGCAGCGCACCACCGCGACCACGGAGAAGCGCAACACCCAGGGCGCCGGTCTCACCCTCTCCGTCGGTCCGCAGTTCTCCCCGCTCCAGCCCGTGACGGCCCTGGGCGTCCAGCTCTCGGGAACGGTCGGGGCGTCGACCCAGCGCGCCGAAAGCAGCTACAGCGGCAACACCGCCGAGTCCGTCCGGACCCTCAACAGCCGCGGCCACTCGGGGCTCTACGACATCCGCTTCCGGGTCGAAGTGCGCAGGCAGGGCGGTACGTGGGAGTCGCCCCATCCGGCGGCGGCAACCGGACAGGAGGCGTTCTTGACGGCCGCCGTCCAGTTGCCGCGGGCCGACGCCCGCAGGCTGGCCGGCTGGGACGACGGCACCACCCCGGTGCCGGACGCCGAGGCACCCCCCGCCCCCGCCTACCTGTCGCAGTCGGATCCGGCGACGTTCGGGCTGCACGCGGTCCTGGATCTCTCGGCCACCGACCCGTCGGGGAACCTCCCACCGGTCTCCCTGGCGGACAGGCTGGCCGACCGCATCCAGGCGGGACTGCACCGCGCCTACCCCGGCCTGGTTCTGCCGCCCCGGACGAACGACCGGACCACCGAGAACGACCGGACCACCAGGAAAGACCCGGCCACCAAGAGCGACCGGGCGTACAACACCGCGGCGCGCAACACCCATCTGCTGCGCCAGGCCATCTCGCGTACGGTGCTCGAAGGTTCCCTCGACCGGCTGACGAGCACCGGGCTGCGGATCCAGTTGGAGCAGCTCGACAACACCCTGAAGCGATATGTCGTCGTCAACGTGCGGGCGCGGGCCACGAACCGCCGGTTCATGGGCACGCACCACGATCTGGGCCTGGCCAACAACCTCCTGTCGACCCGCCGGGCCGACAGCGCGACCACGCGCACCCACGGCCTGACCGGCGGCTTCGACCTGGGGCTGACCGGGATCAAGACCTACGAGGACACCACACGCGCGGGCTACGGCGGTACCGGGAGCGTGGGCTACCGGTACACCCGGCAGACCGCCTACGGCATGACGTACGGTCCGACGCTTACCCCGGACGGCGGCATCACCAGCTCCGGGGCGCAGCACCTGTGGGCGTACGACCTGTCGTTCACCGCCGACGCCACCAGTTTCTCCCGCCCGCGCCAGTTCGTGCGGACGGCGACCGGTGAGCTGCTCGGCACCCGGTGGTTCGTGAAGCAGGCGCCCGGCAGCGTCGACCTCCTGGACACCGGGCAGCGCACCGGTCAGGACAACACACCGACCGGACAGCGCACCGGTCAGGGCAACGCACCGGCCGCCCCGGCCTCGGTGACCGGGCACGTCACCCTCGCCGTACCCGCCTCGCTGTCCGTCGCCCCCGCGTCCGTCCCCACGCCTGCTCCCGTCCCCGCCTCCACCTCCGCGACGACCCCACCGGTCGCCCGCGCGGCCGGGTTCGTCCCGATGGCTCCGGCCATGGCCGAACTGCTCTCCTCCGGGAAGCCCGTCCCGGCGGAGGACTGGAGCGCCCACCCCCTCTTCGAGGGCCTGCACCAAGTACAGAGCGTCACCAAGCCCGAGATCGTGCTGGACCACCTCAAGGAACTGCTCGCCTCCGTCTCCAACGGCTCCTGGGTGTACAAGGCGGACGGAACGCCCGCCTCCGGCGCGTTGACCGAGGCGTTCGCCAGTGGCCGCAACGAGGCGGACTTCAGCGACGCGGCGCAGACCGGCAAGCACGTGAGCGACCTGTTCGGCAGAACGGCCGTCACCGACATCACCGCGTCGGTCAGCGCCTGGCCCTCGGTGCGGCGGCCCCGGGTGCTCACCGTGGTCGACTCCACCGACCTCGCGCTCTCCGCCATCGGCTCGGGCACCAGCGGCGGGGGGCACTCGGTCGCCCACGTCCGGAGCCACAACGTCTCGTTCCTGTTCGCCTTCCGGGCCAAGCACACCGACACGCTCAAGACCGCCGGCACCTACGGGATCGCCGCGTCCCCGTACCAGCGCACGAACACCACGACCACGGCCCAGACCTTCTCGGCGAACCCGGCGCACACGGTCCAGTACACCGGTCCGATGGCCCTGGTCTCCGCCGACGTGGCCTGGCACCTCGCGGCCCGCTCGCAGCCGTCCGGCCTGCTCCAGGGACCCATGAACCTGGTGCGCGGGCGCCGCCCCGAGGGCCGGATCGTGGAGATCCCCGACGGCCTGCTCGTGTGGGTGCCGCTCGCCGAGGCCAGGAAGGCCGGACTCTTCGAGGACGGCCTCACCACCCCGCCTCCCCAGCAGCTCTACACGGCCGTCGCCTCGGCCGGTCACGCCACGCTCACCGTCGGCCGCATCGACCTGGCCTCGGCGATCGGCCGGTTCACGGACCTGCTGCGGACGACCCTGCCCGCACACAAGGACTGGCTCGGCCCCAAGGACCTCCTGGAGGACCAACTCGGCAACATGGCACGGCAGATGGCCTCCCTTTCGCCGTCCGGTGTGCGCGCCCTGCAGACGAACATGGAGAACGGCGGCACGTCCCTGCGCCTGGTGCGGAACAGGCTCGGACCGTCCAGGAACGCCAGGCTCACCGTGACCCTGGAACGGGTCGGCTCCACCCGGGGCGGGCTGCGTCACGACGTGAAGCCCACGATCACCCGGCCCACGTCCACGGCGGAGACCGTCACGAAGAAGCTGGCGCGCGGGATCGAGGGCGGCTACCGGCTGGCCGAGACGCCCACCGTCGACAACCCCGTCGTCCGCAACAGCGGCTCCACCCTCGACGACAAGGGCGGCTCAGCCCGTTCCTCCGCCCTCGCGCACGCCGTCACGGACGCGGTCAGCGCCCAGGTGGCCTTCGAGGGACCGGTGGTGAGCGGCAGGACGACGTTCCGGGCCACCTTCACCCTGGAGCTGCCCGGCAAGCCGCCGGTGAGCGAGACGTACGACGTCGGCGACGCCGAGGTGGTCCTGCCGCTGAGCCTGGCCCGCCCGCAGGAGACCGCGGCGCCCGCCACTCGTCCGGTGACGGCCCCCGTGCAGCGCCCCGCACGCCCCAGGCTGCTCCCCCGCACGACGGGCGGGGCAGTGCCCCTCCAGGAGACGTACACGGCGGGCAAGAAGCTGTTCGCCGCCGGACCGGAGAGCGTCGTCGTCACCACCGTCGGCGGTATCACCACGCTCCGGGAGGCCGGGGCATACGCCGTGGACCGCGCCGTCTCCGGGGCCCGCCCCACGACGGACACCGCCATGGCGATACCGGGAAGCGACGAGAACCCGTACGTGGGGAAGTCCAAGCTGACCCGGCCCGGCACCGCCGCGGGCGAGGTGCTCAACAACGGCATCAGCTCCGACGTGCTGAGCGCCTATTTCCCGCAGCTGCTCCAGGACTCCCTGACCGTCACCCTGCACGACACCACGTCGGACGTCGGCGGCACCGACGTGGACCTGAAGCTCTCCGCGGACATCGACCTGTCCGGGGCCCGGCTGCTGGCGGTGGACCCGGGAGCGGGTCTCGGCGGCAGCCGGCGGACCATGGACAACGACACCTACACCGGGGAGACCACCGAATCGCACGCCCCGGCGATGACCGTGGGGCCGGGCTTCCAGACGCAGCCCCCGGTCCAGGCCACCGGAACCGTGCCCGGCTGGACGGACTCCGACGCGACGAGCGGCGCCGCGGACCGCCGGACCTCCGCGCTGAGCACGCTCAAGCCCTTCGCGGGCGGCGCCGTGCTGATCCAGGCCCCGCTCCGCGTACGGCAGACGGCGACGGCCTCGCACCGCATCGCGGACCTGCCGGTCGTCTCGACGGTGCTCTCGGCCGTGCCGTACGCCGGTCCCGCGTCCCGGCACCCGGTCACCGTCGAGCACACGGTGCGGGACGGGGTGACCATGTGGGTCTCGTTCGACGTCGCCCGGGAACACGGCCTGCTGCCGGCCGAGGTCGAGGCCGCCGCGGCGGTCGTGAAGGAGCAGACCAAGAAGTACACCGCGGCCGCCACGCTGGTGGAGACCGCCGAGCGCCGGCTGCGCGCGCTCGACAACGAGGTGGCCGCCCTCCACGAGGAGGTCCGGCGGCTCTCGGCGACGGGGGCTCCCACCGGGACGGAGGCCGCCGCCGAAACGGAGGCCGCCGTGGCCGCGGCGGAACAGCGGCTCGCCACGGCCCTCGTCCGGCACGCCGAAGCACACCAGGACCTGGCCAACCACCGTCGCGACCTCGACGCCGCCGAGCGGCGCCTCGCCGGTGCGTCCGGGGCCGCCTGGCAGGCCGTCGACCACTACACCATCAGCGGGACCCGCCCCACCGGCACACCACCGGTCCCGTGGAGCGAGGACACCGAGACCGCCCCGGCCGCCGAGCAGCCGCCGGTCGCGGTCCCCGGCTACCCGGCCCCCGCCGAGGCCCTCGACGCCATCACCGCCCTCGCCGCCCGTACGGACCACCGGTCCACCGACCTCGTCGAACTGCCGGGCCTCACCGAACTGCCCGGCCTCGTCGCACGGGACGACGTCCTCGCCCGGACGGCGGACTGGCTCGACGGCACCCGGCCCCTGTCGGAGACCGCCCTCGTGCGCAGGGAGCAGATCAAGGCGGCGGGCGCGGCGCAGCGCCTGCGGGCGGCGGACGCCGCATACCGGTCGGCGCTGGAAACGGTCCTGGCCGCCCGGCACGCCGTCGAGGCGGCCGAGGCCCAGGAGCGGCGGGCCGGGAAGTCGCGGACGGGCGAGCAGGCCCGCGAACGGCTCGACCGGGCGCGGGCCGCGCGACGGACGGCGCAGTCGGCGTACGACCGGGCGATCGAGCAGTTGCCCGCCGCCCACCGCGAACTCGCCCTGGTCCGGGCGAACTTCGATACGGCGACGGCGTCCGCCCTCCGTGCCGTCGGGCCGCGCGCCCAGGGTCAGGACTTCACCCCCTGGCAGCCCGCGCCCGAGCCCGAGGGCCATGTCCGCCCGGCCGATGTGCGGTCCCTCCCGGAGCCGTACACCGTCCACCGCGAGGACGAGACGGGCCGGACCGTCGGACTGAAGGCCCCGGACGGCCAGGTGCTCGAACTCGTGGAGCCGCCGCACGGCGAATCCCCGCTCCTCGACATCGGTACGAGCTTCCACCGCTCCCTCCTCGGCTCGGTCGAGCGGACCCGCCCCGGGCTGCTCGCCGAACTGGGGCTGCGCGCACCGGCCGGAAGCCTTCCCGGGGCCGACGTCGCGCTGTTGAAGCAGCGGCTCGCCGAGCGGCTGACGGCGGACCGCGACGAACTCGCGGCGTTCCTCGCGATCGACCCCCAGGAGCGTTTCACCGCACAGGAGTTGGCCGACGCCGGTGTCGTGCTCAGTGCCCCGGAAATCGTCGAGCACACCGACGCGCGCGGCCGTCTCCCGCAGGCCGTGGCCGCCCGGCTGACCCCGGACCAACGGCTGGCCCTGACACGCACGGCACTGCTGCGCCCGGCCGGCGAACAGATCGGCGACCGCAAGGACGCCGGCTGGAACCACGGCGCCGGAGACCTTACGGCGCTGCTCGCGGCGCGGGTGCTGGGGGTTCCCGTGACCGTGGTGCGGGCGGACCTGAACCATCAGACCTTCGATGCCGCGGAACCGCTCACGGAGGGGAACCAGCGGCTGCAGGGCGTGGTGCTGCACCTCGCGGACGACCTGTACCGGGCCGCCGTGGCCCCCGGGGTGGACGACGCGTTGCTCAACGCCGACTCCGGTTCTTCGGCCCAGGACACCGGGGCGGCACCGTCCGAGATCACCGAGGTCGCCGAAATCACGCCGGTCCAGACCGTGACGGCTCCCGCTCCCCCGACCCACCTCCTGGGCACCGGCAGCGGACCGCTCACCGCCGTTCCCAAGGAGATCAATTTCATCTGGATGGGCGGCCCGCTGAAGGAAACGGCCCGCACCAATATTCAGAACTGGGTACAAAAGGCGCGGGAAGCCGAGTGGAAGATTTCGATCTGGACGAACAGCACGGGAGGCAGTAGCAACGAGGAATTCCTGAAGAGCCTCGTCGCCTCCGACCCCGACACCGTCCGGCACAGGTCGACCAAGGAGCTGTTCGCCCAGGAAAAGGGACCCGCCCAGGAAAAGATCCCGCCCCACGCAACCGCCCTGTACCGAGCCGCGAAGGAGCTGGACAGCTTCGCGATGGCGTCCGACGTCGCCCGGTACGCGCTCCTCCACAAGCACGGCGGGGTCTACCTCGATGTGGACCTGGGACCGGGAACCGTGGTGCTGCCCCCCGAGGGCCTGTTGCTGCCGAAGGGCGACGACACCCTGCCGATGTTCGGCCCGCTGCTGCGGGACTCGGCCAGCGTCCGCAAAACCCTCGGTCTCGACGGGGACGCCCCGATAGAGGGCCGTGTCCAGGACGCCGCCGTCGCGGCGTACGAGAGGGGGGAATTCGGCAATCAGTTCATGGTCGCCCACCCCAAGAGTTCCTTCATGAGGCGGGTCCTGCACGCCCTGCCGGACCCCAAGAACAAGGACCCGTACACCAGGGGCACGCTGCACAAGGCCATGAAGGAGAAGAACGTCGCCGAGAAAACCGGCCCGCTCTTCATCTGGAAACAGCTGGTGGCACACACCAAACCCCTTCGGAATGCCGTCGGCTCGGCGGGCTCCTTCGCCCCGGCGCGTCCCCAATTCCGTGTCCGGTTGTCCGACTGGGAGGACTGGACCGGTCTGGAGTGGGTGACGGCCGAGAGCGAGAACCAGGAGGCTCCCCGGACGGAGTCCGTGCCGTCCGGGCGGGGAACCCTGATCCGGCGCATGAGCACCGCCCTCGGGAACCTCACCCTGCGGACCGGCAGCACGCGGTCGCGGCCCTCGATCCTGTCGAACGACGAGATGTGGCCGGCCGGCCTCGACCTGTCGTCGGAGCCTCCCGGGCGGGCCACGAAGTCCCTGGGCGAACTCGTCGGCAGCGACGGCCGGAAGGTCTCGTACGAACAGGTCTACGAGAACCTCCGGACGATCCGCGACGCCTCCGGGGCCGTCGTCGGATACGCGTCGCACAACGACGCGGACTGGGGTCCGCGCGCGGACTTCTACGCCAAGTACCGTGCGGACGAACTGTCCTACAAGTCCTATCGGAAGAGGGACGACGGAAAGTTCGTCCCTCTCGCCGACGAACTCTCCTCGCCTCCCGAGGTCCCCTGGCACACCGACGCGAGCGCACCCCCCGGCCAGAAGGCACCGAAGCCGCTCTTCTTCGACGCGCACGGCTCCCGCAGCGGCGTCAAGCTCCACATCCGCGGCGAACTTCCGCTGGAGGTCGACGGGGCCCAGTTCGCGCACTTCATGGAGACGTTGCGGGACCCGGAACAGCCCCCGGCGCCGGTCGTGCTGGTCGCCTGCAACACCGCGAGCCCCCGGTCGACGGACGGCGGAAGTTTCCTCACGGACGCGGCACAGGCCATGCCCGGACGCCGCTGGTACGCGCCCGATGTCGCGGTCGGCCATGTGGCCTCGAAGAGCGGGGCGGAGGGGAGTGGCGACACCGGAGTGTTCGCGCTGCTCTCGGTCCCGGACACCCGGTACCGGGGCCGGTGGATGGCCGCCGGCGAGCACACCCCGGACGCCCCGGACGCTCTGGACGCTCTGGACACGCCGAAGGCTCCGGACGCCCCGAACGTCTCCGGCTCATGGCACGACACCGACGCGCTGTTGCTCAACTCCCCGTCCGGGGAACAGTCGTCCGCCGCACCCAGCGGGCTGCTCCTGGGGGGCGGTGCCGGGGAGCAGCAGCCGATTCCCAAGAACCTGCACTTCATCTGGCTGGGCGGCGAGATGACCCAGGCCGCCCGTACGAACCTCCGGAACTGGGCGACCAAGGCCGCTGAAGCGGGCTGGGAGATGAAGCTCTGGACCGACGAGGGCGGCGAGCAGAACAACCGCGCGTTCCTGGAAGAACTCGCACAGCGCGGACAGGTCAAGAACCTTTCCGTCTCCTCGCTCTTCGACAAGAGCTGGCACGACCTCTCCCTCAAGGACCCGTTGGCGAAGGCCAGGAATCTCTACAAGAAGGGCCAGAAGTACAGAAGTTACGCAATGGCTTCGGACGTCGCCCGGTACACGATCCTCCGTGAGCAGGGCGGTGTGTACATGGACGTGGACCTGGCGCCCGGCCGGCTCGACCTGCCGCAGGACGGCGTACGGATGCCGAACGGCGACGTTCTGCCCATGCTCGGGCCCCGGCTCCGGGACGAGAGCAGCGTACGCGGCTGGCTCAACCGCAACGCGAGCACGACGCGGTCCACGACCGCGCCACAGTCCTCGACCACGGAACAGCTCTCGATCGAGGAGCAGGCCCCGGTCCCGGACCCGACGCTGACCCCGGAGAACATCCGCAATGCCGCCGTGGACTGCTACGAGCGCGGCGAGTACGGCAACCAATTCATCGCCGCCCACCCGCAGAACCCCTTCCTGAACTACCTGCTGGACAACCTCGTGGGCAAGAAGGGGCTCACGGACGACCAGTGGCAGGCGAAGAAGGGGGAGATGAAGAAGCGGGACGTCGCCAGCATCACGGGCCCGTTGTTCATCGACACGATGATGAACAACTACAACAGGGAGTGGATGCGGAAGAACCCGTCCCAGCAGGCGAGCACGCTGAGGGGAACGGCCAGGTTCAGGCCCACGGAGGCTGCCCGGGACACCTGGATCGACCTGGCCTGGGTGACCGACGAGAGCGCGAACCAGGAGACCGCGTCCCTGACCGGCCCGGACGAGCCGGTCACGCCGTCCGTCGAACGCTCCGGCACGCTGCGGGAGAGGCTGGGCAGGTTCGCCGGCACGCTGCGGAGGAATCCCACCGGCCACGGCAGCAGCGCCTCCTTCTCCGGAACGCAGAAGTTCTTCTCCAACGACCGGACGACGTCGTCCCTCACCGGGGACGACCTCCCCGCGCCGCCCTCGCCGCTCTCCTGGCCCTCGGACGGACCGCTGCCGCCGTGGACGTCCGGCAACGCGACGCCGGACGCCGTGCTCACGGGCAAGGACGGGCGCCGGATCTCCTACGGCCGCGTCTACGAGGGCCTCCGGGTGATCCGTGGCGCCGACGGCCGGACCCTGGGGTACGCGTCGCACAACCCGCAGGACTGGGGCCCCCGCAAGGACTTCTACGCCACGTACCACCCGGACGAGACGGTGTTCACGCACCACCGGGCCATGGACGACGAGACGTACGTCCTCGACACCGACGGAGGCTCCGCGACCGGCAAGGTCCCCTGGCGGGCCGACGCGCAGGCCCGGGGGGCGAAGAAGCCGGTCAGCCCGTTGTTCTTCGACGCGCACGGCTCCGAGGACGGCATCGAACTCCATGTGGCGGGCGACAAGCCGTTGGTGGTCGACGGCGACCAGTTCGCACGCTTCATGGAGACGTTGCGCGACCCGGCACAGCCCCCGGCCCCGGTCGTGCTGGTCGCGTGCGAAACCGGAAAGCCCCGGCAGACCGACGGCCGCAGCCTCGTGATGGACGCGGCACACGCCGTACCGGGACGCCTCTGGTACGCGCCCGACGTCGCGGTCGGTCACGCGAAACCGGCGACCGGGTCCGCAGGTGCCTCGGGCGTGCTGGGCCTTCTCGCGGACCCGACCACCCGACGCCGCGGCCGGTGGTTCACGGCCGGCGAGGACATCGAGAACGTCGACGACAACTCCGCGGTGACACCCGCCCCGGACCAGGAGAACCAGAAGAGCCAGCCGTCCGCGTCCACATCCGCGTCCGCGTACTCGGACATGATCTTCGAAGCCCTCAACTTCGTTCCCCCGAGCAGCACACAGGACGGTGCGGAGCAGGTGACTTCTCCCGAGCCGGTGACAAACGCCCCGGAGACCGAGCAGGCCGATCAGCAGACCCACCAGCAGACTGACCGGCAGGCCGCGCAGGCCGAGCCCGTATCGATGACGCCGGGCCCCGACAACACCGCGCAGCAGCAACCGGAGTCGACGCTGGACATCGCCTTCACGAACAACGACGGCACCGAACAGGTCCTGCGTCCCGACGACAAGGAGAAGGTGCAGGCGTACCTCTTCACCGCGATCGAACGGCACGACAAGGACGCCGTGGATCTGCTCTTCAGCCGTCTGGAGAACCAGCACCCCCAGCCGGGCTACCTGGAGGATCTGCGCACACTGGTCGCGATGCTCCCCGCCATCCCGGCTCCGCCCGAGATCCCGCGCGAGCTCCACTTCATCTGGATCGGCGGGGACATCCCCGCGGCCGCGCTCACGAACATCTTCGACTGGACCCAGAAGGCCAACAGCGCCGGTTGGAAGACCAACCTGTGGACGGACGGGAACACGAAGCTGAGTTTCTCCAGCGGGGCGAGGATCCGGGTCACGGCGGGACTGATGCGCAGGACGATCGAGGATGCCGTCGACCCGCGCCTGTCGGCCACCTACTCGGTGGCGAGCAAGGGCAGGGCGTACCCGTTCGCCTCCGACCTCGCCCGGTACAGCATCCTCAAGATGCACGGTGGTGTGTACGCCGACGTGGACCTGGGGCCGGGGACGGTGGACCTCGGGCCGAACGTTCCCAAGCTCCGCGAGAACGACCTGCCCGTGTTCGGCCCACTCCTCCGGGACCAGAAGAGCCTGCGGAAGGCGCTGACCGAGATGGCGAGGGTGAACGGCACGGACGTCGCCCAGCTGACGCAGAAACCCTTCGACGACCAGATCCGCATCGCGGCGGCACATCTGCTGCGCACCGGCGGCTACGGCAATCACTTCATCGCCGCGCAGAAGGAATCCGTCTTCATCGACAAGCTGATCGAGAAGGTCTGCGAGAACATCGAGCAGCAAGAACTCTTCAAAGCCGACGACATGTTGATGTCCGGCCCCGTGGCCAGCGGCCCGTTCCCCCTCCTGCAGGTGCTGGACTCCCATCTGAGTACGGAGTTCGGGGTGCGGAACCTGCAACGGGACGAGTTCGGAACGTTCCAGCGTCAGGGGGACCATCTCCAGCGCACCATCGCGTGGTTGACCGCCGAGAGCGAGAACCAGGCCTACGAACACTGACGCAACGTCAGACACTGTGGCGGGACCGGGGGTGAAGCCCGCCGAAGAACGAGTGAAGGGATGAGAAGGACCAATGGCAGGGAGAGAGGGGCGATCGGTGGAGCGAGAGCGATCCGGTGAGGAGAGCGAGCCCGCTCGCGGTCGGGGAGAGGCCGTGGGCGCACCGTCCGAGTCGTCGTCCCGCACGTCGACGGAGAGCGGCACCGACACGACGGCCGGTGGCAAGGACAGCGGTGGAGCGCGGACGCCGACCGCTTCGAAGTCCGGCCCGGAGGAGCCCGGCGAGACCGGTGAGCCCGCTGCAAAGACCCCGGCAGTGGTGCACGCGGCCGGGGTCTCCATCGGCAGGAACACGTCCGAGCCCGAGCAGCAGCCGGACGGCGGCGGTGCGGCGGCGGCCCAGGAGGAGGCACCGCCGGCCCGGAAGGCCGCCCGGCTGAGCGCCGCCTCCGTGTCCGTGGGCGCACCCGCCGTCTCCACCTCGTCGGGGGCTGCGGAGAGCGACGCCGAGGCGGAGGCATCGACCACCCCGGAACCGGCACCTTCCTCCACTCCCCCGACCTCTTCGGCTCCCTCCGCTTCCTCCGGGGCGACCCCCGAATCGGCTCCCGAATCGGCTCCCGAGTCGACTCCCGACGGGTCGGCCGCCGCCGAGCGGGCCACCGCGACCGCCTCCACCACGACGGCCGTCGCCGCGACGGCGACCGCTTCCGCAGCGGCCTCGTCCAGTCCCCCCGCAGGGGGCTCGGCGGGGAAGGAGGACTCACCGGAACGTCCCGGCCGCATCTCGCGCCCGATGGTGGTCGCGGCCGCCTTCGCCGGCGCGCTGCTGCTGGCGGCCCCCTTCATCGTGGCGGGGGCCCAGCAGGACGAGCCCGACAAGAAGAGCAAGGAAGCCGCGGCGGCGTGGAAGGACGACGGCAGTTCCGGCGGCTACGTCCCGGGCACCGACCCCGACCGCCCCCAGGGCAAGGGACCGGCCGGGGCCAAGGACCGGGGAGACGCCTCGGCCCGGCGCGACAAGGGCCCGGCCGGGAACGTCCGGACGGACACGGGGGCCGGCGGAAAGCCCGTGGACGACACCACCGGCACGAAGTCCAAGGACACGAAGGACACCAAGTCCACCGGAGGCGGGACCGACCGGACCTCGAAGAGCGGCACCGGCAGCAGCACCTCCGGCAGCAAGGGCTCGGACACCTCCGCCAAGGCCCCCTCGACCGACACGGCGCCCAGGTCGACCCCCGCCGTGGTGTACAGCGGTGTGTCCGGACCCGAGTGCGACACCCAGCGCTTCCAGCAGTCCGGCTACTACACCGACGGCAAGGAGGGCTGGGCCACCCACTCCGGCGGGTACGGCGGCTCCGGCTGTGACGGGACGTACCTGTCCATGCCGATGTCCGGCAGTTCTTCCAAGGACTCGGGCGGCTCGGCGACCTGGCTGTTCGACCTGCCCTCCACCGCCAGGAAGTGCAGCGTCTCCGTCCACGTTCCGGGCAGTTCCAACATCGTGCAGGTGGGCGGCAACCCGAGCTACTACACCGTCTACGACCGCTTCCTGCCCCGGACCAACAACCTGGTCGGCTCCTTCACCGTCCGCCAGGCGGAACGCCGTGGCACCTGGTACAACGTGCCGGGCACCTTCGCCGTGGACGCCCAGAAGCTCTCCGTGCGGTTGCACGACCGGGGCGAGGACAACCACTACGAACACCACGCGATATCCGCGGTGAAGGTCACCTGCACCGGCTGACACAACACCCCCGGCCCGGTCCCGCACCCCGTGCGGGACCGGTGTCCGCGCCCGCGCGATCGCCGTACCCATCCGCGCGATCGCCGTGCCGGCCGACGGCCGGTCAGTCCGACAGGGCGGCTACGAACGTCTCGCGGTGGGCCGCAAGCCATCCCTGAATGCGGTCCCAGCGTTGCAGGCCACCGTCCGCGGTGAGCCCGACCGGGGTCGGCGCCGCGTCGAAACCGTGCTCTTCAAGGGCGAGGAGGTGGGCGTGCAGGGCGCGCGCGGTGCGCGGCGCCGGACGTTCCACCAGGGCACCGCGACGGAAGACCGCGCCCGCGTTCACCATGCCGCCGACCAGTGCTTCGCTGTCTGCCGCCTCGCCCTCGGCCATCACGTCCTCACGCTACTGCCAGGTGCGCCGTCCCGTGGGTTGCCCTGAGCCACGAGGTCGGCCACCACCAGCTCGGCCGCCCGCACCGGGTCCCCGCCGGCGCGGGTGAGCAGTGAGGCCACGTCGTAGCCTGCGTCGACCGTCTCCCGGTGGGTCACTTTCATCCAGTGCACCGACTCGTAGCGCGGTGAGCTGAGCGCCGCGCCGAGGTCGGAGCGCAGCCGCTCCAACTCCACGACGACCGTCCAGGCGTCGTCCTCCATCCGGGCCCGCCGCACCGGGTCGCAGGCCGCGATGGCCCGGTCGGTTTCGGGCGGGTCGGGCTCATGGGTGGCCAGAGCCGGCAGGAGTTCGGGGGCGCCCAGGATCGCCGCTGCGTCGAGGGTGAAGACGTGGGACCCGTCGTCGCAGTCCAGCAGGTGCGCGATCAGCGGGACGGCCCGTGGGTCGTGCCGTCTGGCCAGCCCTCGCGCACCCTCTTCCCGGACCTCGCCGCACTCATCGGTGGTGCACCTCCACAGCGCATCCCTGATGGCGGTCGTGTCCTGCTCCAGCTGGAATCCCAACGTGAAGGCCGCCCAGTTGCGGACCTCGGGGTCCTGGTCCCGGGTGAGCCGGATCAGCGCCCGGACATCGGGCCCGTCGGGCAGTCCGCTGTCGATGAAGGTGAATTCCGAGGCGACCTGACGCCGCAGGGCGGCGTCCTCGTGTCCGGAAAGCCTTACCAGCACGGGAACGGCGCGCGGGTCCTGCACCCGGCCCAGGCCGCAAACGAGGGACGACAGCACGCAGACCTCTGTCTCCACCTCGGCCAGCGCCATCAGGGCGGTTGCCGCCTCGCCACGCAGGGACTCATGCGCGTCGGCCGCGTTTCCCACCAGATCACAGCCCACCTTCCGCTCCAGGACGTCGGCCGACCGCAGCAACCCCGACCCGCAGCGCAACGCGGTCTCCCCGCTCTCCCCCTTCGCCGTCTCCCGGACCAACGCCCAGTAGGCGTGCCAGTCGTGGTCCGCCTCCGAGGCCTGCGCCACCCGCGCCGCAGTCATCAAACGCCCCGCCAACCCCGCCGCGTTGTCCATGTGCGCATTCTTGCCCGAAGGGCCTGGTGCCGGGCACCGGATTTCTGCGCCGGACCCGCACCGGCACTCCAGTGGCTGGCCAGGTGGCTGGTCAGGGCTCCAGCGGCTCAAAAACCAGATGCGTATGAGTTGGTTCGCATTCATATACTTGTGACGGCTCATGGAGGGAGAGACGGAAACAGTGAAGCTTGCCGAGGCACTGGCAGAACGTGCAGAAGCGGCGCGCCGTGTGGAACAGCTGCGAGCGCGGGTCGTCGACAGTGCGCGGTACCAGGAAGGGGAGACACCCGCCGAGGACGCAGCTCAGCTGTTGGCCGAGGCCGGTGAGGTGCTGGACACTCTGGAAACGCTGATCCGGCGGATCAACCGGACCAATGCCACCGTGGAGATGGGTCCGGACGGCACGCTCACCGATGCCCTCGCACACCGGGATGTCCTGCGGTTGCGTCACTCCGTGGTCACCGCCGCGGCGGACGCGGCGGCGGGCAAGGGCGAGCGGGGATACGGCCGGCAACTTCGGTCCGAGCTGATGATGCTCTCCGCGCTTCCGGTCGCCGAGTTGCGTGATCAGGCGGATGCACTCGCCCGGGAGATCCGCGAGGTCGATGTGCGGATCCAGCGTACGAACTGGGAGGTCGACCTGCTGGACTGAGCAGTCCAGCAGGCTGGAACGATGTGGAGCAGGTAGCAGCTTCGGAGGCGTGCACACACCGAGGGCCGGCGGTTTTCCAGCCCACTCCGGGCGCGTGAAGAGCAACGCGGGGTTCGACTCCCCATCAACAGCGCAGCTCAGCACCGTGTACAGGTAATGGTGCACATCGCACAGCACATCACCACGTGCAGATCCGAGGCGGCGAGGGCGGGTTCGGGGCTTTCCACATCGCAGCACCAGGACAGGCCGTGTCATGGGCGGTTGTGTTCATGGGCGGTCCCGGGGCGTGCTTGGAACGTAGTCGTTCAGCCGTGCGCCCTCCGTCCAGGGGAAGTGCACACGTGCTCGAACCGGGCCGGAGGAATGATCACCATTCGCGCGCATCGACTATGGTCCGGTACTCCGACCGTAGACCACGGCCCCAAGACGGAGACGGAATCAGCATGGAGCTGCGCCTGTTCGTGTTCCACCACGCGGGTGGTTCCCATCTGCTCTACCGCGACTGGCCCGACCGTTTCCCGGCCGACTGGGAGGTGCGTCTCGTCGACGCTCCCGGGCGCGGCCTGCTGGCGGACCGGCCCGCCATCGGGGACGCCCTCCAGCTCGTGGACCACTTCCTCACCGAACTGGATGCCGAACTCACCGGTCCCTACGCCCTGTTCGGCCACAGCATGGGTGGCCTCGTCGCCTACGAACTCACCCGCAGGCTCCTCGCGGAGGGCCGCACCCCGCCGGTCTGGCTGGGGCTTTCGGCACGTGGGACGCCGCGCCCCGAGGGCGACGGGACCCAGCGGTACCTGCTCGACGATGCCGGGCTGCGCCGGGAACTGACCGAGATGGGCGGTACGCCCACCGCGGTCCTGGAGGACCCGGACATGTGGGAGCTGTTCGGCCCGGCCATCCGGGGTGACCTGCGGCTGGTGGAGACCTGGCGGCCCGTTCCCGACCCGGCGCCCCTGCCCGTACCGTTGTCCGTCTTCGGCGGCACCGGCGACGCGGCGGCGCCGCCCGCCCGGCTGGCCGGCTGGGCGGACCGGTCGGAACACTTCCTCGGTCTGCACCTGTTCGAGGGCGGACACTTCTACTTCCAGCCCGACCCCGCCGCGCTGACCGGGCGGATTACCGAGGACGCCCGGCGGGCGCTCGCTCTCGCCACGTCCGCCCGCAAGGTGCCGTGATGGCCGTGCTCGAACTCGCCCCGCCGTCCACGGCGCCGGTTCTCCCGGCCGCGACGGACGACGGCGGGATCGAGTTCCGGCTGCTGGGACCGGTGGAGGTGCACGACCCGCTCACGGGAGCGAGCATCGTCCCGCCGGGCTCCAAACAACGCGCCCTGCTCTCCGCGTTCGTCGTCCACGCCGGACAGCTCCTGCCCGGCGACCGGCTGACCGCCGAACTCTGGGGCGACCGTCCCCCGGCCAACGCCGCGAACGCCCTCCAGGCCCATGTCGCCCGACTGCGACGGCTGCTTCCGTCCCCCGGCCGCACGACGGACGGCGACGCCACCGTGAGCAGCGGCACGGCGGGCGGCAGCACGGTCGACAGCGGTCGGGAGTGGATCAGTACCCTGCCGGCCGGCTATCTGCTGAACCTGGGCCCGGCCACCACCGACGTCCAGCGCTTCCACCGTCTGTCCGCGAAGGGCCGGGCGATGCTCGCCTCCGACCCCGGCCGCGCCGCCGAACTGCTGCGCCGCGCCCTGGCCGTGTGGCGCGGGCCCGCCCTCCAGGACAGCGGTCCCGGACAGATCTGCGCCACCGAGGCCGACCGGCTGGAGGAGAACCGGCTCACCACCCTGGAGACGTTGTACGAGGCGAGCCTGCGCTGCGCCCGGCACGGCGAGATCACCGGCGAGCTGGAGAAACTGACGGCCGATCACCCACTGCGGGAGCGCTTCTACGACCTGCTGATGCTCGCCCTGTACCGCGGGGGCCGCCAGGCCGAGGCACTGGGGGTGTACGAGCGGGCGCGCCGTCGGCTGAGGGGCACGCTCGGCATCGAGCCGGGGCCGGCGCTGCGCGGCCGGATGGAGGCGATCCTCCACCATGCCCCCACCCTGTCCGCCCCGACCCCGACGGCGGTCCCCGACCCGGGCGACGAACTGGCCCGGCTGCGACGCCGCGTCGACGAACTGGGCCGGGAGCAGGAGGCGCTGTCCCGCCGCATCGACGCCCTGACCGCCCGGCTGCCCCGGGACCTGCCCGCCCGGGACCTGCCCGCCCCGGTCGGGTCCGCTCGGGTCGGCCCGTCTTGCGACGCTTGGTGATCGTCCCGTCCGGGGAGGCGATGAGGTGTCCGCCCCCGTAATCACTGTTGACGCGGAGCCCCCAGGCCCTCCTGACCTCCCGCCCTCCTCGTTCTCCGGACCGGGGTGGTGAGACGATCTCCTCCACCGCATCGGCGGGGATCGGCCGGGGTGGCCGGCGGAAAGGACTGTGGGGGACCGCGTGAGTACAGGGGGCGGGGCGCTCGGTGCGCCCGGCAGCCGCATCGGCTCGTACACCATCGAACGCAAGCTCGGCGAGGGCGGGATGGGTAGCGTGTACCTCGCCCGGTCCCGCGGCGGGCGGGCCGTCGCCGTGAAGGTGGCCAGGTCCGAACTGGCCGCCGACCCCGTTTTCCGCGAGCGGTTCCTCGCCGAGGTCGCCGCGGCACGTGCCGTCGGTGGCTTCCACACCGCGCCCGTCGTCGACGCCGATCCGGACGCCCCGGCGCCCTGGCTCGCCACCGCGTACGTCCCCGGGCCCACGCTCGCGGAGTTCCTCCGTACGCAAGGGCCCATGGACGAAAGGGCGTTGAGGGCGCTCGGGGCCGGTCTGGCCGAGGCTCTGGAGGCCATCCACCGGTGCGGGCTCGTCCACCGCGACCTGAAGCCCGGCAACATCATCATGGCCGACGACGGTCCCCGGGTGCTCGACTTCGGCATCGCACGGGCGTTCGAGTCGACCCGTCTGACGGCGACGGGCCACGCCTTCGGCACCCCGGGTTTCCTCGCCCCCGAGCAGGCGACGGGCGACGAAGTCACCGGTGCGGCGGATGTGTTCGCCCTCGGAGCGGTCCTTGTCGCGGCGGCGGGCGGCAGCGCGTTCGGCGGAGGGACGCCCATGGGGATGATGTATCGCACGGTGCACGAACCCGCGGATCTCGACGTCGTGCCCGAGGGGGTACGGCATGTGGCGGCGGCCTGCCTGGCGAAGGAACCGGAACGGCGCCCGACGACCGACCAGCTCCTGGACTGGTTCGAGACACCGGCGGAACGGACGGAGGAAGGCGAAGCGCCCACCCCCGACCCTCGCCAACTGCTGGCCTCGACTTCAATCCCGGCTCCAGCTCCAGCTCCGAGGCCGACTCCGGCCCCGACTCCCACTCCGGCTCCGGCTCCGGCGGACCAGGCGGCCACGTACGTACCGACGCGGGTGGACCTGCCACCCCAACCCTCCCACGCCCCGCACGCTCCCACCTCACCCGTCCCCACTCCGCATGTCCCCGCCCCGCACGTTCCCGCCGCCGAGGACGAGGTGTTCATCGCCGCGGACGCCGAATCCAGCATCCTGGTGGACGCCGACGGTGTGATGTTCACCCTGTACCGGACCGGTGCCCCGTCCCAGGGGGCGGGGGACGAGGACCCCGACCGGTCGGAGGTGGAGGCCGAGTTCTCCTGGCCCGAGATCGCCGACGTCACCTGCCGCACCGTGCGCCGCACACGGCTGCTCGTCACCCTCGTACTGCACGACGGCTCGTCGTACTCCTGCGAGGTCAACGCCCGCCGCGCCGCCCACCTCCACACGTGGAACCAGGGCCTGGCCGACGCCCTGCGGCGGTATCTGCGGCGCTGAAACGGGCCGGGCCGCCCCTGTCGGAAGCGCCCTAACGGCCCCAGCGCAGCAGAGCGGTTCCGAGGGTCATGCCGCCGCCGAATCCCGCCAGCAGCACCAGATCGTCGTCGACCGGCCCGCCCGTGCGGCGGGCGTGGTCGAGTGCCAGGGGGATCGAGGCGGCCCCGGTGTTCCCGTGCCGTTCGACCGGGAGGTGGACCCGTGCCGAGATCAGTCCGAGTCCGGCGGCCACGCTCCGCAGCATCTCGCCGTTGGCCTGGTGCGGTACGAAGTGGTCGATCTCGTCGGCCGTGACCCGGAAGGCGTCGAGGGTGCCCGAGACGGCGTCCGGCAACTCCCGCTCCACGAAGGCCCGTACGTCCCGCCCCTGCATCCGGAAGAAGTGGTCGCCGCGGGCGACGGTCTTCTCCGACGCGGGTTTCCTGCTGCCGCCCGCGGTGACGCCGATCAGTTCGTGCAGATGGCCGTCGGTGCGCATGCCCGTGCCCAGGAGCCCCCGGCCGTCGGGCACCGGGCCGAGCACCACGGCGCCCGCCCCGTCCCCGAACAGCGGTGCGGTCCTGCGGTCCGTGGGGTCGATGATGCGCGAGTAGACCTCGCTGCCGATGACGAGCCCCAGGCGCCGCCGCCCGTCGGTCTCGGGCACGGCCAGCAGCCGGGAACAGGTGTGCAGTGCGGCGATGAATCCGGTGCACACGGCGTTCACGTCGAAGGCCGCCGCCCGGCGCGCGCCGATGCGGTGCTGCACGAACGCGGCCGTGGCCGGCTGCGGATGGTCGGGGGTGGAGGTCGCGACGACGATCCAGGCGAGGTCCGCCGGGCCGGCCCCGGCATCGGCCAGGGCCCGCACGGCGGCCTCGGTCGCGAGGTCCGAAGCGGCCTCGTGGTCCGCCGCCCGGCGCCGCTCGCGGATGCCGGTCCTGCGCTCGATCCATTCGGCGGTGACCCCGGCCCGAGCGGCGACCGTCTCGTTGGTGACGACCCGTTCGGGCAGGTACGAGCCGGTGCCGAGGATTCCGGTGCCGCCCGGCGCGGGCGAGTACACGGTCATGCCGCCACCGGGGTCCGGGTCAGCCGCTCCCGGACCGTGCGGAGCACCTCTTCCTGCTCGTCGACGAGGAAGAAGTGGCCGCCGGGCAGCACCCGCAGGCCGAAGGCCGACCGGGTGTGGTTCACCCATGCCTGTACGTCCTCGACCCGCGCCTTGGGGTCGTGGTCGCCGGTGAACGCGGTGACGGGGCAGTCCAGGGCCGGACCCGGGCGGTGGCGGTAGCCGCGCACCGCCCGGTAGTCGGCGCGCAGCGCGGGCAGGATCATGCGCAGCGTCTCCTCGTCGTCGAGCAGCGTGCCTCCCGTCCCGTCCAGCTTCCGGATCTCGGCGACGACCTCCTCGTCGGTGTTCGGGTACCACGCGTCCGCGCGGTCCAGCGAGGGGGCGCTGCGGCCGGAGACGAACAGTTCGACGGGGCCGTGGCCCGCGGCTTCCGTCCGGCGGGCCACTTCGTAGCCGACGACGGCGCCCATGCTGTGCCCGAACAGCGCGTACGGCCGGTCCGTCCACGGTTCCAGCGCCTCGGCGATCCGGTCGGCGAGCGCCTCCAGGTCGGTGGCGGCCGGTTCGGTGCGGCGGTCCTGCCGGCCGGGGTACTGGACGGCCAGGACCTCCACCTGCGGCGAGAGCTCCCGCGCCACTGGGAAGTAGAAGCTGGCCGACCCGCCGGCGTGCGGCAGACAGATCAGGCGTACGGGCGCGTCGGGAGCGGGCCGGTAGTTCCTGAACCAGGGGTTGTCGCCGGGAATTCCCGTCATGAGTTCTCCTAGCCGATCCGATGTTCCGGTCCGATGTCCGGTGCGACGTTCCGGTCCGCCGTCCGATCCGACGTTCCGATCCGATGGTCGATCCGACATCTGGTCCGAGTGGGGCCTGCGCACAGGATGGGTGCGCGCCCCGCTCCCGGGCCTCCCCTAACCGCCCCCTAGACCGGGCGCGCGTCTTCAGGGGGCTGACAGGGGTGCCCCGTGGGCGGTGCGGTGCCCCACGCTGGGCGGACAGTGGCCCGCTTCGCTCTCCTCGGCTCTCAAGAGAATCAGGGAATTCACGTGGACGAGATCATCAGTGCTCTTCTCTCCGAGGACGCGACGCCGCGGGACTTCGCGGGTCTGCGGCTCCCGGAGAGCTATCGAGGTGCCGTGGTCCGCAAGGAGGACACCGGCATGTTCGAGGGAATGGCCTCCGCGGACAAGGACCCGCGCAAGTCGCTGCACCTCCAGGACGTGCCGACCCCCGAACCGGGTCCGGGCGAGGCCCTGGTCGCCGTCATGTCGAGCGCCATCAACTACAACACCGTGTGGTCGTCGATCTTCGAGCCGATGCCGACCTTCGGCTTCCTGGAGCGGTACGCCAAGCGGTTCCCCGGCGCCGCCCGCCACGACCAGCCGTACCACGTCCTCGGTTCCGACCTGGCGGGGGTGGTGCTGCGTACCGGGCCCGGGGTGAACCGGTGGCGGTCCGGCGACCGGGTCGTGGCGCACTGCCTGTCGGTGGAGCTGGAGTCGGCGGACGGCCACGACGACACGATGCTCGACCCGGAGCAGCGCATCTGGGGCTTCGAGACCAACTTCGGCGGCCTGGCGCAGCTCGCGCTGGTGAAGTCGAACCAGCTGATGCCCAAGCCCGAGCACCTCAGCTGGGAGGAGGCGGCCTCCCCTGGCCTGGTGAACTCGACCGCGTACCGCCAGCTGGTGTCCCGCAACGGCGCCGGCATGAAGCAGGGCGACAACGTGCTGATCTGGGGCGCCAGCGGCGGACTCGGCTCGTATGCCACCCAGTTGGCGCTGGCGGGCGGCGCGTATCCGATCTGTGTGGTCTCCAGCGAACGGAAGGCGGAGATCTGCCGGGCGATAGGCGCCGAGGCGATCATCGACCGCGGCGCCGAGGACTACCGGTTCTGGAAGGACGAGCACACCCAGGACCCGCGCGAGTGGAAGCGCTTCGGCAAGCGCATCCGCGAGCTGACCGGCGGCGAGGACGTGGACATCGTCTTCGAGCACCCGGGCCGCGAGACCTTCGGCGCCTCCGTCTACGTCGCCCGCAAGGGCGGCACGATCGTCACCTGCGCCTCCACGTCGGGGTTCAGGCACGAGTACGACAACCGCTACCTGTGGATGTCGCTCAAGAGGATCGTGGGCTCGCACTTCGCCAACTACCGCGAGGCGTGGGAGGCCAACCGCCTGGTCGCCAAGGGGAAGATCCACCCGACCCTGTCGAAGGTCTACTCCCTGGAGGAGACCGGCCAGGCCGCGTACGAGGTGCACCGCAACCGCCACCAGGGCAAGGTCGGGGTGCTGGCCCTGGCCCCGCGCGAGGGGCTCGGCGTCCGGGACGAGGAAATGCGCGAGAAGCACATCGACGCCATCAACCGGTTCCGGGAAGAGGAGGCGCGGACCTCATGACGACCGCACGACAGAGCAGCACGCCCGTGACGGGCATCGTCGGCCTGGGATCGATGGGCGAGGCACTCCTGCACCTGCTGCACGGGGCGGGCCACACCGTCGTCGCCGTGGACACCGACCTGGACGTCCTGGCCCGCGTGGCCGGGCGGCTCAAGGCCGCCACCGCCGCCGGGGACGGCCCCGACCGTCCCGACGTCACCTTCACCGCCGACCACACCGCGCTGCGCGCGGCCGGTCTGGTCGTCGAGGCGGTGTCGGAGGACCTCGCCGTCAAGACCGATGTGCTCGGCCGGATCACCGCGGTCTGCCCGCCCGGCACCCCCGTACTGACCACCACGGCGGCGCTGCCCGTCGCGCGGCTGGCCGTCGCCACCGGCAGGCCGGCCGACGTGGCGGGGCTGCGCCTGTTCACCCCGCCCGTCACCGGCGGCCCCGTCGAACCGGTGCGTACGGCCCTGACCTCCCCGGAGACCGCCGCCGCCGTGGACGCGCTGGTGGCCTCGGCCGGGCTCACCCCGGTCACGGTCGGCGCCCGGCCCGCCGCCGACGCCACCGCCCTGGTCCTCGGCTTCCTCAACCGTGCCGTCGTCCTCTTCGACGAGGGCTACGCCACCCGGCACGACATCGACACCGCCATGCGGCTGGGCTGCGGACTGCCGGCCGGCCCGCTGGAGACGCTCGACCGCATCGGTCTCGGCACCGCCCACGCCGTGCTGACGGAGCTGTGGCGGCGCACCGGCGACAGCGCCTTCGAACCCGCCCCGCTGCTCAGCCGGCTGGTGGCGGCCGGGCGGCTCGGCCGCACCACCGGCGAGGGTTTCCACACCTACGACGAGACCGGTGCCGTGCTCGGCCGCCCGGCCGACGGCCCCGGCGAACCGGACGGTGTGCTGGTGCGCCGGGTGGGTGTGCTCGGCTCCGGCGCGATGGCGCGCGGCATCGCCGAGGTCACGGCCACGGCGGGACACCCCACGGTCCTCGTGGCCCGCGACCCGGAGAAGGCGCAGCGTGCGCTGGACGCCGTCGCCGACTCCCTGACCCGGGGCGTGCGGCGGGGCCGGGTCACCGTCGAGGCCAAGGACTCGGCCCGTGAACTCCTCTCCGGTGCCCACGACATGGCGGCGCTGGCCGACTGCGATCTGGTCGTCGAGGCGGTCGCCGAGGACCTCGACGTCAAGCGTGCGATGTTCGCGGCGCTCGGCAGGATCTGCGCCCCCGGCACGGTGCTGGCCACCACCACGTCCAGTCTCCCGGTCGCCGCGTGCGCCGAGGCGTCCGGCCGCCCGGCCGACGTCGTGGGCATCCACTTCTTCAACCCGGCGCCCGTGATGAAGCTGGTGGAGCTGGCGCACACGGACGCGACGGCCCCGACGACCCTGGCGACGGCGCGCGCCTTCTGCCGCACCCTCGGCAAGACGGCGGTGACGTGCCCGGACCGCACCGGCTTCATCGTCAACAGCCTGCTGTTCCCCTACCTCGGCGCGGCCCTCGCCCTGCTGGAACGGCACGACGTGAACATCGAGGAGACCGACCACGCGATCCGGTCCGGATTCGGTTACCCCATGGGCCCGTTCGCACTGCTGGACACCATCGGCCTCGACGTCTCGCTCGCCATCCAGAACCGGCTGTACGAGTTCTTCCGCACCCCCGAGCACGAACCGGCGGCGGTCCTGGACGAGTTGGTGTCCGCGGGCCTGCTCGGCCGCAAGAACGGCCGGGGCCTGTGCACGGCGGGCGCCCGCCGCTGACGGACGCCGGGGCACGGCCGGCGCGGTGAAACCCGCTCGACCGTGCCGCCCCCTCGAAGAGATCCTGGGGTCATGGAATTCCTCTGCTACCACCGCGACCGGTCCGGCTCCATGCCGCTGCGCGGCACGTTGTCGGAAGAGCACTGGTCGTACATGGACCGGTACGAGAAGGAGATGATCGCCCGGGGTCCGACCTTCGCCGGTACCGACGGGCCGCCCACCGGCAGCGTGCACATCGTCGATCTGCCCGATCCCGCCGCCGCCCGCGCGTTCGCCTTCGACGAGCCGAACTACCAGGCCGGTGTCTACCGGGACGTGCTGCTGCGGCGGTGGCGCAACACACTGGGGCGCACCATGTGGGACTTCCCCGGCGGCCGGACCGGCGGCAACCGGTACCTGGTGCTCGGTCTCGGTTCGGGGGAGGCCGCCGATCTCGCGGTGCCGCCCGGCCGGGACGAGCTGATCGCCTACGGGCCGCTGCTGTCCGACGACGGCACCGCCTGGCTCGGCACGGCCGCGCTGCTCCGGGCACCGGACCCGGACACGGCACGCGCCGTCCTGACCCGGGACCGGTACGCCGACGTCGAGGTGCACGACTGGCAGTTCGGCGGGCGACCCGACTGATCCGAGGGCGTCCGGCCGGTGCCGCCGCCGCAGTCTTCCGGACCGTCCGGTGGTTCCGTTTTCCGCCCGCACCGGGAGCCCCTCTCAGTGCGGGCGGGCCGCCACCAGGTGTGCCAGGTCCCCGCGCGACTTCACGCACAACTTGCGGTAGACCCGGGTCAGATGCTGCTCCACCGTGCTGGTGGTGACGTACAGCCGGGCCGCGATGGCCCGGTTGGTGCAGCCGTCGGCCGCCAGTACCGCGACCCGTCGTTCGGCCTCGGTCAGTGCGGCGATCGGGTCGCCGTTCGCGGCGTCCTCCCCGCGCAGCACCCGCAGGGCATCGGCCGCCGGGGTGGCCCAGTCGACGGCGCCCCGCGGTTCCAGCCGCCACCCGGCCAGCATGTCCCGGCAGGCGTGGAAGTCGCCGAGTGCGGCCTTCGGCCGTCCGACGGCCAGTTGGTGGTGCCCCCTGGCCAGCAGGTAGTGCAGCCCGGCCCGGGTGCGGAACATCGCGGCGGGCACGGGGACGCGCAGCCACCGCACGGCCTCCTCGTACGCGCCCCTCCGGGTCGCCGCCAGCACCGCGGCGGACAGCGGCATTCCGATGGCCACGCCCCACGCCCCCGGCGACATCAGCGACAGCGCCCGCTCCGCGTGCTCGGCCGCGAGGTCGTACGCACCGGTACGGCCGTGCACCACGGCCGCCGCGGCGGCAACCACCGCCCGGCGGACCGAGGTGGCCCGCGTCCGGTCCCCGCCGGCCGTCAACCCGCACCACCGGGCGGCCCGCCCGGTCTCCCCCGTGTGCAGGAGCGCCGACAGGACGGCGGTGACGGGTGCGGGAGGCGCGTGGTCGTAGACGATCGACGCCAGCACCCGCTCGGCGGCCTCGTCCCGGAGCTCGTCCGCGCCGACACCGTCAGCGCCCTGGGGGGAGGGCCCGCCTCCGTGACCGCCGTACGGGAACGGTCCGGGGCCGTCAGCACCGTACGGGGAAGGCCCGGCACCGGCACCCCCGTGCGGGAAAGCCCCGTGCGGGGAAGGCCCGGCATCGTCGCCGCCGTGCAGGAAAGCGCCGGGCGGGAACGGTCCAAGGCTCGTCCCCGGATAGACGTACGCCAGCGCCGCGGCCGGTCCGCCCAGTGCACTGGTTCCGTCCGTCCCGTCCGCCCCGTCGGGGTGCGGGGCCCGGGGCAGGGCCCGTACCACCTCGGTGGGGCGTCCGTGCCACAGCAGCAGTCCCATCGCTCCCACCGTGTCCTCGGCCGTCTGCCACCGGGCGCCGAGGGTCCGTTCCAGGGCGGGCAGATGCCGGATCACCGCCGCGGGGTCGGCCTCCCACTCGGCACGGGCCAGCATCGTCAACAGCCCGGCCCCCTCGCGGCCACCGGCCCGATGGGCGGTGCGCAGGAACTCCGCGGCCTGCCGTGCCCCGCCGGAACTCATCGTGTGCCGGGCCGCCTCGGCGAGCAGCGGTACGGCCCACCCCGGGCCGGGTCCGCCACCGGCGGTGTCCGCGGCGACCAGGTGGCGGGCGACCGAGGCCGGTTCGGCGCCGTTCTCGTACAGCATCCGGCCCGCCGTGGTGTGCAGCCGGCTGGACTCCCGGGCGGACAGTTCCTCCAGTACGGCCGCCCGCACCCCTTCGTGGCGCAGCCGTCCGCCGTCCAGCAGTCCGATCGCGTCGAGTTCGGCCAGACGGGGGCCGACCGCGCGCTCGGGGATCTCCAGCAGCCGGGCGAGCAGGGTGAGCGTCGCCGCGTCGGCGAGCACGGCCAGGGCCCGCGCGGCCGAGACCGCCGGGGCACCGGCACCCCGCAGACAGCCGGTGACGGCCCGCCGGAACGCCGTGCCCGCCACCGGGCGGGACGGCCGCACCGGCTCGCAGTCCCGGTGGTCGTCGAGCAGCCCGCACAGCAGTCGTGGGTTCCCGCCGGTGAACCGGTGCCAGTCGGGGGCCAGCCGCCGCGCCGTCGGCAGGTCCATCCCCCCGCCCCGGGGCGCGGCCAGGAACGCGGCGACGCCGTCCTCGTCGAGGGGCGTGAGCGGTACGGGTGTGCAGCGGGGGTGTCTCAGCAGTTCGGCCAGGGGCAGGGGCAACGGGGGCCCGGAGTGCGACCGCGGCAGGCCGCTCATCACCAGCAGGACCCGGTTCGCGGCGAGCCGCCCGCACACGTACAGCAGGCACCGGGCGGAGACCTCGTCCATGTGGTGCGCGTCGTCGACGAGGACCACCACGGGGGCGGTCACGGCGAGTTCCCGCAGGGCCTCGTGGAGCACCGCCGGCTCGTCGGCGGGCTTCCCGCGCCCGGCCGGCCGGGTGGGGGAACGGAGCGGCGACGGCACCGCGCGATGGCGTTCGGCGTCCGGTCCCGCGCCACTGAGCAGTTGCCCCACGACGCCGAGCGGCAGATCCGTCTCGGCCGGTGAGGCGGACGCGTCCAGCACCAGCGCACCCGTTTTCCCGGCCCGCTCGGCGAAGACCCGCAGCAGAGCACTCTTGCCGGTGCCGGGACTGCCGGTGACGAGCACCGCACCGCCCCCGCCCTGCCGGGCAGTCACCAGGTTCCGGTCGAGCAGGTCGAGTTGTGCGTCCCGCCGGGCCAGCCGCACCGGCACCCCCCACGTCGTCAGGCCACCCGGATGGCCGCCGTTCTCTCCTGGGAAGTCTGCACAGGAACATGGAAGCCTCGCTGGTACCAGACCAGAGCCCCGCTGGAGCCGTTCGTGCGCACCTCGGCCGGGCTGCCCAACAGCAGGTCGTGGTCGCCCGCGGGCACGACGTCCGCCAGGGTGCAGCGCAGCAGCACGGCCGCGTCCGGCAGGTACGGCAGACCGCTGCCGGGCCATGCCTCGAACTCCCCGTCGGCGAACCGGTCCGTGCCGGTGGTCGCGAAGCGTCGTGCCAGTGCGCCGTGCCGGCCGCCGAGCACATTGACGACGAACTCCCCCCGGTCGAGGAGGGGTTGGTGGCAGCCGGAGCCGCGGGTGACGCCGACCAGGACGAGCGGCGGGTCGAGGGAGACGGAGGTGACCGAGCTGGCGGTGAACCCCCGTGGGCTCCCGTCGCCGTCCGCGGTGGTGACGACGGTGACGGGCGCGGCGAGCAACGCCATGGCGTCCCGGAATTCCCGGGCGCCTGTCGCGGCGGCCCGCGGCGGTGTGTACGGCACGGTCACAGAAGGGGCTCCCTCGGTCGGCGGCCGGCCCGCGCGGGTACGAACACGTCGCGGCCGGCCCGCGCTGTCTCGCACGGGCCGGTGGCCGGTCCGTGCGTGGGCGCACCCATCGTCGGCCGGTCCGCCCACCGCCCGGAACCCCGAAGAACCCCCTGTCCTCGCCCCCTACGCCGCCATTACGCCGCCATGGCGACCGGTTCCGGCAGGGCCAGCAGCCGGGGCGCGCCACGGTCCCACGGAAAGCCGTGGTGCAGATGGAAGACGGGTGGTATGTCCGCGTCGGCCGCCACGGCCACGGCCGCCAGGACGTCGGGCACCGGTTCCAGTTCCAGGAACCGCCACGGCAGCGCGGTCTCGTTCTCGGGCGGGCGGAAGCCCTGTACTCCCCGGTCCTCGGCCAGAGTGAAGGCGAAGCTGTCGAAGGGCAGCCCGAGCCCCAGCCCGCGCGCCTTGGAGTACGCCTCCTTCAGCGTCCACAGCCGCAGCACCCGGCGGTCCCGGGGGCGGCCCGGTGCCGCCCGGCCCACCCACTCCTGTTCCTCGGGCGCGAAGGTCTCCACGATCGCGTCGAACCCCTGGTCGCCCCGGTCGAGCCGTTCCACGTCCACCCCGATCCGGTGGCGCCGGACCACGCCGAGGAAGTTGTGGCCGTGGGCGTGGGAGAGGTTGAAGTCCAGCTCCCGGCCGCCGCGCGGCAGCCCCTCCACCGGCTTCTGCAGGAACGGCCGCCCCCGCGAGGAGCGCCAGATCACGGCCTCCGCCTCGGGCACACCGCTCTCCAGCGCCAGCACCCGCCGTACGAGCGTGTGGGCTACGAGGTACTGACGCCGGTCGCGCTCGAACAGGAACCGGCTCGCGATCTCCCGCTCGTGCTCGTCCAGCCAGTGCGCGGCCAGGGTGGCGGCGATCCCCGGAGTGAGCTCGTCGTTGGGGCAGAACCACAGCTTGACGGGTTCGGACCGGGCCGGTGCGAACTTGTCGACGGGGCGCTCCACCACCGAGAGACCGGTCATCCGGGTGCCCCCTTCTCCTCCGTGCCCTCCTGGCCCCCCAGCCACAGGGGGCGTCGCAGGAACGCCGAAGGGGGCAGCGGCACCAGGGCTCCGCCGACGCCCGTCCCGGACTCCAGCGCGGCCCAGTCGATGGCGAGACCGGACAGCCAGAGGCGCGTCAGCTGCTCGACGCGCCCGGCCCGCCACAGCGCGCCGAGGTAGTCGTGGGTCTCCGGTACGTCACCCAGGCCCAGCGGATCGGTCCCGCCGGTACGCAGGTCCGCGTACCGCACACCAGCAGTGCTGTGCACACCACTGCTGCGGTCACCCGCTCCGTGCGCGCCCTCGCCGTCCGTACCGCCCATGTCGTTTCGGACGAACTCCCGCAGTGAGCCGACCAGTTGGGGTATGTCGCGGGCGAGCAGCGCGATCCGGCAGGGACGTGCCTCACGGCCGGCGCGCAGGGCACGGGCCACATCGACGAGCGCCACTCGTTCGTCTCCGGTGGTGGTGTCCCCGCTCCTGCCGTTGTCCGAGGCGAGCCAGTCGGCCAATCTGGTTGCCGTGGCGGCGAGATGGCCGGGGGTGGGCGCGGAGAGCAGGATCAGCTCGTCGCGTCCGGCGGCGTCACCGGTCCCGCCACGCTCCCTGTCCTCATCGGTCGCATCGGTCTCATCGGCGCGGGTACCCCTGTCGGCACGAACGGACCCGGCCCCGGGGTGCCGGGCCGGTACGAACTCCTCCAGAACGGCGTACGCGTCGAACGGCCCGCCCCCGCCCGTCATCTCGACGACGGCCGTGCGGGGCAGCTCGTGCCCCTGTGCGTCGCGGGGCCTCGGCCACGGCGTGGCCGTGTCCTCGCCCCGGGCGGGAGCGAGGACGCCGTACCGCAGTTGGAGCACGGCGGCGGTCAGCGCGGCGAGACCGGTGACGGCCCCGGCGTCGCCCACCCGGCAGGCGGTCGTCTCCCGGGTCTCGCGCAGCCCGGGTGCGCCGGTCCCGGAGCCGGTGCCCGCAGAGGTGGAACGCACGACGGCGTGCACATGGTCGCCGTCGGCCAGCGCGCGGGCGAGCGGCTTGAGCACCACGGCGCCCACGCCCTCCCCCACGCCCTGTCGGCCGCGCGAGGGGTGCAGCAGCAGTTCGACCCCGCCGGCCACCGCCGCCGCGCACTCCCCGCGCCGCAGTGCGCCGACGGCGAGGTGCACCGCGACGAGGGCGGAGGACTCCGCGGTGTCGACGGCCTGCGCCGGCCCGCTCAGTCCCAGCAGGCCGGAGAGCCGGCCCGCCACGCTCCAATGGCCGCTCTCGGGCATCTCCCGCCCGCCGCGCGCCCATGCCTCGGCGGCCACCAGCGCGTAGTCGGCGGCGCTGACCCCGGCGAACACCCCGAGGCCGCGCGGCGCGCCGCCCGGACCGGTCAGGGCGTCGAGCCGGGTGCCGGTGCAGCCCGCGTCCTCCAGCGCCTCCCAGACGGTTTCGAGGAAGAGCCGCTCCTGGGGATCGATCAGCCTCGCCCGCCGGTCGGTCAGCCCGAAGAAGTCCGCGTCGAAGTCGGCGACCCCGTCCAGGAAGTGTCCGCGCTGCCCCGCGCTCAGCAGCGACGCGCCGGGGCGGCAGAGCGGCGCGCCCGACGAGGTGTCCCGCCCTTCGCGCAGGTTCTGCCAGTAGGCGCGCAGGTCGGGGGCGAGCGGATAGCGCCCGGCGATCCCGACGACGGCGAACCGGTCCTCGACGTCCACGGCCCTACCGGCCCGGCGGACCTGCGGCAGGCCCTGCGCCGGAACCCGCGAAGGAGCCGACGAGGAAACCGCCGTCCCCGCCCGGGGGCGTACCGGACCGGGGCCCGGCGACGGGACCCGGTCGTGGGCCTCCGGTGTCACCGCGCCCGGGGCCCTCGGCAAGACCGGCTCCGGGGCGGGGCCGGATGCGGCCTCCAGTCCGGCCAGCAGCCGCACGGCCTGCCCCCGTTCCAGGGTGCCGGCCTTGAAGCGGGTGAGTATTTCTCGTTCGTCCATTGCCTTCCGCCCGTTCACGCCCGCCTGGGCAGCAGAGTGAGCGCCTCGTCGACGGAGAGCCGGTCGTCGCGCACCGCGTCGAGCAACGCCTGCAGCCCCGGGGACTCTGCCTCCGCGACCGGCTCCGCCGCCGGTACGGCCGTTGCCCCGGCCATCGGCGTGGTCGTCGCCCCCGTGGTGACGTGGGCGATGTGCGAGGCCATCGCGGCGAGATCGGGGTGTTCGTAGAGCGCGACCGCCCGCTCCTCCATGCCGTACGCGTCGTTGATGACCGCCACGAACTGCGCGCCGATGATGGAGTCCACGCCGAGGAGGTTGAACGCGGCCGTGGGGTCGATGTCCCACGGGTCGCAGCACAGGATGCGGGCAAGTTCCTCGCGCAGGTGGTCGAGGATCTCCCTCGCGCCGATCCCGGAGGGCGCGGACGCGGCGAGCGGACCTTCGGGCGGCGGAGGCGCGGAGGCGGGGGCCGACACCGACACGGGCGGCACCGAAATCGGCATCGACATCGGCACGGCGGGCCTCGGCCCCGGCATGACGGGTGCAGGCCCCTGGGCCTGGATCACGGCCGGGCGCCGGGCACCGGACGGCGACACGGCCTCGTCCCCGGAACCCCCTGCCCCCAGCTCGCTCGCCACGTGCCGGGCGAAGGCCAGCGGAGTCGGATGGTCGAACAGGGCAGCCGCCTTGACGGCCGTGCCGTACCGGGCATTCACCGTGGCGACGAACTCCACGGTCAGCAGCGAGTCGAGCCCCAGTGAACGGAACGTCTGCCCAGGGTCGATCTTCTCCGGCTTCAGCCGCAGTACGTCGGCGAGGACCACCACGACCTCGGTCACCACGTCGGGCGGCGGCGCGGCAGCATCCGCCCTGAGGGAATTCTGACGTTCATGGGGCATGGATGGGCTCCAAAGTGTCCGTCCCGGCTGGCCGACGAAAGAAGTATCGAAGGCGCGTCCGACCGGCGGCTATCGCCGTCCGTGCTGAAATGTGCAGCCGTGGGCTGGTCCCCGGGAGGGAGCACTCCCCCGCGACTACTCCGTACGAGCGAGCCGTGTCACCGTGCACGGCCTCTCGGGCAGCCCGTTCAGGCGCCCCATTCAGGCAACCTGTTCAGGCGGCCCGTTCAGGCAGCCCGTTCCCCGGCCGGACTCCCGGCGGTGACCGCCGGATCGCCGTTCACACCACCGACCGGAGCGTGAGCGCCCGCGGTGGTCACGGGTGCGTGAGCGGCTGCGGCAGTCACCGGGGCGGGGACGTCCGTCGCGGGCCCGGCGGCGTGGCCGCCTGCCGCGGGCACCGGCCGGGGGGCGTCCGCCGGGGGCACCGGCGCGTGGGGGTTTCTGGCGACGACCTGCGGCCGGGGGTTCCCGGCAGCGGCAGGCGGACGGGTGCGGTAGCGCGCCACGTCACCGGGCGGCACGAGCGCCGACAGCAGCGGCTTCCACAACGCCGCGACCCGGTCGCCGAGTTGCGGGTACGACATGCCGGTGCCGGCCAGCACCCCGATGCCGCACACCGTCGCGGACAGCAGCGCCTCGGGCCCGTCCCCCACCTCGCGGTCCTGCAACGCGCCCGCCTCCCGGGCCTGGCCGAGGAGCCGCAGCACCTCGGTGATCCACGCCTGGTGGAAGTCGGTGACGGGCGGCCGCCGCCCGGTGCACTCGTTGGTGATCCGGAAACTGGCCCGGATGACCGGATCGTCGTGGAACGTCCGTGCCAGCCAGTGCGTCATGTCGATGAGCACCTGCACCGGCGGTACGCCCGCCTCCCAGTGCTCCCGGATGAAGTCCTGCAACATGTCGCGGCCCCGCTCCTGCACCGCGTCCGCGAGCCCGTCCTTGGAGGCGAAGTGGAAGTACAGCGCCCCCTTCGTCATCCCGGCGGCCCCGGCGATCTGTCCCAGCGTCGCGTTGGCGTAGCCGTTCCGGTTGAACATCTCCGCGCCCGCGCGAACCAGCCTCTGCCGGGTCCGCTGCGATCTGGCCTGCATCTTCGCTCCCCTCCCCTCAGCCGACCCGGCTGAGGCGCTCGCGACCACCGCCGGCGGCGGCCGGGTCGAGGGCGGACTCCGGACCGGACATCAGGATCGACCGCTGCAACCGCCGCAGCCCGGCGGACGGCTCGAACCCCAACTCCCGTACCAGGACGGAGCGCAGCCGCTGGTACACGTCGAGCGCCTCGCTGCGGCGCCCGGAGCGGTACAGCGCCAGCATGAACTGACCGTGCAGGTTCTCGTGCGTGCGGTAGCGGCTGACCAGCACGGTCAGCTCGCCCAGCAGCTCCCTGTGCCGACCCAGTCGCAGATCGGCCTCGATGCGCTGATCGAGCGCGCAGAGCCGGGTCTCGTCCAGCCGCCGGGTCTCCATCTCCAGCTGCGTCCCGGTCTGCACGTCGGCCAGCGCGGCGCCGGTCCACAGCGCGAGCGCGTCGCCCAACTGCCGTGCCGCGCCCGGGAAGTCACCGGCGTCCATCGCCCGGTACCCCAGTCCGGCCAGCCGCTCGAACTCGCGGACGTCGCTGGTGCCGCCGGAGGTGTTGAGCAGATAGCCGCCCGGCGTGGTGACGAGCACGTCCTTGGCGGAACGGGGCCCGACCCCCTCCGGGTCCTCCCGCAGCGCGACCGCGATCAGGTCCCGCAGCTGCAGTACGTACGTCTGCAGGGTCGTACGGGCGCTGCGCGGCGGCCGGTCACCCCAGAGCTCCTCAATCAGTGTGGCCACGGGCACGACCTGATCGGCGTGCAGCGCCAGCAGGGCCAGGACCTGCCGCGGCTTCGGGGCCGTCGGCGTCACCGAGAGCCCGTTCTCACGGACGGCCAACGCGCCCAGTACATCGATATCCACGCCGTCTCCCCTGTTCGTGCATGAATCATGAGCTCCGAAGTACCTCGAGTAAAAAACAGGACGTACGGTTTGTCAATATCAAACCGAACGCGCTGTTTCTTTTGACTCGCTCTTGACGCTCAAAATCCTTCCTCACCTGGAGATTTGATGAGGGCACAGAAAGAACGACCCCTCCTCGCCCGGTGGGCGAGGAGGGGTATCCAGCAAGATCCATTCTCGACGAAGCCTGAAAACAGCGTGATCAGTCTGTTGCTTGCGCGGGCCTGACGACCCTGCGGCCGGAAGCCCCGGCCGTCACCGGCTGCTCCCGCCCGGCCGCCAGACCGGGCAGCACCAGCTCCCAGAACCCGGCGATCGTCTCCTCCGACAACCATGCCCTGTCCTCACCGCCGAGCACCTCGAAGCCCACGGTCGCCGCCATGATGGCGGGCGAGGCATCGCCCGGCGACACGCCTTCGGCCAGTCCGCCCTCCTGTTCGGCGCGCCGCAGCATGTCCTCGATCCACTGCTGCCACTCGCGCCGCAGAAGGGAATCCTCCCCCCGGGCCGGGTCGCCGCCCAGCTCGAAACCGGCCCGGACGACGATGTCGTCGGCCAGCCGGCCCATCAGCTCGTGCGTGGTGTCCATGAGCATCCGCAGGCCTTCTCCCTCCCCGTCGCGCGCCTTCCCGGTGATGCCGCGCACGGTCTGCGCCGCTTCCTCCTCGACGGCTCGGGCCAGCGCCTTCTTGCTCTCGAAGTGGAAGTGCAGCGCGCCGTTGCTCACCCCGGCCCGGCGGCTGATCGCGGTGAGCGAGGCGGGCACGAAGCCCTCCCGCGCGAACACTTCGGCGGCGGCACGGATCAACGACTGACGTGTGCGGGCCGCACGGTCCTGCTTGACCATCAAATGTCTCCTGGCTACGGGACTCGGCGGTACGACCCCCCGATCGGGACCGGTCCCGCCGCGCCCCGTCGTTCATTGCTTACTGTGGGGGGTTGCCGTGCTTGCGGGACGGCAGGTCGGCGTGCTTGTTGCGGAGCATGGCGAGCGAGGCGATCAGCACCTCGCGGGTCTCGGCGGGGTCGATGACGTCGTCGACCAGCCCGCGTTCGGCCGCGTAGTACGGGTGCATCAGCTCGGCCTTGTACTCCTTGACCATGCGGCGGCGCATGGCTTCCGGGTCCTCGGCGTCGGCGATCTGCCGACGGAAGATGACGTTCGCCGCACCCTCCGCACCCATCACCGCGATCTCGTTGGTCGGCCAGGCGTAGGTCAGGTCCGCCCCGATGGACTGGCTGTCCATGACGATGTACGCACCTCCGTACGCCTTGCGCAGGATCAGCGAGATCCTCGGCACCGTGGCGTTGCAGTACGCGTACAGCAGCTTCGCCCCGTGGCGGATGATTCCACCGTGCTCCTGGTCGACCCCGGGCAGAAAGCCGGGTACGTCCAAAAGAGTGATGATGGGGATGTTGAATGCATCACACATCTGGACGAAGCGGGCGGCCTTCTCGGACGCCTCGATGTCCAGGACCCCGGCCAGGGACTGGGGCTGGTTGGCCACGATCCCGACGACCTGCCCGTCCATCCGGGCCAGGGCGCAGATGATGTTGGTGGCCCAGCGTTCGTGGATTTCGAGGTAGTCGCCGTCGTCGACGAGTTCCTCGATGACCTTGTGCATGT